>JBLRWJ010000004.1:0-58809 GCA_047921315.1 Rhodobacterales bacterium | reverse complement strand
ACCCTAGTGCGGCGCAAAGCAGGATGATTCGCGGGGCTTGCACCGGGTGGTATGCCGCTATGGATGCGCCAAAACACGCCAATCCTGTGTGATGTGGCGAAACCACGCCGCCTCTCGCGGGTTCTTGTTTTGACCCATCCGCCGCTGACAGGTATAGAATGCCTTATGTCAGACAGAGGCCCCAAGTGATCAGATTCTTGCTTTCCACCCTTGGCGGGCTGTTTACGCTTGTCACTATGGGCATTTTTGCTGTCGCGCTGAGCATCGGCGCGGTATTTTACATCTATGGCCGCGAACTGCCCAGCCATGAAAGCCTTGCGCAATATACGCCGCCCACGATCAGCCGCATCTATTCCGCTGAAGGGCGCATCATCGATGAATTCGCCAGAGAACGGCGCCTGTTCACCCCGGCAGAGGAAATCCCCGATCTGGTCAAACAGGCGTTCATCTCGGCCGAGGATAAGAATTTCTACCGCCATGGCGGCTATGATGCGCGCAGCATTGCGGCGGCGATCTATGACGCTGTCGCCTCACGCGGGCAGGATGTGCGCGGGGCCTCGACGATCACGCAGCAGGTGATGAAGAACTTCCTGCTGGGCGGGGAACGTGCGGCGGAACGCAAGATCAAGGAAATCATCCTTGCCACCCGTCTGGAAGAAACGCTGAGTAAAGACCGCATTCTGGAGCTGTATCTGAACGAGATTTTTCTGGGCCAGAACTCCTATGGTGTGACAGCGGCGGCGCTGACCTATTTCAACAAACCGCTGCGCGATCTGGCCCCGCATGAGGCGGCGTTTCTGGCCTCTTTGCCCAAGGCCCCGTCGGATTATCATCCGGTGCGGCAGGCCAGCCGCCTGCTGGCGCGGCGCAATTACGTTCTGCGCGAGATGGAAGATAACGGCTATCTGACCGAGGAACAGTTTCAGGCCGAACTGGCGATGCCGCTACGCTCGGTGCAGGCGGGTGATTTTGAAACCTTCCGCTCGGCCTTGCCGCCGCGTGACTATTTCACCGATGAGATCCGCCGCCAGCTATCGGTGGATTTCGGCGAGGATGAGTTTTTCTCGGGCGGGATGACCGTGCGCGCCACCATAGACCCCGAAATGCAGGTTGAAGCGGCCCTCGCCATGCGCCGCGCGCTGGAAACCTATGACCGCAATACCGGCGTCTGGCGTGGCACGGGCCGCAGCCTTGATGCGGAGGCTATGGGCAACTGGCGCGAGGCGCTGGCCCGCCAGGAGGTGTCACGCGATGTGGACCTGAACGGCCAATGGTTTCCCGCTGTGGTGCTGCAACTGTCAGGGTCCGAGGCGCGCCTTGGCATTGAAGGGCAGGAAGGCGAGGACCATGTGATCGCCGCCAATGATGTGACATGGGCGCGCAAACGGCGCGAAAACGGCAGCCTTGGCCCGCGCGCACAGATCCCGTCTGACCTGTTGGAGGTGGGCGATATCGTGCTGGTGCGCGCCATTACCGCCGATAGCGATGGCAGCTTTGTCCGGTGGAGCCTGCGCCAGATCCCCGAAGTGCAGGGCGGGTTCATGGCGATGGATGTCAACACAGGCCGCGTCATCGCCATGCAGGGCGGCTTCAGCTATCAGGATTCGGTGTTCAACCGCGCCACACAGGCGCAGCGCCAGCCCGGTTCCAGCTTCAAACCCTTTGTCTATGCCGCCGCATTGGATAGCGGCTACAGCCCGGCCACCATCGTGGTTGATGCCCCGATCGAGGTGAACACCCCCCAAGGGCTGTGGCGTCCGCGCAATGCCAGCAACCAGTATTACGGCCCCACGCCGCTGCGCACCGGGATCGAACAGTCACGCAACCTGATGACGATCCGCCTTGCGCAGGAAATCGGCATGGATGTGGTGGCCAGCTATGCCGAACGCTTTGGTGTTTACACCAATATGGGCCGTTTTCTGGCCAACTCGCTGGGTTCTGAAGAAACCACCCTGTTCCAAATGGTTGCGGCCTATGCCATGTTCGCCAATGGTGGTGAACGTGTGCAGCCCACCTTGGTGGACCGTGTGCAGGATCGCTATGGCCGCACCATCTATCGCCATGACACGCGCAATTGCGTGGATTGCGGCGTGCCGAACCTGACACCGGGGCAGGCGCCGCGCATTGATTCACAGCTTGACCGCGTGATGAACGCGGTCACAGCCTATCAGCTGACCTCGATGATGACGGGTGTGGTGGATCGCGGCACAGCGGCGCGCACCGTCGGCCTTGATGTGCCGGTCGCGGGCAAGACCGGCACCACCAACGATTCCAAGGATGTCTGGTTCGTGGGCTTTACCAGCAATATCGTCGCGGGCTGTTATATCGGCTATGACCAGCCGCGCCCGCTGGGGCGTGGCGCGTCCGGCGGTGGCATGTGCGGCCCGGTTTTTCAGGAGTTCATGAAGAAAGCGACCGCAAAATATGGCGGCGGACCCTTTGCGGTGCCGCCCGGTGGCCGCTTTATCAAGATTGACAGGTTCACCGGCGCACGCCTTTCGGATGATGCCAGCGGTGATTATGTCGTGGCGGAATATTTCCGCGATGGCGAAGAGCCGATCTTTGGCCTGATGTATGATGGCGGCTTTGCCATGGGCTCCAACTTGCCGCTGGTCCAAGAGGCGGGCGCGCGTATGGGCCGCGAGGTGACCACCTCCACCGGGGGCACCGCCACGGTTGGCCCCAAGGCGGATTTCGGCACCGTGTCATCGGGCGGGCTTTACTAACGGGTGTCTCACATCCCCCGCCCGCTTGCCCCGCAGCCGCTGCTGGTCTATCACGCATGGCTGATACATCACCCACCATCATCCATCAGGAATACCCATGCGCGCCGAGGTTCAGAACACGATTGCCGAGATCCAGAAATCGCTGGAGCTGCTGCGCCAGCGCATGGATTGGGAAATGGCCCCGCACCGGCTGGAGGAATTCAACGCCCGCGTCGAAGATCCCACCCTCTGGGATGATCCTGAAAAGGCGCAGATCCTGATGCGTGATCGTCAGGCATTGGTCGATGCGATGGACACCGTCAAAGGTATCGCGCAGGAATTGCAGGATAATATCGACCTGATCGAACTGGGTGAGATGGAAGAGGATACCGAAGTCGTGTCCGAGGCCGAGGCCGCCCTCAAGGCGCTGAAACTCAAAGCTGCCGAAAAAGAGCTTGAAGCGCTGCTGGATGGCGAGGCCGACAGCAACGACACATTCCTTGAAATCAACGCAGGTGCCGGCGGCACCGAAAGCTGTGATTGGGCCAGTATCCTTGCGCGGATGTATGTCCGCTGGGCCGAGCGCAGGGGCTACAAGGTCGAGATGCAGGCCCAAAGCCTTGGCGAAGAGGCGGGGATCAAATCGGTCACCTACAAGATTTCCGGTCATAACGCCTATGGCTGGCTGAAATCGGAATCCGGCGTGCACCGTCTGGTCCGCATCAGCCCCTATGACAGTGCGGCGCGGCGGCACACCTCTTTCTCTTCGGTCTGGGTCTATCCGGTGGTGGATGACAATATCGATATCGAGGTGGCCCCCAATGATATCCGCATCGATACCTACCGTTCCTCCGGTGCGGGCGGTCAGCACGTGAACACCACGGATTCGGCGGTGCGCATCACGCATATGCCCACCGGAATCGTTGTCACAAGCTCGGAAAAATCGCAGCACCAGAACCGCGATATCGCCATAAAGGCGCTGAAATCGCGCCTCTACCAGATGGAACTGGACAGGCGCAACGCCGCCATCAACGAGGCACATGCCGCCAAAGGGGACGCCGGTTGGGGCAATCAGATCCGCTCTTACGTGTTGCAGCCCTACCAGATGGTCAAAGACCTGCGCACCGGGTTTGAAACCTCTGATACCCAAGGCGTGCTGGACGGTGATCTGGACGGTCTGATGGGGGCGACACTGGCGATGGATGTCTCTGGCAAATCGCGGGCCGAGGCGCAGGCCGAAGGCTGAAATCCGCTTGAACCTCGGGGCGTTATCTGCCCTCAATAGCATTTGAAGGGCAGGGGTTGACCGCTGCCCTTTGTGTTGGGGAAAGGGAATGCCGATGAACGATCTGATGAACCGCGATGCGGTTGAACTCTCGACCATGTTGCAGGCGCGCCAGATCAGCGCGGTCGATCTGATGCAGGCCACGCTGGACCAGATCGCGGCGGTCAACGGGGATATCAACGCCATCGTCAGCCTGCGTGACCCCGACACCCTGCTGGCAGAGGCGCGCGCGGCAGATAACAGCCCGCGCAAGGGCTGGCTGCACGGCATCCCGCTGGCGGTCAAGGATCTGGCCGATGTGGCGGGTATCCCCACCTCGATGGGCTCACCTGCCTTTGCCGATTACGTGCCGCAGGCCGATTGCGGCATGGTCGCGCGGATGCGCGCCGCGGGGGGCCTGTTTATCGGCAAAACCAATACGCCCGAATTCGGGTTGGGCAGCCACACGTTCAACCCGGTGCATGGCGCAACCCGCAACCCCTATGATGGCAGCCGCACCGTGGGCGGATCATCGGGCGGGGCGGCGGCGGCGCTGGCGGCTCGGATGCTTTCGGTCACCGATGGCTCTGACATGATGGGATCGCTGCGCAATCCGGCAGCGTGGTGCAATGTCTATGGCATGCGGCCAAGCTGGGGCCGCATCCCCGCCGATCCGGTGGGCGATACCTATCTGCACCCGTTGGCCACGCTGGGCCCGATGGCGCGCAGCCCGCGCGATATGGCCGCCCTGCTCGAGGTGCAGTCAGGCCCCAACCCGCGCGTGCCTTTCGGCCTGCCGTCTGCCAGCTTCCTTGACGGGATCGACGCAGAGGTGAAAGGCCGCCGCATCGGCTGGCTGGGCGATTGGGGCGGCGCCTATCCGATGGAAGCGGGCGTGCTGGACCAGGTCGCAGGCGCGGTGCAGGGCTTTGCCGATCTTGGCTGCACGGTCGAGGCGGTCGAGGCCCCCTTCAGCGCGCCCGAATTATGGGAAAGCTGGCTGACCCTGCGCGCCTTTGCCAATGCCGGGCGGCTTGATCCCTTGTATTCTGATCCCGCAAAACGCAATCTGCTCAAACCCGATGCCATCTGGGAGATTGAAACAGGCCTTGCCCTCACCCCGCAGCAGATCCAGCGCGCCAGCCTGATCCGCTCGCGCTGGTACGCGCGCGCGGCGGACCTGTTCGCGCAATATGATGCGCTGGTCCTGCCCTCGGCGCAGGTCTGGCCCTTCCCGGTTGACTGGGACTGGCCCAAAGAGATCGCGGGCCAGCCCATGGATACCTATCACCGCTGGATGGAGGTGGTGATCCCCGTCAGCCTGATCGGCCTGCCCGCGATCAGCCTGCCCGCAGGTTTCGGCGCGGCGGGTGGCCCCGGTGCGGGGCTGCCGATGGGGATGCAGATATTTGCATGCCACGGCGATGATGCGGGCCTGTTGCAACTGGCGCAAAGCTGGCACCGCGCCACCGACTGGCCCAATCAAAGGCCGCCTTTGGCAAGCTGAGCCTTGCTTTTGTCCCGCTTTGCGGTTTTCATAAGCGGGGATCTGAATGTGACGGGGAGGGAGCATGTCGGACATACCCAAAGAAGGGCTGCCGCCCATCGGCGCGGTCAGCATGGCCCATCTGACCGAGGCGTTGCGCCGTGGCTGGGCCGATATGCGCCGCGCACCGGGCTATGGGCTGTTCTTCGCAGCGGTTTACGTGACGCTGGGCCTGTTGCTGGCGGCACTGACATGGCGCACGGGGCAGACCTACTGGCTGGTGATCGCGGCCATCGGCTTCCCTCTGATCGGCCCTTTCGCGGCGGTGGGTCTTTATGATGTCAGCCGCAGGCTGGAACAGGGCCAGCCTTTGGTGATGTCGGAAATCCTCAGCGTGGTCATCCGGCAATCACGGCGGCAACTCCCCTCGATCTGCGCGATCATCATCATGATCTTCCTGTTCTGGTTCTCGCTGGCGCATATGATCTTTGCGCTGTTTCTGGGCCTGTCACAGATGACCAATATATCAACATCTTACGAGGTGTTCCTGACAGCAAACGGGCTGGCGATGCTGGCGGTGGGCAGCCTTGTTGGCAGTGCATTTGCGCTTGTGATCTATATGATCACGGTGATCACCCTGCCATTGCTGCTGGACCGCGATGTGGATTTCGTGACCGCGATGATCACCAGCTTCCAACTGGTGCTGGCCAATCCGGTGCCGATGCTGGCCTGGGCCGCGCTGATCGCGGCGATGACCTTTGCTGCCCTTGTGCCGTGGTTTCTGGGTCTGTTTCTGGTGCTGCCGCTGCTGGGCCACGCCACATGGCATCTTTACCGGCTGGTTACTGCACAAAGGGCATGAAAAAAGGCGCGGTTGCTATCGCCTGCGCGCCTTTCTATCATGTCAGTCCTTGATCAGGACGCGCCACCACGCGACAGCGCCGCAACGCCGGTACGGGCCACTTCCAACAACCCAAGCGGGCGCATCAGGTCTGCAAAAGCGTCAATCTTTTGAGGCGCGCCGGTGATTTCAAACACAAAGCTGGTCAGCGTGCTGTCCACCACATTGGCGCGGAAAATATCGGCCAGCCGCAACGCCTCCACCCGTTTGTCGCCTGTCCCCTCAACCTTGAACAGCGCCAGTTCACGCTCCACGGAATGGCCCTCAACCGTCAGATCATTGACCTGATGCACCGGCACGATCCGGCCCAGCTGCGCCTTGATCTGTTCAATCACCTGCGGCGTGCCGGTGGTGACAATCGTGATGCGGCTCAGATGACCGCTATGGTCGATCTCGGCAACCGTCAGGCTTTCGATATTATAGCCCCGCCCGGCAAACAGCCCGATCACGCGGGCCAGAACACCGGCCTCATTATCAACAATCACTGCCAGCGTGTGGCGTTCCTCGACATCGGAAAAGGTCGAACGCAGGTTATAGGCCGAATGCTTGGTCGAGCCCTTTTTGATCTGTAGTGCAGACATATCTTGTTTTCCTTCGCTAGCGTCATGATGCCCAAGAGTTTTCTGCAAAACTCTTGTGAAAATTCCTGTTCAGGAATTTTGCGTCACACCATGACGGCCCCTTTCGATCCGATGGCATCCTTGGTGCTGGCTTCGCCCAGCAGCATCTTGTTATGCGGCTCGCCCGACGGGATCATCGGGAAGCAGTTTTCGTGCTTTTCCACCAGACAATCAAAGATCACCGGACCGTCATAATTGACCATTTCCATGATCGCATCATCCAGATCGGCCGGATCGCTGCACAAGATACCCTTGGCGCCGAAGGCTTCAGCCAGTTTCACAAAATCGGGCAGGGATTGTGACCAGCTTTGCGAATAGCGCTCGCCATGCAGCAATTCCTGCCACTGGCGCACCATGCCAAGGCGTTCATTGTTCAGGATGAACTGCTTGACCGGCAGGTTGAACTGCATCGCAGTGCCCATTTCCTGCATGTTCATCAACCACGATGCCTCTCCGGCCACGTTGATGACCAATGCCTCGGGATGCGCCATCTGCACCCCGATGGAGGCCGGAAAACCATAGCCCATCGTGCCCAGCCCGCCGCTGGTCATCCAGCGGTTGGGCCCTTCAAAGTTCAGGTATTGCGCCGCCCACATCTGGTGCTGGCCCACTTCGGTGCAGATATAGCGATCATGCCCCTTGGTCAGCTCTTCCAGCCGTTTCAGCGCGTGTTGCGGCTTGATCACCTTGCCCTTTTGCTCGAACTTCAGGCAATCAACCTTGCGCCATTCCTCGATCTGGGCCCACCATTTGGCCAGACCCTCCTTATTGGTCTTGCGCCCGCGTGCCTTCCAGATTTTCAGCATATCTTCCAGCACATGCGCGACATCGCCCACGATCGGGATATCGGCGCGGATCACCTTGTTGATCGAGGAGGGGTCAATATCGATATGGGCCTTTCTGGAGTTGGGGCTGAACGCATCAACACGGCCGGTGATCCGGTCATCGAAGCGCGCGCCGATATTGATCATCAGATCGCACCCATGCATGGCCATATTCGCTTCATAAAGGCCATGCATGCCCAGCATCCCCAACCAATGCTGGCCTGATGCGGGGTAAGCCCCCAGACCCATCAGGGTGGAGGTGATGGGAAAGCCTGTCGCCTCCACCAGTTCGCGCAGCAGTTGGCTGGCGGCGGGGCCGGAATTGATCACGCCGCCACCTGTATAGAAAATCGGGCGTTTGGCGGTTTCCAGCGCGACAACCAGTTCGGTGATCGATTCCAGATCGCCCTTGACCTGCGGCTGGTAGCGGCGCGTGCCGCCCTTTTGTGGCGCATGATAGGTGCCGGATGCAAATTGCACATCCTTGGGGATATCCACCAGAACCGGGCCGGGGCGGCCTGTCAGGGCGACATGGAACGCCTCGTGCAGCACGGTGGACAGTTTCTCGGTATCCTTGACCAGCCAGTTATGTTTGGTGCAAGGGCGCGTGATGCCAACGGTATCGGCCTCTTGGAACGCGTCATTGCCGATCATGAAGGTCGGCACCTGTCCGGTCAGCACGACAATCGGGATGGAATCCATCAGCGCATCGGTCAGGCCTGTCACTGCATTGGTGGCGCCTGGGCCCGAGGTTACCAGCACCACACCGGGTTTGCCGGTGGCGCGGGCATAGCCTTCGGCGGCATGCACGGCACCCTGTTCGTGGCGCACCAGAATATGCTGGATCTCGTTTTGCTGAAAAATCTCGTCATAAATCGGTAGCACGGCCCCGCCGGGATACCCGAATACGACGTCCACACCCTGATCCTTGAGGGCCTGAACCACCATTCTCGCTCCGGTCATCTGACGTGTCATGTGCTTTGCTCCGTTTTCGCGTCATGCATCTGGGGTCGTTGTGTCGCATAAAAAAGCCCCCGATTGTGTCGGGGGCGCATGGGGTACCTTTTGGGTGTCCGTTACCGGCCCATGCGCCATGTCCTTACAATGATCACTAGAGGTGTCATGCCAAAGGGCTCCTATCTGCGTGGCGAGACATTATGAGTGCTGCAAGGCAGCGTCAACCGTCAATCGGGTGCATTTAATGTCGCAGGGGTGATAAATTTTGTATCTTTGTTGCGCAATTTGGTCTTGAAACGTCAGGAAAGGAATTATCGGGGTAAAAATTGCTCATATCGGGGGGATAAGCCAGCCATCAGGGGGGGCAAAATCCGCAATCGCCGCCGCGCAGGGCGACCTGCGCGCGCTTTGTGTCCTGCTACAGCTTTCGTGCCGCCATCCTGCGCACATCCTGCAACCGGCCCTGATCAGGCTTGATCAGGCCTGATCAGGAGCGTGCCGGCACCGACCCCGGAAGCGAGATATTGGCGACCTGTTCCGAAATCGGATCAGTGGAGAGCGGGTGCATCTCGGATGAATAGGAGCCCGGGTCGCGCATCGGCTGCCAAGACCCGCGCGAATATAATTCCAGCCCGGAAAACTTGGCCTTATAGCCCATTTTGGCGCTGCCGGGCACCCAATAGCCCAGATAGACATAGGGCAGGCCGGCCTCTTGCGCGATGCGGATATGATCTAGGATGACATAGGTGCCCAGACTGTCTGCACTGCGGTCGGGCTTGTAGAAGGAATAGACCATGCTGACCCCGTCATCCAGCACATCCGTCAGGCACACGGCGGCCAGATCGCGGCTGGCGGTATCGTGATACTCTACCACGCGGGTGCGGATCGGTGTTTCCTCGATCATGGCGGCAAATTCGAACACATCCATATCCGCCATGCCGCCATCTGCGTGGCGGCTGTCCAGATAGCGGCGGAACAGATCATACTGATCCTCGGAGGCCCAAGGGCTTGTGGCGCGCCGTTCCAGCCCCTCGTTGCGCTTCATGCTGCGTTTCTGGCTGCGCGAGGGTGTGAAATCCGCCACCCGGATCCGCGCGGACAAACAGGCCGCGCAATCGGCACAAGAGGGGCGGTAGAGCACATTCTGCGAGCGGCGGAACCCTTGCTTGGACAGGCTGTCATTCAGGCGTTCGGCCCCTTCGCCTTGCAGGGCCGTGAACAGCTTACGCTCCATCCGCCCCTCAAGATAGGGGCAGGGCTGCGGGGCCGTCACATAAAATTGCGGGGCGATGGGCAGGGTGTGGCGCATGGGGACCTTCGAACCAGTTGCACCATGACGATAACAACGAAGAGGTCATCCGCCAAGAGGTGAATAAAAGCCCCCGTAATGCAATTCGAATTATCCTTAATTGCCCGTTCTTTAATTGCCCGTTCTTTGCGTCAAAACACCCCCGTGGACCAAAACAGCCTTAGCTGGCCGCTGCCCGGTTCAGCGCCACGGTCCCCAGAAAGTGATCGCTCAGCCCCTGCCGCCGGGCCGTGGTCAGCATCAGCACCACCGAGACCACCTGCAACAGCGGCATTGCAAAGGACACGCTGGTGCCAAAGGTATGCGCTGTCGCCATGCCCAGCCCAAAGCGATCCCCCCGCGCATCGCGGAACTCTATCGCCATCAGGCGCATGCCCCATGTCGCGGACCGGTTGGCCAAGGTGACAACGCGGTATCCAAAGCCCACCACCAGCACCATGAAGGGAAAGAAGAACACCCCGGTAAAGGCGGTAAACGGCAGGATCAGCACGCAGATCACCACGATCATAACCGTGTCAATCACCCAGGCGACCAACCGCTTGAGCGGCACATCGGCATAGAACTCTGGCTGCTTGACAGGATCGGGAAGGTGCAAAACGGAATAGGTCATCGCATACTCGCATCATCAAGGGCAGGCGGGATGCCGCAGGGTGTGCCTGCGACATCGGTTGCTTTGCTGTCAGCCGTCACTGCGCGATGTGTCATCGGTGGCAGCAGCCGCAGCGCGGGCGCGGTCGGCCATGAAATCATCAAACTGGGCCTTGTCCTTGGCATCGCGCAGACGCTGCAAAAAGGATTCAAAGCTGGTCTGCTCATCCTCAAGGCGGCGCAGCGTTTCGGCTTTGTAATTGTCAAAGGCGCTATTGCCCGATGAGGTCATCATCGTTGACACATGGCGCGTGACGGTACGGGTGCGGCAGGATGTGCTGAACATACGCTTACTCCAGATCATATAGGCCAGAAGGGCAAGGCCCAGAGGCCAGAAAAATATAAAGCCAAGAACCATCGCGGCGATCCAGGCGCCTTTGCCTTTGGAATCAAGCCAGCTCTCAACGCGGGACAACCAGCCCATCGGCTGTGTGGCTGCAGAAGAATAGGGCAGGGCAGTATTCATGGGGACACTCCGTTTTTGGGTTAATGTAAATTGCCTTCACATCTCCAAGATCGGTATTTCATCCGCATCCTGCAAGAGGGTATGTAAAAGAAATTTACATTATTTGGAATGCGCCGTGAATTCAGCGATTTGCGCGCCGGTCAGCCGGTGCAGATCGGCGGGCGCGATGGGGAAAATATGGTGCGGTGTGCCTGCTGCGGCCCAGATCACGCTGAAATCCATCAAGCGCGGGTCCAGAAAGGCGCGCACGGGTTGCAGATGGCCGATCGGGGCCACCCCGCCGATGGCAAATCCGGTTTGCGCGCGGATCAGGGCGGCATCGGCCTTGCCCAGCGGCTCGCCCGCCACTGTGCTGGCGCGCGCGCTGTCCACCTGATTGCCGCCTGCGGTCAGAAACAGCACGGCGCGGCCGCTGTCCTGCCCTACAAAGATGATCGACTTGGCGATCTGGTCAATCGCGCAGCCTGCCACCTGTGCCGCCTGTGCGGCGGTGCGCGCCTCGCCCAAGGCGTGAATGCCAACGTGCAACCCCGCCTCTTCCAGCGCGCGGCGCACGCGGGCCATGCTCTTGCTCATCCGTCTTGTCCTTTGGTCATGTGGATCAGGTTTTTGAGCACAATTGCAGCGCCTTGGCACATTGGCCAGCCCCTTCATCCCCCTATTGACCACGCAGGGGCCTGCGCCCATGGTGCGCTCATGTCCATCGCATCCCGCCTGACCCGCCTGCCGCATCCTTTCGACCCTGATCGCGGGGCCGAAGCCCGCGCCTGCCTGCCCGAGGCGGAGGGCGATATCGCCCGACTGATCGAGGGCGCGGGTGGGTGCAGCCCCTATCTCAAGACGCTGATCGAAAAGGAGCCGGGCTGGCTTTTGCCCGCGCTGGAGGATCCTGAATCTGCTCTTGCCACACTGCATCACGATCTGGCGCAAGTGGCCCCTGATGCGCTGGCAGATGCGCTGCGGCAGGGCAAACGCCGCGTGGCGCTGCTGACGGCGCTGGCTGATCTGTCCGGCGCATGGCCGCTGGAACAGGTCACAACCGCGCTGACCGATTTTGCCGATCTGGCCTGCCAATTGGCCTTGCGCGCGTGCATCGGCGCAGAAATCAAACGCGGCAAGCTGCCCGGCATGGCCGCTGATGATGCCGAAACCGGCGGCAGTATGGTGGCGCTGGCCATGGGGAAAATGGGCGCGCATGAGCTGAATTACTCCTCCGATATCGACCTGATCTGCCTGTTTGACGAAACCCGCTTTGGCGCTGATGACTATCACGAGGCGCGCGCGTCGCTGATCCGCGCCACCCGCAAGATGGCGGCAATGCTTAGCGACAACACCGCCGAGGGCTATGTGTTCCGCACCGATCTGCGCCTTCGCCCTGATCCATCGGTCACGCCGGTCTGCATGTCGATGGAGGCGGCGGAGCGTTACTACGAAAGCCTTGGCCGCACATGGGAACGCGCCGCCTATATCAAGGCGCGCCCTGCGGCGGGTGATCTGGCGGCGGGGGCGGCGTTTTTGAAAACGCTGCGGCCTTTTGTCTGGCGCAAACATCTGGATTTTGCCGCCATTCAGGATGCCCATGACATGCGCCTGCGCATCCGCGCCCATAAAGGTCTGGGCGGTCCGGTCGAATTGCCGGAGCATAACATGAAACTGGGGCGCGGCGGCATCCGCGAGATCGAGTTTTTCACCCAGACCCGCCAGATCATCGCAGGCGGGCGCGATCCCGATCTGCGGGTGCGCGGCACGGTGCAGGGGCTGGCCGTGCTGGCGCAAAAGGGCTGGTTGCCCGATGATGTGGCCGCCACCCTGACAGAGCATTACCGCGCCCACCGCGAGGTGGAGCACCGTTTGCAGATGATCAATGACGCCCAAACCCACAGCCTGCCGCGCAGCGCCGAAGGCTTTGCCCGTCTGGCGGCCTTTATGGGCGTGGATCAGGCACAGCTTGAAACAGACCTCAAGGCGCGCCTGACCGAGGTGCATGAATTGACCGAAGGGTTTTTTGCAGGCAGCGGCATCAGCCCCGCGCCCGATGTGCTGGATGAGGTGGCGCAAAGCTTTGATACCGAAATCACCAGCCGCTGGCGCAGCTATCCCGCGCTGCGCTCGGACCGCGCGGTGGAGATTTTTGAACGGCTGCGCCCCGAAATCCTGTCGCGGCTGGCGCGCACCACCAACCCGTCCGAGGCGCTGCTGGCCTTTGACGGCTTTCTTGCGGGCCTGCCTGCCGGGGTCCAGCTTTTCGCGCTCTTTGATGTCAACCCGCAACTGATCGACCTGCTGGTCGATATCGTTGGCAGCTCGCCGGCGCTGGCGCAACATCTGTCGCGCAATTCGGGTGTGTTCGATGCCGTGATCGGGGGCGGGTTCTTTGCCCCTTGGCCGGGGATGGCGGCGCTGGCGGAGGAGCTGTCAGCGCGGTTGACCGACGAGGCCGATTACGAGCGCAAGCTGGATGCGGCGCGCCGCTGGGCCAAGGAATGGCATTTCCGCATCGGGGTGCATCACCTGCGCGGATTGATTGATGCGGATGCGGCAGGCCCGCAATATGCCGATCTGGCCGAGGCGACATTGCGCGCGATCTGGCCCGTGGTGGTGGCGCAATTCAGCGCCAAGCACGGCCCGCCACCGGGACGCGGCGCGATGGTGTTGGGCATGGGGTCACTGGGGGCAGGGCGGCTTAACGCCAGTTCGGATCTGGATCTGATCGTGATCTATGATGCGGACGGGATCGAGATGTCGGATGGCCGCCGCCCGCTGGCGTCGCGCCCCTATTATGCGCGGCTGACGCAGGCCCTGGTCACCGCTGTGACCGCCCCGATGGCCGAGGGCAAGCTTTACGAGATCGACATGCGGCTGCGCCCCTCTGGCACGCAGGGACCAGTGGCCACCAGCCTGACCAGCTTTCGGGATTACCAGATGACAGAGGCATGGGTCTGGGAACATCTGGCCCTGACGCGCGCGCGCCCCGTCGCGGGCGAGGCCGCAGTCGCGCATGATGTCGAGGCGGTGCGCAAGGCGGTGCTGGCGCGGGGGCATCCGCGCGAACGGATCATCGCGGATGTCGCGGCGATGCGCGCAAGGATTGCCGCGGCCAAACCGCCCGAAGGGCCATGGGATGCCAAGCTGGGCGCAGGGCGGTTGCAGGATGTCGAACTGATCGCGCAGGCCGCAAGCCTGATGGCGGCCAGCCCGGATCGCGGCGCCCGTGACGGGCTGGCGGCGGGCGTTGCCCTGGGCTGGATGGATGCCGAGACTGGTGCCGCGCTGACCGCGGCCTATTTGTTGTTCTGGCGGCTGCAGCTGGTGTCGAAACTGCTGAGTGACAAGCCACTTGATCCGGCACGGATCGGCGAAGGGGGCTGCCGCATGTTGATGCGCGAAACGGGCAGGGACAGGCTGGAGACATTGGAGGCTGCGCTGGCCGATGTGGCTGCGCGGGCAGATCAAGCCATCTCGGCGCTGCTGCAGACATCATCAGAGGGCCTTGGGACATCAGAGGAAGACGCATGAAAAAAGGCACGGTCGAGGACCCAAAAAGCCTGATCGCGGAAGCCTACCGTATCGACGCGATCACCACCGAGGAATGCCGCACGATATTTCTGGACTGGGCGCTGAGCCTGCCAGACAGCAGCGACAGCCGCAGCGTGCTGCAAGATCTGGTGGCGCGCTATGGCCCCACCGCCCCCGATCACCCGATGACGGCGGTGATGCGTGAAGGGTTGCAAACCTCTGGTGTCAGCGGGCGGCGCGGCGGCTGGCGCACCCGCAAGCGGGATTGAGGCTGGCTGTGCGATAAGGAACCGAAAGGATCAGGCCAGCCTGTGCTGGCACTGTCCCAACCGAGGAAGGCCGCAAGGCCTGACCGAGGGTACGCAATCTGACAGAAGTTATGCAATCTGACCGGGGGGCCTCAGCCCGCGCGCGGCAAGCCGGCCGCGTGCCGTGCAAGTGCCTCGATCGCGTCCCAATCGCCTTTGTCGATCAGATCGGCCGGGGCCACCCAGCTGCCGCCAACGCAGGCTACATTGGACAAGGCCAGATAATCGGCGCAATTGGCCGGTCCGATGCCGCCGGTCGGGCAAAAGGTGATCTGTGGCAGCGGCGCGGACAAGGCGCGCAGGGCGGCGGTGCCGCCTGCGATCTCGGCGGGAAAGAATTTTTGTGTGCTATAGCCACGGTCCAGCAGGCGCATCGCCTCGGTCGCGGTGGCGGCACCGGGCAGCAGCGGTAGACCCTGCTCCTCGCAGGCCGCCAGCAAACGGTCGGTTGATCCCGGTGATACCGCGAAACCTGCCCCCGCCGCCATCACGGCGCGGATATCGGCAGGCGACAGCACGGTGCCCGCGCCCACCACAGCGCCTGCGACATCGGCCATCTCGGCAATCACCTCCAGTGCGGCAGGGGTGCGCAGCGTCACCTCCAGCACCGGAAGCCCGCCCGCCACCAGCGCAGCCGCCAGGGGCCTGGCATGGGCGGGATCACGGATCACCAGAACGGGGATCACCGGGGCCATACGGCAAAGTGTCAGGGTGGTTTCAGAGGCAAGATGCGGGGTCATGGCGGGTTCCATCTGGCAGGGTGGCGGGGGCGGGACGGTTGGATTTTGGATATTTAAGGCAAGAAGAAGCCGCATTGCACAGGGTTTGCGCGAGACATGTCAGACCACCACGGCGGCGCCGGTGGCGGCGGGGCCGACCTGTGCGCGGAACATGGCGAATAATTCGCGCCCGACGCCGGTGCCATTGCCGCTCAGGTCCGGGGTGGCGGGGGCGCGGCTGTCCAGATCGGGGACCAGCGCCTCGATCTGGCCGGTGGTGGCATCCAGCCGGATCACATCGCCGTCACGCAACCGCGCCAGCGCACCACCGGCGGCGGCTTCGGGGCTGATATGGATGGCCGCAGGCACTTTGCCAGAGGCGCCGGACATCCGCCCATCGGTCACCAGCGCCACCTTGAGCCCGCGATCCTGCAGCACCGCCAGCACCGGCGTCAGCGCGTGCAATTCCGGCATGCCATTGGCTTGGGGTCCTTGGAACCGCACCACCACGATCGTGTCACTGGTGAATTCTCCGGCTTTGAAGGCGGTTTTGACGGCCTCTTGCGTATCAAAGACGCGCACAGGGGCTGTGATCGCGTGGCGCTCCGGGGTCACGGCCGAGGTTTTGATCACCCCGGTGCCCAGATTGCCGGTCAGTTGGCGCAGCCCGCCGCTGGGCTGGAACGGGTCCGATACGGGGCGCAGGATGCGGGTGTTCTGGCTGACGGGGCTGCCGGTGGTCCATGTCAGGCCGGTCTCTGTCAGTTGCGGCTCATGCGTGTAGCGCTCCAGCCCTTTGCCTGCCACGGTCATGGTGTCGGGGTGCAGCAGGCCTGCCTCCAGCAGTTGCGCGATCGTATAGCCCAGACCGCCTGCGGCATGGAAATGGTTCACATCGGCCAGACCATTGGGATAGACCTTGGCCAGCAGCGGGGTCATGGCGGACAGATCGTCAAAATCCTCCAAGGCCAGTTGCACGCCCGCCGCGCGCGCCATGGCGGGCAGGTGCAGCACCAGATTGGTGGAGCCGCCTGTCGCCATCAACCCCACGATGCCATTGACGAAGGCGCGTGCGTCCAGCACATCGCACACAGGCGTATAATCATTGCCCAAAGCGGTGATTGCGGCCGCACGCTCGGTGCCTGCCACGGTCAATGCGTCGCGCAACGGCGTGCCGGGGTTTACGAAAGACGTACCGGGCAGGTGCAGGCCCATGAATTCCATCAGCATCTGGTTGGTATTGGCCGTGCCGTAAAAGGTGCAGGTGCCGGGGCCGTGATAGGAGGCCATCTCGGCCGCCATCAACGCGGCGCGGTCCACCTGACCGCGGGCGAATTGCTGGCGCACCTGTGCTTTCTCGTCATTGGGTAGGCCCGATGTCATGGGGCCTGCGGGCAAAAACAGCGCCGGGATATAGCCAAATGTCGCCGCCGCGATCACCAGACCGGGTACGATCTTATCGCAAACCCCCAGATAGAGCGCGGCGTCAAAGGTGTTATGCGACAGCGCGATTCCCGCAGACAGGGCGATGACATCGCGTGAGAATAGCGACAGTTCCATCCCGGTCTGGCCTTGCGTGACCCCGTCGCACATTGCGGGCACACCGCCTGCCACCTGCGCTGTGGCGCCCACGCCCTGCGCCGCCTTGCGGATCAGATCGGGGAAACGCGCGAAGGGCTGATGCGCGGACAGCATATCGTTATAGGCGGTCACGATCCCCAGATTGGGGGCAGGGGTGGTGGCCATCGTGGCTTGATCCGGTCCCATCGCGGCATAGGCATGGGCCTGATTGGAGCAGCTCAGATGCCCGCGCCGCGGACCCTCGGCGGCGGCTTGGCGCATCAGGGTCATGTACCTCTCGCGGCTGTCGCGGCTGCGCTGGATGATCCTGTCTGTGACCCGTGCCACCTGATCCTGCACTGGCATGTCCTATTCCCCTTTCTGCGGTCGGATATGGCCCTGATCTTTGACCCTGATCAGACCCGGATGGCCCATGGTATACGGTGTTAGCGGTAACGCCGCAAGCGGATGCAAGACAGGCCGCGCCGCCACCCCCGCAGAGGGGCCGATACATCAAGCCAAAGCAACCGCATTGCCCGCGATACGCGTTGTCGATACCCAAATCACCGTGCCGCGCGATTTGCAGGTGTCCGAGGCCAATACATACTACCCGATGGGCGATATCGTCTGGCGCGGCGCTCCCTATGGCGACCGTCACGCCCAGATGGACGCGCTCCTGCATGACAGCATGTCCTTGGCGCTAAGGGGCCATGCCGGATCACAGCCTGCTGTGGTGGAAATCACCCTCAGACGCTTTCATGCAATGACGGAAAAGACCCGCTATAGCGTGGGTGGCGTGCATTCCATCCGGTTTGATCTGACCCTGCGTGATCCTGCCACGGAGCAGGCCCTGTTGCCCACCCGCACCATCCGCGCCGATCTGAAAGGCTATGGCGGTGACCGCGCGCTGGCGGCAGAGCGGGCTGGCCTGACCCAGAAGGTGCGTGTCACGTATCATCTGGCCAATACCCTGCGCGCCGAGCTTGAGCGGCCGGGCAGCATGGGCGGCAATCGTGGTGTGACGCTGCTGGTGGCAGGTCTGGAAAGCGCCGCGCCGATCTGACCTTTCCAGATACCGCAAACGCGGCTAAGAGGGCGTTATGACAGCGTCCCCATATCCCGTTGTGCGCCTGCGCCCCAAAGCCCAGCCGCGCGCCATCCGCCACGGTTTTCCGTGGGTTTATGACAATGAACTGGTCACCGACCGGCGCAGCCGTGGGCTGGAGCCCGGCGCGATTGCTGTGCTGGAGGATGCCGAGCGAACGCCGCTGGCCCTTGTCACGGTCAATGTCAACTCGCGCATCATCGCGCGGGTGATGGACCGTGATCCCGCCGCCAGCATAGACCGCGACTGGCTGCAGGCGCGGCTGACCCGCGCGCTGGCCCTGCGGACGCGGCTTTACGATGCGCCCTATTACCGGCTGGTCCATGCCGAGGCAGATGGCCTGCCCGGTGTGGTTATCGACCGATTCGGTGATGTTGCGGTGATCCAGCCCAATGCAGCATGGGCCGAGGCGATGCTGGATGATCTGACCGCGGCCTTGCAGGCGGTGACAGGTGTCAGCACGGTGATCAAAAGCGCCTCTGGCCGCGCGCGGACATTGGAAGGGCTCGATGATAGCAGCGCGGTGGTGTTGGGGCAGGCCCCGGACGCGCCCGTGCCGGTGCCGATGAACGGGGCCACCTATATGGCGGATCTGACCGGCGGGCAGAAAACCGGGCTGTTCTTTGATCAGCGGCCCAACCACGCCTTTGCGGCCAGCCTTGCCAAGGGTGGCAAGGTGCTGGATGTGTTCTCGCATGTGGGTGGTTTTGCGCTGGCGGCACTGGCTGGCGGGGCAGAGCATGCGCTGGCGGTAGACGGATCAGACCCGGCGCTGGCGCTGGCGCGTGACGGGGCCGCGGCCTCGGGGCTTGAGGCGCGGTTCGATACCCGCAAGGGCGATGCCTTTGATGTGATGGCCGCGCTGGCCGAAGAGGGCGCGCGCTATGATATGGTGGTCTGTGACCCGCCGGCCTTTGCGCCGTCAAAACAATCGCTTGAGGCGGGGTTGCGCGCCTATGAACGCATCGCCCGGTTGGGCGCCTCGCTTGTGGCTGAAGGTGGTTTTCTGGTGCTGTGTTCGTGTTCGCATGCCGCTGATCTGGGCAGGTTCCACGCGGCCTGCCTGCGCGGGATCGGGCGCGCCGGACGGCAGGGCCAGCAGATCCATACCGGGTTTGCCGGGCCTGATCATCCGCTGCTGCCGCAACTGGCCGAAAGCGGCTATCTGAAGGCGCTGTTCTTCCGCCTATGAAGGTGCTGCTGGACGCGTGCGTGCTCTATCCCACTGTGATGCGCGATGTGTTGCTGGGGGTGGCGGCGGCAGGACTGTATCAGCCTCTTTGGTCGCCGCGCATTCTTGAAGAATGGGCGCGCGCCACGGCCAAACTGGGCTCCGCAGCCCAAGCGCAGGCCCGTGGTGAGATCGCCATGCTGCGCGCGCGCTGGCCGGGGGCCGAGGTGAGCTTTCCCGCGTCATTGCAAGCGCGGCTCTGGCTGCCTGATCCGGCTGATACGCATGTGCTGGCCGCGGCTATCGCGGGCCATGCCGATCTGATCGTGACGCTGAACGCCAAGGATTTTCCGCGCCAGATCCTGACCGAAGAGGGGCTTGCGCGGCTGGACCCGGACCAGTTCTTGCTCGCGCTCTATGCCGATCATCCCGAACGGATCGCCCGCGCCGCCGAGGCGGTGCGCCTTGAGGCTGAACGCCTGTCCGGCGCGGCGTGGGATATCCGGTCGCTGCTGAAAAAGGCGCATCTGCCGAGACTGGGCAAGGCGCTGGCGATGCATTCCGACCGATGATGGCCTGAAGGGCCGAAGAGGGCGCGGTTTTGTGCCTTGATCTTCAGCCTTTCAGCGTATTCCAGCGCGCCTCGTGTTTTTCGATGGCGGCAATGCGGTCTGGCGTTTTGGGATGGCTCATCAACCATGCGGGCGCGGCACCGCCGCGCGCATTTGTCAGCGCCTCAAGCTTGCCGAACAGTGATTTCTGCGGCCCCGTCCCGATCCCGGCTTTGGTCAGCAAGGCCGAGGCATATTCATCCGCCTCATATTCATCCGACCGCGACAGCGTGGCGGCCAGAACCGTGGTCACCATATTGGCAATCCAGACGCCGATCCCGGGCAAGAACCGCGACAGCACCATCGCCAAGGCCGTGCGAAGGGCATTCTGGCCGGAAAAGTCAATCATCCGGCGGCGCGAATGACCCAGCGCCACATGGCCCAGTTCATGCGCGATGACGCTGGCGATTTCCTCGGCTGTGACCTCGCCTTGCTGGAATTTGCGATAAAACCCGCGCGTGATAAAGATCCGCCCGTCGGGGGCGGCCAGCCCGTTGACCGGGTCGATCTCGTAGATATGCACGCGGATACGCGGCAGATCGAGGGCGCTGGCCAGCTTATCTGTCATTTTCTTGAGGGCAGGGTCCGCCAATTCGGTTGAGCGGGTGTCCAGCTCCCGCGCGGTGCGCCATGCCGAAAACCGGTACATGGCGACCGCATAGAGAATGGCCAGAAGGATAGGGGTAAATTTTAACATATGTTAGATATGGTTTCGCTGCGGCGCTGCGGCAAGGGTATATGGCGCGGCAAATCGGGGTGCTATTGAGTATTTGAGGAACAATGAAGCAAAGTCACGCACGCCACCTGACCGGCACTGACAGCGGGCCGCGAAAGGCCCAGCCGGCAAAGGGGGCGGGGCCGTCCAGCGCCAGTTCCGGCAGATGCTCAAAGGCCAGCGGCAGCGCAACATCCGCGATCAACGCCCGCGCGGCGGCGGCACCGGCGCAGAAATGCGGGCCTGCGCCGAAGCTGATGGCGGGGCCGGTATTGCGGGTGATATCGAAATGGTCGGGATCGGTGAAATGCGCCTCATCCCGTCCTGCGGAGGAAAACATCAAAAATACGCGATCCTCCGGCGCGAAGGTGACATCGCCCACGGTATCGGCGCGCGCGACGCGGCGCGGCGACATGCCGATGGGCGATATCCAGCGGGCATATTCGTCAAAGGCCTGCGCCCATGTGGCCTGCCCTGACCGGATCAGCGCCAGTTGGTCGGGATGGGTCAGCAGCGCCCATATGGTGCCTGCAATCGCATCGCGGGGTTCGTTCTGGCCGCCTGAGATGATCAGCTTGATATTGGCGCGGATAATGTCCAGCGCCAGCCCCGCGCGCAGCATCACCGACAGGGCCGAATGATCGGGCTGGGCGGTGACCACGGGCAGCATCGCATCGATATGGGCGTCGATGGATCTGGTGCAATCGTGGCATTCGGCCTCGATCGCGGGATCATTGGCGTAATTGGCGCAACCGTCGATCATGCCTTGGCTGACGCGGTCCATTTCAGCTGCGGGCATGGTTCTGAGGCCGGTGATCGCCTTGAGCGCCTCGGCCGAGACAGGCATGGCATAGGCGCGCACCAGATCGCAGCGCGCATCGGGTTTGAGGGTGGCAAGGATGTTCAGGGCCGCGCCCTGAAACTCTGCCAGCCAATGATCGCGCACGGTGCGCGGGCTGAGCGCGGGAAACAGCGCGCGGCGTTCGGCCTGATGCGCGGCCCCATCCTTGCGCATCAGGTTTTCGCCCATCAGCCGTGTCATCAGCCCGTCCGGCTGCAGGCTGGAGAAAACATCGATCCGCTTTTCCTGCGTATAGATATCATCGCGCCGCGTGAGCAGGGTTGCGCCCAGTTCCGGCACATAGGTTATGGGGGCATGGGCGCGCATCTGCGCCAGCACCGGGTAGGGATCCGCGCGGAAGGCGGCAGGATCGATATGGGTGACCGGGGCGTTTGACATGATCAGGCTTTGCAAACTGGCTGGAGCGCATAGTCTGGACCGGCATGGCCGATCCTGCAAGCGGGGAGTCAGCGCGCCATTTCTTTCATGCCGCGTTCGATACCGGACAGGGTCATCGGCACCATCCGGTCCTCGAAAATCTCGCGGATCATCTTGATGGACTGGGTATAGGACCAGTATTTTTCCGGCACCGGATTGATCCAGACATGATGCGGCCACTGGTCGCGCGCGCGTTGCAGCCAGACTTGTCCGGCTTCGGCGTTCCAATGTTCATTGGCCCCGCCGGGATAGGCGATCTCATAGGGGGACATGCTGGCATCGCCTACGAAAATGCATTTGTAATCCGCGCCATAGGTTCGCAGCACCTCCCATGTGGGGGTCTGCGCATCCCAGCGGCGGCGGTTATCGCGCCATACGCCCTCATAGAGGCAATTGTGGAAATAGTAGTATTCCAAATGCTTGAACTCGGTCCTTGCGGCCGAAAACAGCTCCTCCACCACTTTGACATGTGGGTCCATTGACCCGCCCGCATCCAGAAACAGCAGCACTTTGACGGCGTTGCGCCGTTCGGGGCGGGTTTTGACATCCAGATAGCCCTGTTCCGCGGTGGAGCGGATGGTGCCGTCCAGATCCAGCTCGTCATTGGCCCCGTCACGCGCCCAGCGGCGCAGGCGTTTCAGCGCCACCTTGATGTTGCGGGTGCCCAGTTCGACCGTGTCATCAAGGTTCTTGAACTCGCGCTTGTCCCAGACCTTGACCGCACGCTGGTGGCGCGATTTATCCTGTCCGATGCGCACGCCTTCGGGGTTATAGCCATGCGCGCCGAAAGGCGAGGTGCCGGCGGTGCCGATCCATTTGTTGCCCCCCTGATGGCGGCCTTGCTGTTCTTCCAGCCGCTGTTTGAGCGTTTCCATCAGCTTGTCAAAACCGCCCAAGGCCTTGATCTCGTCCATCTCGGCGGGGGTGAGGTGCTTTTCGGCCAGCTTTTCCAGCCAGTCGGCGGGGATGTTGACCGCGTTCAGCACGTCCTGCATGCCGATCTGCTCCAGCCCCTTGAAGGTTTCGGCAAAGGCGCGGTCGAATTTGTCGATGTTGCGTTCGTCCTTCACCATCGCGGTGCGGGCCAGATAATAGAACCCTTCCACGTCATAGGTGACAAGACCGGCGGTCATCGCCTCCAGAAACGAGAGGTATTCGCGCAGGCTGACAGGCACGCCGCCTTTCCTGAGATTGTCAAAGAAGGGCAGGAACATCGGATCACAACGCCGCGCGGTGGATGAAGAGGGTTGCAAACAGGCCCAACAGCGCAAAGGCAATCGCGTAGCCCGCTGCATATTGTGCAATATCCAGCTTGCCGCCTTTGCGGCGTGCGGCTGTGAACCCGCCAATGATGGCACCCAGTAGCGCCGCGCCCAATACGATCATATCCGCCCGTTTCTCCTTTTTAGCGGATTGAGGGCGCTGATCTCGCTTAGTTTGGCGCGAATGGCCCCCTCCGCCCCGAACCCGTATCGCGCCCAGCCCAGACTGTCCAGACGCACGGCCTGCGCCTCGACGCCGCGTCCCGCCACCTCCAGTGCTTCGGCGCGCAGCATGCTCAGTGTGGCCATCAGGGCTGCATTCTCGTGGCGGGCGACCACTGGCAGATGATGTCCGATCAGGACAACAGCCTCCTCGCCGCGCCCTTGCGCCACCAGATGGGCCGATAGCTGGGCGGCCACCATGGCGCGGTGCAGGGCATATTCAGGGCGCTGTGCGAACAGGCTGTCAGCGGTCTGGAAATGCATCATGGCGGCGTTCGGGTCCAGCGGCAGGCTCAGGCGTCCCATCACGTAATGCGCAAACCCCATGCGATGATCCTGCCAGCCCATGATGCGGCCGATATCAAGGGCGCGGGCGGCGGCGGCGCGCCTTTGCGCCATATTGGCCTGCGGTCCCAGCGCCGTTTCCATTGCGGTGGTCCAGTCACGCGGGGTGCTGCCATCGCGGCGCGGCGGCACCGTGGCCCCCCTTGGATTGATCCGCGCCATGATCTGCGGCAGGCGGTCCGCCACCTCGCCGCGTGTCATGCCAGAGCGCAGTTCCGGCGCATAGGTCGCGCGCAGGATCATCATGTCATAGCCGGTCAGAACGGCATGGACGTTATCGTCGTTGAACACCGATTGCGGCAGCCGGAACAGATCGTTGAGCGGGCCAAGCGCCTGCGCCACCTCTTCATGCAGGCAATCGCGCACCTCTTGCGGGGTGGCATCATTGGGCACGAATATCGCCAGCCGCTCGCGCGTGGTCAGGCGCGCCCAGTCGGTTCTTGGGGTGCGCCGGGCCAGCCGGAATTCGCTTAACCGCGAGATATTGGGCACCACGAAACAGGCGGCCTGTGGCAGATGGCTGCGGATGTCGGCGCGGCTGACCGCTTCGATGGTGATATTGGCATCCGCATCGGCTGTCTGGCGGATGTCGATCCCGGCCTCGCTGCGCAGACGGTACAGCAGCCGCGTCAGATCAGCCGCCAGCGTGGGCGGCGGATTGCCGGTGACACGCAGCGAAACGGGGCCTTCAAAGCGGGTAAAGACCGGCAAGGCGCGGCCTGATTCCAGCATGAAGGACAGGTCCATGAAATCACGGATCAGATCCGTGTTGGAGATCGGAAAGCTGTCCGGCTGTGGCGCGGTGAAAACCCGCATCGGTGGCAATGCGCCATCAGGCGTTGCAAAGGCGCGGCTGGGCATTTCGGGTGGTTGGCTGGGCGTACAGGCCGCCAAAATCAGGCAAAAAGGCAACAAAAAACGGTGAAACGCTGATGTCATCCGTGACGATCCATCCGCTGGCCTGTTGGCGCATGACGCATCTGGCCATGTATCCTGCCATTGCGGGGATGCGCCTTGGCGGGCACGCGGACCAACAGGCGCGTGTCTTGCGGCGCCGCGAGGGCGATGAGCCGCGCGGCCAGATGGTCAACAGCCAACAGACAACGGGTCCACAAGCTGCGGAGCGGGAAAAATCTGATCATGTCCTGCCTCTTTCCAAGGGTTTGCACGGACTGTCTGGGCCCTTCCTGTCTTGGCTGAGGTCAGCCTGAGGCAAATTTGTGGCATATCGTGCCGCCGGCAGACGCGCTGTGGCGCGCATATTGATGCGCCACAGCTGCATTACAGGCCAAAGCCGGCCCATATTCAAACCCAAACCGTTCAAAGCCGCAGGGCCTGCGCCGCAACGCGGGCTGGGCGTGGCAAAACCGCCATCCCTCTCAGCGTTGCGCGCGCGCCATGAAGGCCAGACGCTCGAACAGATGCACATCCTGTTCGTTCTTGAGCAAGGCACCATGCAGCTTGGGCAGCGCATTCGCGCCGTCCCGCTTCAGGTCTTCCGGCGTCAGATCCTCGGCCAGCAGCAGCTTGAGCCAATCCAGCACCTCGGAGGTGGAGGGTTTTTTCTTCAGCCCCGGTGTCTCGCGCAGGTCATAAAACTGTGTCAGCGCGGTTGTCAGCAGCTTTTCCTTGATGCCGGGGTGATGCACTTCGACGATGCGGCGCATGGTATCGGCATCGGGAAAGCGGATATAATGGAAAAAGCAGCGCCGCAAAAACGCATCGGGCAGTTCTTTTTCATTGTTGGAGGTGATGATCACGATCGGGCGCACCTTGGCGCGGATCGTCTCGCCGGTTTCGTAGACAAAAAACTCCATCCGGTCGAGTTCCTGCAACAGGTCGTTGGGAAACTCGATATCGGCCTTGTCCACCTCGTCGATCAGCAAAACCACTTTCTCTTCCGCCTCAAAGGCCTGCCACAGCTTGCCTTTGCGGATGTAGTTTTTCACATCATGCACGCGCTCTTCGCCCAGCTGGCTGTCACGCAACCGGCTGACGGCGTCATACTCGTAAAGACCTTGCTGGGCGCGGGTGGTGGATTTGATGTTCCACTCGATCATCTTCAGCCCCAAAGAGGCCGCGATCTGGCGGGCCAGTTCGGTTTTGCCTGTGCCCGGCTCTCCTTTGACCAGAAGCGGACGCTCCAGCGTGACCGCCGCATTGACCGCCACGGTCAGGTCGTCTGTTGCCACATAGGCATCGGTTCCTGCAAATTTCATCGTTTCTCCAAGCTGATGACCGCAAATCTTGCCGCACCCTAGCCTGAAGGTAAATTCCCTGCAATGCGGCCTCAAAGGGGTAGTGACAATCGCCCAAGGCTGGGCTATCTGCAGCCCCACGGGGAAACGCCAGATGTCAAAGGATCAGTTGATGACAGACGCGGGCCTTATTGAGGGAACAGCAATGAAAGCCGAATCCTTTCACTCCACAAGCTACACGCCAGCCGATGACGAACCATTCATGAACGAGCGGCATCTGGAATATTTCCGGCATGCCCTTCTGAAATGGAAATCGGAACTTCTGGAAGACAGTCGCGATACGATCGAAGGGTTGCAGGACGGGACACGCAACATCCCCGATGTCGCGGATCGCGCATCGGAGGAAACGGATCGCGCCTTGGAATTGCGCACGCGGGACCGGCAGCGCAAGCTGGTGGCCAAGATCGATGCCGCCCTGCGCCGCATTGATGAGGGGGAATACGGGTTTTGTGAAAAGACCGGCGAACCGATCAGCCTCAAACGGTTGATTGCCCGTCCGATCGCCACAATGACGCTGGAGGCGCAGGAGCGTCACGAGCGGCGCGAAAAAGTGCATCGTGATGATTGATCGCGACGATTGAGCCGGTTGAAATGTAACGCAGATATCCAACGCCGGAGCGGTCGCTTCGGCGTTTTTGGTTGACGGGGACCGTATGAGCATTCTTGGCTTGCGCGCCGTGGTGATTGGGGCGGGAATCGGCGGTCTGGCCGTGGCCCGCGCCTTGGCGCTGCGTGGCGCGGATGTGACGCTGCTGGAACAGGCCCCCGAGATTGCCGAAATCGGGGCAGGGTTGCAGATCAGCCCCAACGGGATGGCGGTTTTGCGTGCCTTGGGGCTTGATGGCGCGCTGGTGGCGGCTTCGGTGCAGGCGCGGGCGGTCTGCCTCAAGACGCATCTGGACGCGGATGTGGTGCGGCTTGATCTGGGCCGTTTGCCGGACCCGTCCTATTATTTTGTGCACCGCGCCGATCTGATCGCGCTTTTGGCGGCGGGCGCGCGTGATGCGGGGGTAAAAATCCGGCTGCTGCAAAAGGTTGGTGGTGGCGAGGGGGGCGCAACCCCGGTGGTGCATCTGGTCAATGGTGCGCAGATCGGATGCGATCTGGTGATTGGTGCGGATGGCCTGCACTCGGTCCTGCGCCCGGTGTTGAACGGGGCTGACGCGCCTTTTTTCACCGGGCAGGTAGCGTGGCGCGCCGTGGTGCCCAATTCCGAAAACCGCAGCGCCGAGGCATGGGTCCATATGGGGCCGGGGCGGCATCTGGTGACCTATCCGCTGCGCAACGGGGCTGATCTGAACATCGTCGCGGTGCAGGAACGCAGCGATTGGGCCGATGAAGGCTGGCAGCATGCCGATGATCCAGCCAATCTGCGCGCGGCTTTTGCCGATTTCGGCGCGCCTGTCCGCGCGATACTGGACAGGGTGAGCGCCCCGCGCCTGTGGGGGCTGTTCCGCCATCCGGTGGCGCGGGTCTGGCAGCGCGATCATCTGGCGCTGTTGGGCGATGCGGCGCATCCGACCCTGCCATTTCTGGCGCAGGGCGCGTCTATGGCGCTGGAAGATGCATGGGTTCTGGCCCAGTCCATCGCCAGCCATGATACGCTGGCCGCCGGGCTTGCGGCCTATCAGCTTGGGCGCGAAACACGGGTGCGGCGGGTGATTGCCGCGGCCAATGGCAATGCGTGGAAATACCATTTGCGCCCCGCACCGCTGCGCCTTGCCGCCCATACCGTGATGCGCCTTGGGGGTGCGCTGGCCCCGGACCGGATGATGCGCCAGTTTGACTGGCTTTACGCCCATGATGTGACCAAAGCGTGAGCGATTGTTCTGATCAGGGCGGTCTCAGTTGTCCAGGGTGATCCAGACCGGCACATGATCTGATGGTTTTTCACGATCACGCACATGTTTGTCGATACCCACACCCGTCAGCATATCGGCGCAGGGCGGGCTCAGCAGCAAGTGGTCGATGCGAATGCCTTCATTGCGGTTCCATGCGCCGGCCTGATAATCCCAGAATGAATAATGCCCCGGCCCCTGCACGCGGGCGCGAAAGGCATCCGTCAGTCCCAGATGGATGATTCGGCGATAGGCGGCGCGGCTTTCGGGCAGGGCCAGCGCATCCTTGCGCCACGCATCGGGGCGGGCGGCGTCCTCATCCTGCGGGATGATGTTGTAATCCCCCGCCATCAGGAAGGGCACTTCTTCGGCCAGCAAACTTGCAGCCCGCGCTTGCAGGCGCTGCATCCATGCCAGTTTGTAGTCATATTTCGGCCCCGGCGCGGGGTTGCCATTGGGCAGATACAGCCCGCAGATGCGCAACGCCTGTTTGCCCACAACCGTCGCCTCGATATAGCGGGCCTGTTCATCATCCGCATCACCGGGCAGGCCGCGCATCACGTCCTCCAATGGCAGTTTTGACAGGATGGCCACGCCGTTGAAGGATTTCTGACCATAGGTTTCCAGATTATAGCCGCGATCCTCGATGATCTCGCGGGGGAATGCATCATCCACCGATTTGATTTCCTGTAGCACCACAATATCGGGCTGTTCCTCGTCCAGCCATTGCGGCAGCGCCTCGATCCGTGCCTTGATGCCGTTGATATTGAATGTGGCGATCTTCATGGCGGCACGTCCTCGGCTATGGGTGTGGCTTTGCGGCGGATGGTCTGTCTATTCCGCAAGGGCAGGGATCATGCAAGCCTGCAACGCCGGCAGCGGGCTGTGACTGCGTTAATGTAACACATTAGTTAACCGCTTTTATGCGTTGATTACATTGAAAAAGATACGCCGCACCCGCAGGATGAGGAGGCGTTCGGGTTGTCGATGACAAAGCGCGCGCCGATCAGTTCTTCGGCAAAATCAATCGTCGCACCGGACAGAAACGGCAGCGATACGGAATCAACCACCACGGATTCCCCGTCCCCCGTCAGCACCAGATCATCGGGGGCGGCGCTGTCGAGCTTGATCTCGTATTGAAAGCCGGAACAGCCGCCACCCTCGACCGCGACGCGCAAGGCCTGGCCTTGACTGGCGGCCTTGATTTCCGCAAGCCGGGCAAAGGCGCGGCTGGTCACTTTGGGGGGCAGTTGCATCTGATGGCTCCTCGATGGTTTCGCATCGTTGTGAATGTGAATATATGGGGCAAGTGCACAGGCGACAAGGACCACAAGACATATGACAACATCCTACGCCGCGAACCCCGGCCAGACCCGTGGACGGCTGGTGCCCGAGGAAGAAAGCGTTTTCCGCACCCCGTTCCAGCGTGATCGTGACCGCATCATCCATTCCAGCGCCTTTCGCCGCCTCAAGTATAAAACGCAGGTGTTCATTGAACATGAGGGCGATTATTTCCGCACCCGTCTGACCCATTCCATCGAAGTGGCGCAGGTGGCGCGCACCGTGGCAGGCGCTTTGGGGCTGAATGTTGAGCTGACCGAGGCCGTGGCGCTGGCCCATGATCTGGGCCATCCGCCCTTTGGCCACACGGGCGAGGATGCGTTGCAGGCGCTGATGGCCCCTTATGGCGGCTTTGATCACAACGCGCAGGCGATCCGCATCGTCACCTCGCTGGAGCGGCACTATGCCGAATGGGACGGGCTGAACCTGACATGGGAAACGTTGGAAGGGATTGCCAAACATAACGGTCCGGTGACCGGCGATATCCCCTATGCGCTGTCCGATTATAACGCCCGCCACGATCTGGAACTGCACAGCCATGCCAGTGCCGAGGCGCAGGTGGCCGCCCTTGCCGATGACATCGCCTATAACAACCACGATCTGCATGACGGCCTGCGCGCCGAGCTGTTCTCAACCGATGAGCTGGCCGAATTGCCCATCCTCAAGGGCTGCTTTGCCGAGGTGGACAGGCTCTATCCCGGCCTGAACTACTACCGCCGCAGGCATGAGGCGCTGCGCCGTTTCTTTGGTATCCTTGTATCTGATGTGATCGATGTCAGCCGCGTCAATCTGGGCAGGCTGAGGCCGGAGACAGCACAGGATATCCGCGATGCGGGGCGGATGATGGTGCAGTTTTCGCCCGATATCTGGACCGATCTGAAGGTGATCCGCACCTTTTTGTTCCACCGGATGTATCGCGCCCCCGCCGTGGTGAAGATGCGCCAATATGTGACGCAGGTGGTGCATGATCTGTTCCCGCTCTTCATGCGAGAGCCGGATTTGCTGCCGAAACAATGGCGCAAAGACGTGCAGGAGGCGCAAGACCGGCAGGCGCTGGCGCGGATCGTGGCGGATTATATCGCCGGTATGACAGACCGTTTCGCGCTGCAGGAACATAACCGCCTTTTAGGCTCTGATCCGGCGGATCGTCCGCCGGGGGTGTGATCCGCCACGAAACAGGCTGTTTTCATGGCGATTTGCGCCGCTCGCGCAGGCCAGCCCGCATTGACGCGGGCGCTGGCGGTGCTAAACCGCTGGGCAACCAAAAGGATGACGTGATGAACCTCTTTACCCAGATGCGCGCGCATGTGCTGGACACGCTGGCTGCCATGACCACCGAGGGCCTGTTGCCCGCCGGGCTGGACACAGCCGCCGTCACGGTCGAGCCGCCACGCGACGCCGCCCATGGTGATATGGCCACCAATGCCGCGATGGTGCTGGCCAAACCCGCAGGCCAGAACCCGCGTGCCATTGCCGAGGAACTGGCCCGCCGTCTGGCCATCGATCCGCGCATCCAGACCGCCGATGTGGCGGGGCCGGGCTTTATCAATATGCGGCTGGCCAATGCGATGTGGCAGGGCGTGGTCACCGCGGCCCTTGCATCAGGCACCGGTTTTGGCCGCTCGGCTATGGGGCAGGGGCGCCGCGTCAATGTGGAATATGTCAGCGCCAACCCCACTGGCCCGCTGCATGTGGGCCATACGCGGGGCGCGGTGTTTGGCGATGCGCTGGCCAGCCTGCTGGCCTATGCGGGCTATGATGTGACGCGCGAATATTACATCAATGATGGCGGTGCGCAGGTCGATGTGCTGGCGCGCTCTGTCTATCTTCGGTATCTTGAGGCGCGCGGACAGGATGTTGCCTTTGTCGATGGCACCTATCCCGGCGATTACCTGATCCCGGTAGGGCAGGCGCTGGCCGAGATGTATGGCGATGATCTGGTCGGCAGGCCGGAATCCGAATGGCTGGAAGAGATCCGCGATTACGCCACCGATGCGATGATGCATATGATCCGTGATGATCTGGCCTCTTTGGGCGTTGAGATGGATGTGTTCTTCAGCGAAAAATCCCTTTACGGCACCGGGTTGATCGAAAAGGCGCTGGCCGCGCTCGATGCCAAGGGTCTGATCTATGAGGGCGTGCTGGAGCCGCCGAAAGGCAAAACCCCCGAAGACTGGGAGCCGCGCGAACAAACGCTGTTCCGCTCGACCACCCATGGCGATGATGTGGACCGTCCGGTCAAGAAATCCGATGGTGGCTGGACCTATTTCGCCCCCGATATCGCCTATCACTATGATAAGGTGGAACGCGGGTTTGATATGTTGATCGACGTGTTTGGCGCGGATCATGGCGGCTATGTCAAACGGATGAAGGCCGCTGTCTCGGCGCTGTCGGATGGGCGCGTGCCGCTCGATATCAAGCTGTGCCAGCTTGTGAAGCTGTGGAAGAATGGCGAGCCGTTCAAGATGTCCAAACGCGCGGGCAATTTCGTGACCCTGCGCGATGTGGTCGAACAGGTCGGCCCCGGCGTCACGCGGTTTCACATGCTGACGCGCAAGAATGACGCACCGCTGGATTTTGATTTCGACAAGGTGCTGGAACAGTCCAAGGACAATCCGGTTTTCTATGTGCAATACGCCCATGCGCGGGTGTCATCGGTGCTGCGCAAAGCCGCCGAGGCGGGGATAGATGTGTCAGATGCCGCGCTGCAAGGCGCGGATCTGTCCGGCATGACCCATGATGCCGAACTGGCCGTGGCGCGCAAACTGGCCGAATGGCCGCGTCTGGTCGAGATCGCCGCGCGCACCAACGAGCCGCATCGCGTGGCCTTTTATCTTTATGAACTGGCCAGCGATTTCCACGCGCTGTGGAACCGGGGCAATGATGATCCTGCGCTGCGTTTCATCCAGGAGGGCGACAGCGCCACATCACAGGCGAAAATCGCGCAGGCCAAGGCCGTGGCCGTTGTTATTTCCGCAGGTCTTGGTATTCTGGGCGTCGATGCTGTGGATGAGATGCGCTGACGTAAGGCGCGCGATATATCCGCAGGCTGAGGCAGAGAAACGGATCGCAAGGGGCTAAGTATCCTTTGCGACGGAAAGGCGGATATGGCAGACATGGCAGCACAAGGGCGCGTTGATGCGCCCGCATCAGGCAAATCCATCACAACCATGACCAATTGGATCGGCGCGGTCCTGTCTTTGGCGCTGGTGATCGGCGTTGCGGTCTGGGGCTACAAGCTGTTGATGCGTGATGTGAACGGTATTCCCGTTGTGCGCGCGATGGAGGGGCCGATGCGGCTGCAACCGGAGATGCCGGGTGGGGCTACCGCGGATCATCAGGGCCTTGCCGTCAACCAGATCGCCGCCACCGGCAATGCCGCGCCTCCGGCGGACAGGCTGGTGCTGGCCCCGCGTCCTGTTGCCTTGGCAGAAGAGGACGTGACCACGGCTGATCTGATGGCCACCGCGCAGATCCTGCCCATGCCGCCACAGCCGGGTCCGTCCACAGAAATGGCAGCAGGCGCTGACATGACCGCTGATCCTGATGCGCATATCTCGCTCAGGCTGGCCTCGGCGGGGATGTTCGGGCTGGATGATGCGCCCGGCGTTGATGTGGCGCGGATTGAACCTGCCGTGATGATGCGCGCGGAACCCGAGACGATGTCCGCGATGGTGGATCAGATTCTGGCGCAGATACTGGAATCCGACCCTCGGGATGATGATGCCGGATCTCCGGCCATCGCCATACCGGCGGTGGAAGGGGGGATCGGCCAATCGCTGCGCCCGCAGGCGCGGCCTGCGTCGATGTTGCGGCAGACGGCCTCATTGGGTCCGGTTGCGATGCAGGCCAGCGCGCCCCCGGTGCAGGATGTTGATGCCTCCACAATCCCCTCTGGCACACGGCTGGTGCAGCTTGGGGCCTTTGACAGTCCCGATGTGGCCAAACGCGAATGGGACAGGCTGGCGGCGCGGTTCGGGGATTACCTGCAAGGCAAATCCCGCGTGATCCAGCTGGCCGAAAGCGGCGGGCGCAACTTCTACCGCCTGCGCGCCATGGGCTTTGCCGATATCAACGATTCGCGGCGGTTCTGCTCGGCTTTGGTGGCGGAACGGGCGGAATGTATCCCGGTCAGCGCCAAGTGAGCGGCTTTGGTGCCACCATTCTGGATGCCGAAGGTCTGCGCCTGACGCCTGACGAAAAGGCGTTTTTCCGGCAGGCCGATCCGTTCGGCTTTATCCTGTTCGCCCGCAATATCGACACCCCCGATCAGGTGCGCGCCCTGTGCGACGAGCTGCGCGAGGCCGTGGGCCGCAACGCGATGATCACCATAGATCAGGAAGGCGGGCGCGTGCAGCGCCTGCGCGCGCCGCGCTGGCGTGAATGGCCACCCGCGCTGGATCAGGTGACGGGTGCTGGCGATCAGGCCGCAAAGGCGATGTATCTGCGGTTTCGTATCATCGCCGCGGAACTGCACGCGCTGGGGATTGACAGCAATTGCGCCCCGCTGGCCGATGTGGCGGGGCCTGTGACGCATCCGTTCCTCTATAACCGCTGCTATGGCACCGATCCGGCACAGGTGGCCGCGATGGGCCGTGCGGTGGCGGATGGTTTACTGGACGGTGGCGTATTGCCCGTGCTCAAACATATCCCCGGCCATGGCCGCGCCACCGCAGACAGCCATCTGGACCTGCCGCATGTCACGGCCAGCCTTGATGAGCTGCGCGCGGTGGATTTTGCACCCTTCGCGGCGCTGGCGGATCTGCCCATGGCGATGACCGCGCATCTGGTCTATACGGCATTGGACAGCGCGCCCGCCACCTTGTCGCCACGTGTGATGCAGATGATCCGCGACGAAATCGGCTATGACGGGTTGATCATGACCGATGACATCTCGATGAAGGCGCTGCGGGGCGATCTGGCCCGGATCAGCCGTGATGCGCTGGCAGCAGGCTGCGATGTGGTGCTGCTATGCAATGGCACGCTGGAGGCGCGGCGCATGGTGGCTGATGCGTCAGGCCGGATGTCGCAGGCCGCCCAGAGGCGGGCAGAGCGGGCGCTGGCCATGCGCCGGACGCCACAAATGGTTGACATCGCGGCTTTGGACGCGCAGCTTGAGGCGCTTTTGAACGGGCGCGATCATGTCTGACAATCTTTTTGAGGATAAGGGCCATCGTGACGGGGTGAACGGGGACGCGGACCGCGTGGCTGATCGGTTGGCCGCCGAGGCGCTGATCGTCGATGTGGATGGTTTTGAAGGCCCTCTCGACCTGCTTCTGACGCTGAGCCGCACGCAAAAGGTGGATCTGCGCAAAATCAGCGTGCTGGATCTGGCGCGGCAATATCTGGCCTTTGTGGAGCGCGCCAAAGCGCTGCGGCTGGAACTGGCGGCGGATTATCTGGTCATGGCTGCCTGGCTGGCTTTTCTGAAATCGCGCCTGTTGCTGCCGCCCGATCCGCATGAAGAAGGCCCCTCGGGCGAAGAACTGGCAGCACATCTGGCGTTTCAACTGGAACGGCTGGCCGCGATGCGCGATGTCGCGGCGCGGCTGATGGCGCGTGACAGGCGCGGGCGCGACTTCTTCGCGCGCGGCCTGCCCGAGGATGTGACGCGCATCCGGCAGGTCCGCTACAGTGCCACCTTGCTGGATCTGATGCAGGGCTATGCCCGTATTCGCACCCGCGATGAATTCCGCCCTTTCGTGATGGACCGTGACGCGATTTTTACGATGGAACAGGCGCTTGGGCGGCTGCGCGGGCTGATCGGCTTTGCGGGCGACTGGACCGATATTGCCAGCTATCTGCCCGAAGGGTGGGAGGGCGATCCGATGCGCCGCCGCTCGGCCACCGCGTCAACATTCGCGGCCTCATTGGAACTGGTCAAGGAAGGCCGCGCAGAGCTGCGCCAATCTGAAACCTTTGCCCCCCTGCAGCTGCGCAAGCGTGAGGGGCGTGATGTCTGAGACCGATATACCGCAAGATCCGCGCAAAGCGCCGCGCGAGTCCATCGAACAAAGCCTGTTCGAAGCCCCCCCGATGGGAGAGCAGGAACGCATGGTCGAGGCGATCCTCTTTGCCACTGCCGAACCCGTGACCGTGCGCGAGCTGCAAGCCCGCATGCCGCATGGCTGCGATGCCGCCGAGGCGTTGGTGCATCTGCGCAAACGCTATGCGGGGCGGGGGGTGCATCTGGTCAGGGTCGGGGATGCATGGGCCATGCGCACCGCGCCCGATCTGGGGTTTCTGATGCAAAAGGAATCGGTCGAGACGCGCAAACTCAGCCGCGCCGCAATCGAGACTTTGGCGATCATCGCCTATCACCAACCCGTCACCCGCGCCGAGATTGAGGAAATCCGCGGTGTTTCGGTCAGCCGGGGCACGGTGGATCAGCTGTTGGAAATGGAATGGATCAGATTCGGTCGCCGTAAGATGACACCCGGACGCCCCGTGACCTTTGTGGTGACAGAGGCGTTTCTGGATCATTTCGGGCTGGAAAGCGCGCGTGATCTGCCGGGGCTGAAAGAGTTGCGCGCCGCCGGCCTGCTTGATAACCGCCTGCCACCCTCTGCCATGCCGCAGCTGGGAGATGCGGTCGGTGCCGAGGATGAGGCCGAGGATGAGGCCAGCGCCGGACAAAGCGAACTTTTCGAGGATTGAGGCAGGGATTTTCGCCACAATCCCTGAATTTTCCTTATTTGCGTGTTATGTCAGCGCTTGGGGCACATAGGCCGGACCACGGATACGCAGGATCAAGGAGCGCGCGATGAATATGAATCAGCTGATCAATCTGGTGATACGTGTTGTCTTGCGCAAGGCCGTCAGCGGCGGCATCAATGCAGGCATGCGGCATATGGGTGGTATGGGCAAAGGCAGCTCGCGCGGCGGGGCAGGACGCGTGAACACTGCGCAGGGTCCCGCGCAGACAGGGGCGGAGCAAGACCAGGCTAGGCAGAGCAAAGAGGCCACCCGCAAAGCCAAGCACGCGATGCGATCCGCGCGGCGCATGGGCAGGATGTGACGCCAGGTTGCACCGTATAAGCCGCGTTCAGCATAGGCTCTGGCGCGGTTTTTTGGATATTTAAGGCAAGAAGAAACAACGCGGCGCGGCGTCAGCGCATCCGGAAATGTTTGCTTAGCTTCAGGCCTTGTCCCTGATAGTTCGAGGCGATGCCGCGGCCATAAAGTTGGCTGGGCGCGGCACGCATGCGTTCATAGACCAAGCGGCCGACAATCTGCCCATGTTCCAGAACAAAGGGCGCCTCGTGGCAGCGCACTTCCAGCACGCCGCGCGATCCGGCCCCGCCTGCGGCATCATGGCCAAAGCCGGGATCGAAGAAACCCGCATAATGCACGCGGAATTCGCCCACCATGGCCAGATAGGGGGCCATTTCTGCGGCATAGGCGGGCGGGATGCTGACGGCTTCGCGGCTGACGAGGATATAGAACGCCCCGGGATCGAGGATGATCTGGCCGTTATCGCTGCGGACATCCTCCCAATAATCGGCGGGATCGTAATGGCCGATCAGGTCCAGATCAATCACGCCGGTATGCGGTTTGGCGCGGTAGCCCACCAGCGTGCCGGAGGCGGGGCGCAGATCGACCGAAAACCCCAAACCGTCATCAATCATCGCTGTGCCATCCACCAGCGGGGAGGCTGCATGCAGGGCGGTCAGATCACTGTCGCTGAGCACGGCCTGCCCCTGCCGGAACCGGATCTGGTTCAGGCGCATGCCGGGGCGCACCAGCACGGAAAAAGAGCGGGGGCAAATTTCGGCATAAAGCGGGCCATGGTAGCCCTGCGGGATCCGGTCAAATTCTGTGCCGCCATCGGTAATGGTGCGCGTCAGCAGATCCAGCCGCCCGGTGGATGATTTGGCATTTGCGACGGCCTGCATATCAGCGGGCAGGGCCAGATGCTCCATCAGTGGGACAACATAGACGCAGCCCTTTTCCAGCACCGCACCATCGCGCAGATCCACGCGGTGCATTTCAAATTCGGCCAAGCGGTCTGCCACGCTGCGGCCATGCCCGGCCAGAAACGAGGCGCGCACGCGGTAGGCGACATTGCCAAGGCGCAGATCAAGGCTGGCGGGCTGGATCTGATCCGCCAAAGGGGGCAGGGGCGCGGTGATCTGACCCGCATTGATCATCGTCTCGATCTGCTGGCTGGGGATCACGCCGGTCATGTCATGCCTTTCCTGTGGCCGGATATGCAAATCGCCCGGAGCCTTGCGGCACACGAGCGATTGCGGAACCGTCGAAATGTTTTGGTCGGGCTAGCAGGACTCGAACCTGCGACCTTCCGTCCCCCAGACGGACGCGCTACCAGGCTGCGCCATAGCCCGACGGTTCGGCAGTCATACTGGATTTGGGCGCGGGGGCAAGGGGAAATTCCCACTTTTCACCTCAGCTTTTGCGCGCGGTCGCCATATGGCTGCGCATGGCATCCAGCCGCGCGATCAGGGCGGCAATCCCGGCCCGGTTTGCCAGCGCGATTGGGCCGGAAAGGGCGGCGATTTGCGACAAAACACCGGGTTCGGGGGGCCAAAGGCTTGGGTCCGGATCAGGCGGGATGTCTGCACCCAGCGCCTTGGCGACGATGGGATCGGCGGGCGGCTGCGGGGGCAGGCTGGCGTGAGGGATAGAGGCCGTATCGGGGGGGGCGGTTTCTGACAGGCCATCCTGACGGGATTCGGATTGTGTGGCATCACCCCCTTGGCCTTGCTTGGGCGATTCTGTTGGCGTGTTCGCATCCGCACTTGGGCTGCGCGGGGGCTGCGTTTGGTCGATGGGCCGCGTCTCCATCGCGGGGGGCGCCATTGCAGGCCGCGTGATCACGGTATCAGTCACCATAGTGTCAGTCTTGACGGTGTCAGACTTCACGGTGTCAGGCTGAATGGTGTCAGTTTCAGTGGTGTCAGCCTTAATGGTGGCGGGGGATTCGATCTGCTCTGCCCCATGCGATGTCGCGTGATGGGGGGCTGTTGCTGCGGTTGCGTCATCATCAACGCTGTGATCGTCAATGCTATGCGTTGCCTGCTCTGGCTTGGCGTCAAAAGGCGCGGCGATTGGTTTCTCTGGTGCAGGTTCGGGCGCGGTAACGGCAGTTGCGGCGGCAGGCGCGCTGTGCAGATTCGCCGCCGCATCGGGGACCAGCGTTGTGGCAGCGCTGAGTGCGCCATCATCATCCAGCGGTTGCGACAGGGCGCTGACATAGCGAACACCTTGTTCGCGCAATACTTTTTGCGCACCTTTGATGGTCATCCCGTCATCATGGAGCAGCTTTTTGATGCCGCCCAGCAACAGCATGTCATCGGGACGGTAATAGCGGCGCCCGCCCGCCCGCTTGACCGGTTTGACCTGACTGAACTTGCTTTCCCAGAATCGCAGCACATGGGCGGGACGGTCCAGCCAGTCTGCCACTTCGCTGATGGTGCGAAAGGCCTCCGGGGATTTGCCAGTCATGCGCGCTATCCCTGCTTAGCCCTCAGGACCGGTGGCAACCCGTTCCTTCATCAGATGCGAAGGGCGAAAGGTCAGAACACGGCGCGGGTTGATCGGAACCTCTTCGCCGGTTTTCGGATTGCGCCCCACGCGGGCCGATTTCTCGCGCACTGAAAACGTGCCGAAAGACGAGATCTTGACTTGCTCGCCCGCCACCAACGCATCCGACATATGGGTCAGGATACTTTCCACAAGCTGGCTGCTGTCATTGCGCGACAATCCGACCTCACGAAAGATCGCTTCGCTAAGATCCATTCTGGTCAAGGTCTTGTCACTCATCCTTCATCCCCCATGCTGTTTTTTCCAAACATTTCGCAAGCATAGGGGCAGGGATAAATTCGAGTCAATATCAATGGCTTGGCGCATGTATTTTAGGCGGTTCCAGACCCGTGCGCAGGGCCGGTGCCCGCATGCGCAAAATTGCCCTACCAGCGCAGGACGACAGCGCCCCAAGCCAGCCCGCCGCCGATTGCCTCGGTCACAATCAGATCGCCCTGTTTGATCTGCCCGCGCGCATGGCCAACCGAGAGCGCCAGCGGGATGGAGGCGGCAGAGGTGTTGCCGTGATCTTGCACTGTGACCACCACACGCTCCATCGGGACCTGCATACGCTGTGCGGTGGCGGTGATAATGCGCAAATTGGCCTGATGCGGCACGATCCAGTTCACATCGCCGCCAGTCAGGCCGACCTTGTCCAGCGCGGTATGGGCCGTCTGGGCCAGTTTTTCGACAGCATGGCGGAACACTTCGCGCCCCTGCATGCGCAGATGTCCGGTTGTCTGGGTCGAGACACCGCCATCGACATATAACAGATCACGGTGCCGCCCGTCCGAATTCAGATCGCTGGACAGGATCCCCCGATCATCGGTGCCCCCCGTGCCTGTTTCCGCCTCAAGGATCAGCGCGCCCGCGCCATCGCCGAACAAGACGCAGGTGGAACGATCTGTCCAATCCATCAATCGGCTGAAGGTTTCCGCCCCGATCACCATCACGCGTTTGGCCTGACCGGACAGAATCATGCCATTGGCATTGGCCAGCGCAAAAACGAATCCTGCGCAAACGGCCTGCACATCAAAGGCAAAGCCGCGCGTCATGCCCAGATTGGCCTGCACCATGGTGGCCGCCGCCGGAAAGGTCAGGTCAGCGGTGGAGGTGGCAAGGATGATCGCATCCAGATCTCCGGCCTGCATTCCGGCATCGGCAAGGGCGGCCCGCGCCGCGCGGGTTGCCAGATCGGACGTGGTCTGCCCATCCGCCGCCATATGGCGGCGCTCGATCCCCGAGCGCGCCTTGATCCATTCGTCGGATGTTTCCAGCGAGGCTTCAAATTCGGCGTTTTCGACGATCCGTTCGGGCAGGTAATGCCCGATGCCTTTGACAACGGCGCGCATGGTCATTGAGTGTCTTTCTGTTGCGTCTCAGTATCGTGGGCAAGAGCCGTGGCAGATGCAACCCGTGCCGCCAGTTTTTCGGAAAAACCCGATTGCGCCAGCGTGAAGGCCAGTTTGACAGCGGCAGAGACCCCGGTTGCATCGGCCGAGCCATGGGATTTCACAACCGTCCCGTTCAGGCCCAGAAATACGCCGCCATTCACCCGGCGCGGATCAATCCGGTGCTTGAGCCGCCGCAAGGAGGTCAGCGCCAGCAAGGACGCAAGCCGCGATAAGGGCGTGTATTTGAGCGCTTCTTTCAGCAGATCCCCAATCAGCTTGGCGGTGCCTTCGCCGGTTTTCAACGCGACATTGCCGGTAAACCCATCGGTCACGATCACGTCACAGACATCACCGGGAATATCGCCGCCTTCCACAAAACCGACAAAGTCGAAATTTCCGCGTTCTGCGACATTGCTGATCAGCTCATGCGCGGCTTTCAGCTCGGCGCGGCCCTTGTTTTCTTCGGTGCCGACATTCAACAGGCCCACGCGGGGATGCGGCAGATCCAACCCGTTGCGTGCGTAGGAGGCCCCCATCAGCGCATATTGCAGCAGATCCTGCGCATCCGCGCGGATATCCGCGCCCACATCCAGCATCACGTTGAACCCTTGCGGATTGCGTGATGGCCACAGCACCGCAATGGCCGGACGGTTCACGCCGGGCAGCTTGCGCAGGCGCACCATGGACAGCGCCATCAACGCGCCGGTATTGCCGCAAGATACCGCAACCGTCGCCTCACCGTCACGCACGCAATCCAGCGCGGACCACATCGATGTGTCCTTGCCATGGCGCATGATATGGCTGGGCTTGTCGGTCATGGCAACAACGCCCTGCGCATCACGGATGTCGCAGCGCCCGTCAAGGTGACGGCGTTTTGCGACAAGCCGCTCAAGCTGGTCGCGGGGGCCATGCAAAATAAACGCGATGTCCGGGTTCACTTTGGCCGACATGGAAATACCGGCAACCACGGCTGCCGGTCCCAGATCACCGCCCATGGCGTCAACCGAAATGACGGTGCGCCCGGAACGCGTCGAGGGTGGGTTCGACAACGTGGACATGGGCGCCCCTTGGTTAAGACGCTCAGGCGGCGTCTTCGTCCAGATCAACCTCTTCGGTCATGGCGACGACTTCACGCTCGGCGTAGTGTCCACAGGCCCCGCAGACGTGGTGAGGGCGCTTCAGTTCGCCACAATTCGGGCATTCATTCGGGTTTGCTGCAACCAGTGCATCATGCGCGCGACGGTTGTTGCGGCGCGACTTGGAGACTTTGTTTTGCTGGACGGCCATCGTGCCACCTCGATTTCCTGTGGGCCTTGCGGCCCTGTTTCATATGGGTCTGAGGGCACATATGCGCTCGGGCGTGCCGTGTCCAACCCTAAATTCGATTGAGCGGCGGAAAATACTGTGAATCGTCCAAGGTGCAAGCAGAATTTCGCGTGTCTTTTTCGTATCGCAGCGGCGGATGGCCGCCATGCCGTTTTTGACAGCAAAATCAAGGCCGGCATGCCACGCCATGGATCATGTGGATCGGCAGGTTCAGCTATCCTCGTCAGATGGTTTGGCCAGTTGGTCGCGCAGCCCTGCCAGACCGGCAAAAGGTTTCATCGCCTCTGTCGTCAGCGGCGTCTGGCCCGGTTCGGTGACGGTGATACTGCCGATCGCGGCCCCCTCGGCGCGTGGCCACAACGGCAGTGCCAGCGCCAGCGCCTCGATCATCACGACATGCGGATCAATCACTGCCCCCAAAGGTTCTGCGCTGTCATCATCGGGCATCTCGATTTCCTCACCTTCGGGAAACAACGCCGCAGCATCGGCCAGATAACGCCGATGCACCACTTCGTCGATGCGGGTGATCACCGGCTCCAACGTGACAGCGCAGGGCTGAATGACCGTGGCGCCCAAGGTTCCCTCCAATTGCCAGTCCTGTTGCCCTGCAGCACGGATCGTGCCGCGAAACCTGAGTTTGCGCAGCCCCAGCAGATCAAGCTCTGCCATAATCGCCTGCACTTGGGCCGGATCCGGGCGCAAATCAAACTGCGTGATACGGTTCTGCGGTAGATCAGCAACCCGCAAGGCGCTGTCTGATTGGTCGGGTTGTGACATATGTTCAGACGCTTCCATTCTTGAACCGGGGGCATTCCTTCTGTAAGCGAGATAAAAGGCACAACGGGCCAAGACAAGAGGGCAGGGATGTCAGGCATGCATTTGAGGTTCGGCAGATCCATCGCGGTGCTCTGCATTCTGACCCTGGCAGGGTGCAGCCCGCATTTCCGCAATCACGGCTACATGCCCATTCAAGAAGATCTCGCCATGATCACCGTTGGCGTTGATACCCGCGCCGCGGTGGAAGAATCCGTGGGCGCGCCCGCGATGTCGGGCATGTCCACACAAAGCGCCAGCTACTATGTCCGAAGCCGCGTGCGCCAGTTCGCGTGGCAAGAGCCGCAGGTCGTCGAACGGCAGGTGCTGGCGATCAGCTATGATTCTGCCGGTGTCGTGAGCAATATCGAACTGTTCGGGCTTGAGGATGGTCAGGTCGTGCCACTTTCGCGGCGCATTACCGGCACAAGCGGCGTGAGTGAATCGATCATCCGGCGCCTGATCGGCTCCCTTGGCGGGTTCCGCGCCTCTGACTTTCTTGAGTAATCCAGCCAAGGGGCGGGGGCTGCTTGCCCCTTGGGTGTGACGATCCCCAAAGGTCCAGACTTGCGCGCATGTTCCGGCCCTCATAGCGTTGAGACGGAAATCGGCGGAGAGGCCGGATGCAGCCACTGACCAAAGGACATTACAGGGTCCGGATTGCCGACACAGCCGCTGATGTCAGGGCTGCGCAGCATTTGCGCCAGCGCGCGTTTCATCCCGCCACGCGCAAGGCAGAAGCCGATGCTGCCATAGATGAAGACCCGTTTGATCCGCTCAGCCGCCATGTTCTGATCGAGGATCTGCAGGACGGTACGCTGGTCTGCTGTTTCCGGGGTTTGGAATTTCAGGCCGGATCGGAAATCCATGCCAGTTATTCCGCACAATTCTATGATCTGAGCAGGCTTGCCCGGTATCCCGGACGCATGATCGAGATCGGGCGCTTCTGCATCCTGCCGGAACGGTCGGACCCGGATATCCTGCGGCTTGCCTGGGCGTCACTGGCGCGCCATGTCGAGATGCAGGGAATCGAAATGATGTTCGGATGCTCGTCTTTTGTCGGGACCGATCATGAGCGCTATACCGATACCTTTGCCCTACTGCGCGCCGATCATCTTGCTCCGCAGGAATGGCAACCCGGAATCAAGGCCAGCCAAGTGTTCCGCTTTGCTGCGCAGTTGCAAGGGCCGCCGGACCGGCGCAAGGCCATGCAGAAGATGCCGCCGCTCCTCAGGACCTATCTAATGATGGGCGGGTGGGTTAGCGATCATGCGGTGATCGATCAGGCGATGGATACGCTGCATGTCTTCACCGGGGTAGAAATCCGCATGATCCCGCAGACGCGCAAGAAGCTGCTGCTGGCTGTCTGGGTGTGATCGCTTGCTGCTGGGTGTAAAAGTCTTGAAAGACTTTTGTCAAAAAACTTCCAAGTTTTTTGGGCGCGGGGGCTGCGGCGTGACGCTCCCTTGACGGCGGCGCGTGGCGCGGATAGCAGGCGCTTATGGCACGCGCACCCCTTCTCCAGCTCTCCGATATCTCGCTTACTTTTGGCGGTGATCCTGTCTTTTCGGCCTTGTCGCTGGTGGTGCAGCCGGGCGACCGCGTGGCGCTGGTGGGGCGCAACGGATCGGGCAAATCCACATTGATGAAAGTGATGGCCGGTCTGGTTGAACCAGACAATGGTGCGCGCGTGGTCACGCCGGGCATCACGGTGGGCTATATGGAACAAGACCCGATGATGGAGGGGTTCACAACGCTGGGGGACTACGCTGCCAGCGGGTTGGACCCGGCCGAATCCTACAAGGTCGAGATTGCGGGCGAAGGGCTGAAATTTGACCCCGCGCGCGCGATTGCGACTGCATCGGGTGGAGAGCGCAGGCGTGCCGCGCTGGCCAAGCTGATGGCCGAAGCGCCCGAGTTGATGTTGCTGGACGAGCCGACCAACCACCTTGATATCGAGGCGATTGCCTGGCTGGAGGCGGAATTGTCCTCCACCCGTGCCGCTTTCGTTCTGATCAGCCATGACCGTGCGTTTTTGCGGGCGCTGACCCGTGCGACCCTTTGGATTGACCGGGGGGCGGTGCGGCGTCAGGAAACCGGCTTTGACGGGTTTGAGGCATGGCGCGACAAGGTCTGGGAAGAAGAGGACATGCAGCGCCACAAGATGGACCGCAAGATCAAGGCCGAAGGGCGTTGGGCGGTTGAAGGTATCAGCGCGCGGCGCAAGCGTAATCAGGGCCGGTTACGCGCGTTGCAGGATTTGCGGGCCGAACGCTCCAGCCAGATCCGGCGCCAGGGGGCGGCGGCCATGGCGCTGGAGGCGGGCGCGAAATCTGGTAAGAAAGTGGTGGAAGCTGAAGGGATTTCAAAATCTTATGACGGCAAGGTAATCCTGCGGGATTTCTCGGTCAAGATCCAGCGCGGCGACCGTGTGGCCTTTGTTGGCCCCAATGGCGTGGGCAAGACCACTTTGCTCCGGATGCTGATGGGGCAGGAAGACCCCGATAGTGGCACGATCAGCCTTGGCACCAATCTGATGCCCGCGATCTTTGATCAGGCGCGCGCGCAGCTTGACCCTGACATGAGCCTTTGGGACAGCCTGACTGGTGATCCGGATATGCGGGTGTCGGGCAAGGCGGATCAGGTTCTGGTACGCGGCGCGCCGCGCCATGTGATCGGCTATCTCAAGGATTTTCTGTTTGACGAACGGCAGGCCCGCGCCCCGGTGCGCAGCCTATCGGGCGGCGAGAAGGCGCGCTTGTTGCTGGCCAAGCTGATGGCGCGCGAAAGCAATCTTCTCGTGCTGGACGAGCCGACCAACGATCTGGATATCGAGACGCTGGATCTGTTGCAGGAACTGCTGGATGATTATGATGGCACCGTGCTGCTGGTCAGCCATGATCGTGATTTTCTGGACCGTGTCGCCGCGACAACCATCGCGATGGAAGGTGACGGGCGAGCCACGGTTTATGCCGGGGGCTGGTCCGATTATCAGGCGCAGCGGGCTGAGCGCGGTGGCGCGGCTGACTGGAACTCTGTCAGCTATGATGGCAAGCGCAAGGGGCCGGCCAAATCCGAGGCCCTGGCCCCTGCCAAGCCATCAGGCAAGTCGGCGCTGTCCTTTACGCAAAAGCACAGGCTTGAGGCCTTGCCGGGAATTATTGCCACGCTTGAGGCCGAGATTGCCAAGCTGGAGGTGTTTCTGTCCGCGCCGGATATTTTTGCCAAAGAGCCGGTGAAATTCCGTAAGGGGACCGAGGCTTTGGCAGAGCGTCAACAGGCGCTCGCTGCAGCGGAAGAGGAATGGCTGGAACTGGAAGCCAAGGCTGAGGGCTGAGGGCTGAGGATGCGAATCTGTAGTTAATCTTCTGGATTAAATGCGCGGCGTAAGGTGGCGTATTTAAAAGATTATTTTGTTGAAGAAGATCCCGTTGAGGTGTCGGGTCTGATCGCGGCTTTCCCATTGGCTGTGATTGTGGCGCCCGCGGCCTGGATGCAATGGCTGCACGGATGCGCAAGGGCCGCGATCAGGGTTGGTTGTAAAAAAATGGCAGATTCTATCTGCCATTTCTTTTGTTACAGTGGCTTGCGGGGCAAACCTTATCTCATGCGCAAAGCTCCGTCGATGCGGATTGTTTCGCCATTGAGATAGCCGCTTTCGACGATGAATTTCGCAAGGCTGGCATATTCCTCGGGGCGGCCCAGACGGCGCGGGCAGGTCACATCGGCGGCCAGTTGATCCTGCACCTCTTGGGGAAGGCCCATCAGCATCGGGGTCAGGAAGATCCCCGGTGCGATGGCCATGACGCGGATCCCCTCCCGCGACAGATCGCGCGCCATCGGCAGGGACATGCCCGCGATTCCCGCCTTGGAGGAGGCATAGGCGACCTGACCTTTTTGCCCGTCAAAGGCGGCAACAGAGGCGGTGTTGACGATCACACCGCGCTGGCCGTCCTCGGCCGGGTCGTTTTTGGCCATTTCGGCTGCGGCCAGTCGGGCCACATTGAAGGTGCCTACAAGGTTGATCCCGATCACGCGGTTGTAATGTTCAAGGCTGTGCGGACCATCGCGGCCAAGCGTCTTTTCGGCGGTGCCAACCCCGGCGCAGTTGATTGTGGCGTTGATTTTGCCCATGGCTTGCACTGCCGCAGCGATCGCCGCCTTGACCGAGCCCTCATCCGTGACATCGGTTTGAACGAATGTCGCGCCGATCTCCCCCGCGATTGCGGCGCCGCGTTCGGCGTCACGGTCCAGAATTGTCACCTGTGCGCCACAGGCGCGGAACAGGCGCGCCGTCGCCTCACCCAGACCAGACGCGCCGCCTGTGATTACGGCAGCAGTTTCTTGCATCAGCATATCAGCCCTCTTCCCTGTGATAGTCTTCAAGATGGAGTTACCCTCTGCGCCAAGGGCTGTCAAAGATCAAACAACGGCCTGCAGGATCAGCCACGCCAGCGCTGCCAGCGCGCGATTGCGGCCATTTCCAGCACCGTCAGGATGATGCGGTAGATGTGATGTGCCGTCACCAGCGCGGGGTTTGCCTGCAGGCTCAGGGCGATCAGGGCCATCTCGGTCACACCGCCGGGCGCAAAGCTGATCAGCAGCGTGTCAAAGGCCGCGCCCGTGATGCGCTGCACCAGCAACACAAGCGGCACCGCAAGGGCGAACATAAAGGCGACCGAGGCAAGGCCAAGCCAAAGCCCGCGTATGGCCGCGCGTCCCTTAAGGCCGCCAAAGCGCATGCCAAGACTGGCCCCGATCACGATCTGCGCCTCGTTGATCAGCCATTGCGGCATATCCAGTGGCGCCAGCCCACTAAGGCTGACTGCGCCAGCCACAAAAAGCGGCCCCGTCAACTGACCCGCTGGCAGGCGCAGCCAATGGCCCACCGCCAGACCCAAAGCGCCCACCGCCACCACAACGGGCAATTGCGTCAGATCCACATCCGCCTTGGCCAGTGTCATGCCCCCGGCGCTGCCGACAGGGGCACCCAGCCAGATCGACAGGCCGATGGGCAGCAGCGCGATCACAAGGATGATCCGCAGAAATTGCTGCATCGTGAGGATTGCAATATCGGCCCCGGCCTCTTCGCCCATGGCGATGCTTTCCATCAGCCCGCCGGGCGTGCCGCTATAAAAGGCGGTGGGCTTGTCATAACCGCCGATCTGGCGAAAGATCGCGTAATTTCCGGCATGGGCCAGCGCGACAAACAGGGTCAGCGCGCAGAAACTGATCAGCAGGGATGGAACCATCGCCGCCAGATCCGGCGTGACCTGCGCGCCGATCATGACACCGATAACGGCGAGAAAGATCAGCCGGATGCTTTGTGGAAACGTGTAGTCTTGGGGAAAGCGTGATCCGGTCAATGCGGCCAGCAACGCCGTTGCGATCAGACTGCCCAGCATGAATGGCAACGGCAACACGGTCTGGCTGGCCAGCAACCCGCCCGCAGCCCCCGTGACCAGCACGAGAATCGTCGTCAATATCGCGGAAAGTGTCAGGGATCGGGCCTTTGATGCAGCATTGGTCAGGCCCTTCTTAGGACGGGGGGACAGAGATGCCAAGGGCGGCTTAGCCGTTCAAGCGCTGCCGTGCCGCGATAACGGGGTTGCGTCGCAATACTGGGAAGGATTGGAGCGGGTGAAGGGAATCGAACCCTCGTATTCAGCTTGGGAAGCTGCTGCTCTACCATTGAGCTACACCCGCGTTTGCAGACAGGTAAGACAGGCTTGCGCGCGGGTCAAGCCCTTCTGCGCCGCCGCCTGCCGCCATCATCGCTGCCGCCCTCGCCGCGTGTGTTGAAGCTGTTTTCGGGCAGGGTGACGATTTTCGCCAGTTCCGGAAACGGGTCCGTTTTATGGGGGATCGCGTTGGCGGCAACGAAATGTTCCTGAAACTTTGGCTCGATGGCGGTTTCAACCTTGGTGATCTGGCCCACGACCGTTTCAATCTCGGCGCGCGAGGCGATGTTACACAGCGCGATACGCGCGCCGGTGCCTGCGGCATTGCCAGCGCTGAACACTTTGTCCAGCGGCACGTCGGGGATCATGCCCAGCACCATTGCGTGTTTGGGGCTGATATGCGCGCCGAAGGCCCCGGCCAGCACCACGCGGTCCACCTTGTCGACGCCCATTTCATCCATCAAGAGGCGCGCACCGGCGTAAAGTGCGGATTTGGCAAGCTGGATGGCGCGGATATCGCCTTGGGTCACGCTGATCAGGGGGCCACCTGTCGCGGTGGCGTCATGGATCACGTAAGAATGGGTGCGCCCCTCCATGACACTGCGCGCCGTGCCGGTCTGGTCTGCTGATCCGATCAGGCCCGATCCGTCAAGGATGCCCGCCATGCGCATTTCGGCCACTGCCTCGATAATGCCCGAACCGCAAATGCCGGTGATGCCGGATGCGGCGGCGGCCAGATCAAACCCCTCCTCATCAGACCACAGATCAGAGCCGATGATGCGAAAGCGCGGCTCTTTGGTGACGGGATCAATCTCGACCCGTTCAATCGCGCCGGGTGCGGCGCGTTGGCCCGCGCTGATCTGCGCGCCCTCGAATGCGGGGCCGGTGGGCGAGGAGCAGGCCAGCACGCGGGTGGTATTGCCCAGAAGGATTTCGGCATTGGTGCCGACATCAACCACCAGCACCAGATCGGATGACTTGCCCGGCTCTTCGGACAGGGCCACGGCGGCGGCATCTGCGCCCACATGGCCCGCGATGCAGGGCAGCAGATAGACCTGCGCCCGGTCATTCATGGTGGTAAAGCCAAAATCGGTGGCGCGCAGCGACAGCGATGCAGAGGTGGCCAGCGCAAAGGGGGCTTGCCCAAGTTCGACCGGATCAATGCCCAAAAGCAGGTGATGCATGACCGGATTGCACACGATCACCGCCTCGAAAATGCTGGCCGGGTCTATTCCGGCTTCGGTGCTGAGGCTTTGGGTCAGGCCGTTGATCGCGGTGCGCACGGCGCGGGTCATATCCTTGTCACCGCCGGGGTTCATCATGGCATAGGATACGCGGCTCATCAGATCCTCGCCAAAGCGGATCTGCGGGTTCATCACACCGGAAGAGCACAGCACCTGCCCGGTGACCAGATCGCATAGATGCGCGGCAATGGTGGTGGAGCCCAGATCAATCGCCAGACCGTAGAGGCCGCCTTCATACAGGCCGGGCCAGATATCCAGCAGGCGGGCAGGGGCGGCGTGATGATCGCGGTAAAGCGCCACGGTGACCTGCCAGTTACCCTTGCGCAGAACGGGCTGCAATTTGGTCAGGGCTGACAGATCGGCCTTGATATCGTCAATCTGCCATTGGTCGCGCAGCGCGCGGGCCAGCCGCTCCAGATCGCCTGTCGGCTCATGCATATCGGGTTGCTCCACCTCCACGAAATAGAGGCGGGTGGCAGGGTCCATGATGATGGTGCGTGCGGTGGCGGCCTTGCGCACGACCTGTTTATGGACCTGACTTTCGGGCGGCACATCGATGACGATATCGCCCTGCACCGTGGCCTGACAGCCAAGGCGGCGGCCATCGACCAGCCCGCGTTTGTCCTTGTAGCGCTGCTCTACACTGTTCCAACCGGACAGGGCTGCAGGTTCCGAGACAACGCCGAATTTGGAAAACTCGCCATAAGAGGGGGCGATCTGGCATTTCGAGCAGATGCCGCGCCCGCCACAGACGCTGTCAAGATCAACGCCCAACTGGCGCGCAGCGGTCAGGATGGGGGTGCCGATGGCAAAACGCCCGCGTTTGCCCGAGGGGGTAAAGACGACGAGAGGGGCTTTTGGGTCAGACCTGTCTGCACCAGCACTGTCTTTGTCTGTTCCGGCAGGGGCGGGGCGTTGATCGGTGCTGCGCATTGCGGTCTGTGTTCCTTGGGCTTGTTGCTGCACTAGCATATGGCGCGCGGGCAAAAGGGAAAGGTGGGATGCGTCAAAATGCAAGCGGGTTGCGTCATTTTCCGGCCATGGGCGAGGTTGCGGGCGGTGTTGCCTCCGGCGGGGATATTTAAGGCAAGAAGATGCGCAGGGCAGAGTGAGAACTTGGGGCATTTGGGGTTTCCCCTGACGGCCAGACATGCAATAGGGAAGCGCCAAACGATCCCAGCATGGAGTTGCCCGATGGAGATTCGTGAGGCCCTGACCTTCGATGATGTTCTGCTCGTTCCCGCCGCGTCCTCGGTTCTGCCGTCGACCGCTGATACCCGCACGCGGGTGACGAAATCCATCGCGCTGAATATTCCGCTGCTCAGTTCCGCCATGGACACTGTGACCGAGGCGCGCATGGCCATTGCCATGGCGCAATCGGGGGGCATGGGTGTGATCCATCGCAACCTGACCGTCGAGGAACAGGCCACCGAGGTGCGGCGCGTCAAACGGTTTGAAAGTGGTATCGTCTATAACCCGATCACCCTGACCCCGGAGCAGACGCTGGCCGATGCCAAGGTCTTGCAGGCGCGGTATAACGTGACCGGTTTTCCGGTGGTGAATGACAAAGGGCTGGTGGTGGGGATTGTGACCAACCGCGATATGCGCTTTGCCACTTCGGATGACACGCCCGTCAAGGTGATGATGACCAATGACAATCTGGCGATGCTGACCGAACCGGCCGAGTTGGAAGAGGCCAAAAGCCTGATGAAAGCGCGCCGGATCGAGAAACTGCTGGTGACCGATGGCAAGGGCCATCTGACCGGGTTGCTGACGCTGAAGGATACCGAAACCGCTGTGTTGAACCCGACCGCCTGCAAGGATCATCTGGGCCGGTTGCGGGTGGCGGCTGCGTCAACCATCGGGGATGCCGGGTTTGAGCGGAGTCAGGCGCTGATTGATGCAGGGGTGGATATGGTCGTGATTGATACCGCGCATGGCCATTCCGACGGGGTTGCGCGCGCTGTCGAGCGGATCAAGGCGCTGTCCAATGAGGTGCAGGTGGTGGCCGGCAATATCGCCACCGGCGAGGCGGCGCGCGCCCTGATCGGTGCGGGGGCGGATGCTGTCAAGGTGGGGATCGGCCCCGGATCGATCTGTACAACGCGGATGGTTGCGGGGGTGGGCGTGCCGCAGATGACGGCGATCATGGATTGCGCCGCCGCTGCAGGCGATGTGCCGGTGATTGCGGATGGCGGCATCAAGTTTTCGGGCGATTTTGCCAAGGCCATCGCGGCCGGCGCGTCCTGTGCCATGATCGGCAGCATGATGGCGGGCACTGATGAAAGCCCCGGCGAGGTGATCCTGTATCAGGGTCGCAGCTTCAAAAGCTATCGCGGTATGGGCAGCCTTGGCGCGATGGCGCGCGGATCGGCTGACCGCTATTTCCAGAAGGATGCCGCCAGCGACAAGCTGGTGCCTGAAGGGGTGGAAGGGCAGGTGCCCTATAAAGGTGCGGCGGCTGCAGTGGTGCATCAATTGGTGGGCGGGTTGCGCGCGGCAATGGGTTACACCGGCTGCGCCACGATCGATGAGATGCGGCACAACTGCACCTTCGTCAAGATCACCGGCGCGGGGCTGAAAGAAAGCCATGTGCATGACGTGCAGATCACCCGCGAAAGCCCGAACTACCGGATCGGCTAGCGTTGTCGCGCAGCGGGCGTTGTACGGGCATGCCTGCGGATAATGCTTTTTGGGGGGACGGGCGGTTTGAACGCCCGCCCTTTACGGCGCGATCAGGGTGACGCCCTGTATCTGATGGATCAAGATAACGTCTTCTTCATAGGCATCTGTCATCTGTCGCACGGTATCCTGAGTCCAGCCGGGGAGGTCCACCTCCTGTTCGATCGCCTCATCCAGCGCGTATTTGTCCAGAAACGCGGCGATGACGCGGCGCTTTTGCAATTCTGTCATGGCGGGATGCGTGTCGATATAGCTGCCAAGGCGCTGCAAGCCGGCATCGGACATGATTTCTGACAGCAAATCAAACTCTCCCGCGACTTTGGTATTGGCATCAAGGCCTGCCATCTCCCGGATCAGATGCGCCCAGATCAGGGGGGTATCCTCGTTGCACCACACTGTGATCGCCACCTGCGGGGCCGCGGCCCTGATCCGGATCAAGAGTTCCGACCAGCGCAGATCCTGCGGATCGCTGCCATCCAGAAAACCGGCAAGATCGGTATCAGGCGCAAGCGCCAGCACAGCAGGCAGAAACGTGGCCGGGTTGCGCATGGCAAAGCATAGCCCGATCCGGTCTTGCGCAAACAGCGCGCACATGCGCGCCAGTTTCTGTTCCGCCCCGGGATAAAACACGCCTTTGCCAACAGCCCGTTTCGGCACGCTGAAAAAGTTGTCATTGGACAGCAGCAACCGATCCGGGGTGTCATCGTCCACAATAGCGTCCAGCAGAACGGCGCGGGCATCTGCGGCGGGCGCTGTCTCGGACATGGCGTGCAGGGTATCGCGCAACAAGCGCCGATAGCGCGAGGGTCTTGGAACAGATACGCCCATTGCGCGGAATTGCTCTGTATTCTTTAACGCACATTTGATCAGCCTGTCTTCATCTGTGGCGTGAACACCGGCATGCAGTACCAAATCCATTTTGTTCTTCTCTAGCCTCACATCGCGATTGCCACATGGACTATAGGCTTTTTTGCGGGCAGTTGAACCACAATCAGGCCGTTGAGACCGGGCGCGTGGATGGCCCCGACAAGGGCGTCAAGGCGATGAAAAACAACCATTTTCTTTGGGAAAACCGTTGTTTGCCTGTGGGTTATGTGCCGGGGCTGTATGTCTCGCGGTACCAGTTTACAAATCGGGCAACGCCGTCGCGCATCTGGGTCTGGGGGGCATAGCCAGTAAGGTGGCGCAACAGCGTTGCATCCGCCCAGGTGGCCGGAACATCGCCTTGCTGCATCTCCATGTGGTTTCTGACCGCCGTCTTGCCGGTTGCATCCTCGATCGCGTCGATGAAATCTTCCAGACGCACTTTGGTTGAGTTGCCGATATTTATCACACGAAACGGGGCCACCGGGGACAGGCTGTCATCCGCAAAACCTGCGCCATCACGCATGCCTGCATCCCCCGTACCATCCGGCACCGTATCCATCAACAGCCTGATCGCGCGCACCAGATCATCCACATAGGTGAAATCACGCCACATCTGCCCATGATTATAAACATCTATAGGTGTTCCTTCCAGAATGGCGCGGGTGAATTTGAACAGCGCCATATCGGGCCGCCCCCAGGGACCATAGACGGTAAAAAAGCGAAACATCGTGATTGGCAGGCCGTGAATATGCGCCCATGAATGGGCCATGGCCTCGTTCGCTTTTTTAGTGGCCGCATAAAAGGACATTTGCGTGTCAGCCTTATGCGTTTCGGCATAGGGCATCTGCGTATTCGCGCCATAGACCGATGAGGTCGAAGCCATCAGCAAATGCGCCGGCCGCGCCGCCAATGCCGCCTCCATCAGATTGAAAGTGCCTACTATATTGGCCTCGACATAGGCGCGGGGATTGTCGATTGAATAGCGGACTCCGGCTTGTGCGGCGAGATGGATCACAACATCCGGGGCCGCATGGTCAACGGCGGCGCGCAAGGCTGCGGCATCCTCCAGCAATGCCTCGGTCGATATGAAATGCTTGTATTGATGCAGCATGTCATTGCGGCGTTGCTTTAACCTGACATCATAATAATCTGTCATGCCGTCATAGCCAAAGACATGCCATCCTTCGGCCAGCAAAAGATTTGCCAGATGATAGCCGATGAAACCGGCCGTTCCGGTTATAAAGGCGCGCCTCATCTGATTGCACCGAAAGTGATGAAAGCGCCGGATTCTGATGCTCTCACCCTTTGGTTTCCGCATGCATATATTGCGACCTGCGCAAGATATAAAATAGAATGATGCGTGGCAGGGGCATCAAACCCCGTATCGTTTATTGCAGTTCTCATATAGTTTCCTATTCTTCACGTGTCGCTGGCAGATATTGATCCAGTCAGATAAAAACATAAATAACTCTATGTTTGAAATATGCTTTTAAAAATAGAATGGCGTATATGTTATATCAGTTCAATGTCGTGCAAGTCAGGGGCTGTTATTGCCAGTTTGGCAGGTAGCTTTCGCAAAAAGCAAGGTCATGCGATCGGTGCTTCAGACGACCCGGAAGGCTATCTCTCCATACAATGTAGCGGTGTTCAAGGTCATCTGGTTGTTGATCAGGGGAAATGGCAGCACCCATCTTCAATCGGCGTATTCCAAAGGCAGTATTGTCCCAAGCCCTTACTTTAGTGCCAGCGCCCCAATCATTTGCGCGGGTCAATCCCATGAGATTTCCTTGTGCGCCAATAGCGGTTTGATCTGCAGTGCTGTTGCTTTCGGTCAGGCGCGGTGTGCACCGGAAAAGACTCGGCGCGCCATGTCACTTTGCGGTCACGTTATCCTGGGGCGCGTCACCGAGGCGTTTTTTGGTCGGAATCGGCGCTGCCATCGGATCGATCCCGTGTTTTTTCAAGGCTTTGTGAAGGTAGCTTCCACGTCGGGGGCGGTTCCCCTCCTTTTCCTCCAGCCTTGGTTTCATGCGCCGCGCCCAAAGATGCACGGCATAAGACCCCTCCGTCAGAAAATCATCCTGGACATTGAAACGCGACAGGATCATCTTGTTGCGGTCCTTGAACGACACCGGATAGAAGGCGGTTTGGGGCAGGGCATGCGCCCATTCGCCGGTTTCTTTCAGAAAATACGTCAACGCGGCAGGCCCTGTCAGCCCCCAGGCTTGTTCCGAAAAATGGACCGGGTTGCCGGCGGATTTCGCTGTGTGCAATTCATCCTGCTGTTCGGGCTTTAACCACGGGCCGATGGCATAGGGGTCTGCGATGAAATCCATCAAGCCTGTCAGGGTGCCAGAGCCAACCGGCAGACGCATGACCGCGTTACAAACCAGATGCGGCTTTTCCAGACCAAAAACGAAAGATGTAGCAAAATCAAAGGGTTTTACACATAGGATATCAGCATCAACCCAAAGGTAATCTGTCTGCTGCATCAAATGCAGGCGCCACAAATCCGCATGGATCGCCGGGCTGCCCGTGCGTTTGTGGCGGATGATGGCATCGCCGGGAAAGATGTCCCGGGCATCGCGCAGGTGCACACCGGGGGGGGCATTTGGGATCTGGCTGTAGGAAAACAGTAGGGTCTCATGCCCCGCATCGACAAAGGATTTCAGGCATAATTGTTCGAGCCATGACAAGCGGTCGCCGATCCACAAGGTTGCAATGGTGGGCAGCGTTGTCATAGGGCATCGGTCCTCAACTGGTATGACCGCAGGGTAGCGAATGGTCTGGCCAATATCCAGCGCCACCCGTCAAAGCCGTGCTGTCTGTGACCTCAACGCCATGACAGCCCGAGCAAGGACCGTAACGCATTTGTTGTGTGAGATGTCTGGTTTTGTTCAGGTGTGGTTAATGGCGTCAGCCCCCCTTGCGCAAAAGCACCCTGCGGGCCTTGGGCGGGGCGGGCAGGTCAGTCAGGCTGCCAAATCGCGCCAGCTTGGCCGCCTGTTCGTCTGCTGTGTTCTTGCGCAAATCAAAGATCGCAGCACCGTTCGGGGTGACGGCCTGTTCAATAAACGGCAGATAAATATCGACCGGATAATGAAAGCCACAAGACAGGAAGCTGACCACAAGATCGACAGGTGTGGCTGTTTCAGGGCTTTTATCCCGCGGGTTCAGGGTGGTGATTTTCCTGGCAGAAATACCATTATCTTTCAACATGCTGCGCGCGACATTCAAGCTGGAATAGGCCGAGCCTTCCTCGGCGAAACCAAAATGACGGCGATCATTATTCTCCAGATCAATCAGCAGCAGGTGACATCCCAGAGCCTGTGCTGCAAAGAGATCAAAAAATGCATAGCCGCATCCAATATCAGCCAGCCGCTTTGGGGCGAGTTCTTGCAAAAGTGGCTCCAAAGCCCGGTATTCGGCGCGGATCACGCCAGCGGCGCGCCGCGCGATTTCAACGCCCATCTCATCGATGACCGCATTGATGGGGCCATCATCTCCTGCGCTCCAGGCTTTGATGATCTTGCCGAGTTTCGGACGATCAAACATCACTTCTGATCGCTGCAAGATCAGGTTCAACAGATCACTGCGCGTTAACGCAGCGAGGTTGAGCGCCGTGATCGCGTTCTCATGGGCCTCTGCGGCGATATCGATTTCAAGGCGCATCATTCCGACATCTCCGTTCAGCGGCAAAGGTAGCAGGATCATCTGATCATTTGCGCCGGTCAGCCTGTTCAATATAACGAGCAAACATTAATGTTGCGTTTCGCCAGCTTCAACCGTGAAAAAGAATTTCTCATCCGGATCGCGCGCCACGATTTCGTCCGGAACGCAGGTGGGACCCGACAAAAAAACGCCGGCGCCAAAATGGGCATGAAGACGCGATAAGCGTTTCATACGATCTTCTTTCAGCTCTGCATAGAATTTAGCGTACTTTTCTGTACTACACAATTCATCAATTTTCTCGCGATGTTTGCGAACGGAATAGTCATGCGCAGCGGCAATATCTGGATCAGCCTTCATTTGTGCCAATTCTTGTTCAACCCTTGGAATCATTCGCTGAATTGATATGTCTTCAACACCGTTGTTGTTCATCCGGAACCAATAGGCAAGGCCCTGATCCCGATCAACGTGATTGACGCGCCCCCTATCTCTTTTCACTAAAAAGCTTTCAGTTGAACGGACGGTATAATGATTGAGTTGCACCAAATCATATCCATATGTCCCTGCGGTAGATCGCCATGCATTGCGGAACATGGTTTCGGGTAGAGTTTTGCCAGACCCGTTGACCCAATTGATATGGTTAACCAGCTGAGAGTTTAATCCCTTAGGACGATGCACGCCTAACTTTTTAAATATACCGGTATTTTGAAACATTGTCTTGAACCCCCATGCCTGATGAGGCTTTGGGGAATATTCAGGTGCGCAACGCGTGAAATTACGAGTAATTAAATCATCGGTAAAATGCTCGATATCCGAATTTCCAAATAGACGCCATGTCATTGAAATGAGGTTTGCATCCGGAACAGCCGCAAATAATGCGTCAAGAGTACCGTCGCCAGTTTTGATGTTGATAAATTCATCGACATCAATGCAAACAGCCCATTGAGCCTCGGTGATTATGGGTTCATGGCCTGCAGCTGCTAAAGCGGCATGTTGCGGTTTCAGGCCACTTTCACGAAAGGGATTGTTGCGATGCTGCAAAAATCCTTTTGTTTGCAACAGGTCCAAAAGTGTATCTGTCCCATCCGTGCAATCATTCGTATAGACCAGAAAACTGTCAAACCCGACAACGCGATGAAACGCGAGCCATTCGAGAATAAAGGGTCCTTCGTTTTTCATCGTTGTCACAATAGCGCGCCGTCCGGCATTTTCCGTATGAACTTTTCTGACCTGCTTTGGGGCGCGGACCGGTCTGTGTCCGAATTCTGTTTTGGCCAGATGCAATAGTCTGGCATCTTCAACCAATGAACTTTTAGGAACGATCTTTGAGACGGCATCGGCCCGGTGCCGGACATTCATAAAGCGATAGAAATGTCCGGCCTCCCTATCATCAAGGGTGACATTCCCGATGCGGTTCATGCGCCAAACAGCATTCGCTGCGGCTTGTGCCGGAGCAATGCACCATTTGCGACGCGGGGTGCCAGCATCAAATTGGACGTAAATATGATCCGCAAATAGAATTTTTTCACTTTTGCGCACCCGCCAAGGATAAGATTGCGTGCCTAGCAATGCAATCGCGCCTTGTTCTGAGGTGACGGCACGATCGAAGATCGAGGATTCTTGCTCATCCATGATAAGATCGTGGACGTCGATATTCGCGACAGCCCGCGCCTTTGACAGATATCGATCGCGTAGAATTTCATAGCAATGCAGGATCCCAAGAGGTGCTGTGCGGGGATCTATTTCGGGGATTTCCATCCGGTCTTTACCGGGGGCGCCGGGTGTGCAGAACGGGTGGCTTTCATCGGGCAGGTCAGGCTTGCCCAACGGCAATGGAGACCGCAGAATGATCACGTCAACGGTTTGGTCCAGATTGGCCAGACCAGCTTGAAACTCTTTGTCAAAATTGTTCGTATAATTTGGTTTGTCACGGTCAATTATAACCGCTGCTTCAAGGCCTTGATACTTTGCGTTAAAATTTAACCATTGCAGCACCGTGGCCGCACTCTCGCCATTTCGGGTGACGGCAATTGCATTTGTGCCCGCAAGAAGCGTAGGTTCGGGCATCGTGGGCGTGATTTTCTCCACTGTTCCGCCAAAACCAATTGTCAGGTCTGTCCCTTCAGGCAGCCGTAGCTGTAGTACCGGGCAACCCCCTAG
>JBLRWJ010000003.1:0-65454 GCA_047921315.1 Rhodobacterales bacterium | reverse complement strand
ATTGTCTACACCTCGCTGGTGGCGCTGGTGCAGGTCGATATGAAAAAGCTGATCGCCTATTCCTCCGTTGCCCATATGGGTTACGTAACTATGGGGATTTTCGCGGCCAACCAACAGGGCATTGACGGGGCCATTTTCCAGATGATCAGCCACGGCTTTATCTCTGGCGCGCTGTTTCTGTGCGTGGGCGTCATCTATGACCGGATGCATACCCGCGATATCGATGCCTATGGCGGTCTGGTGAACCGGATGCCGTCCTACGCGCTGATCTTCATGTTCTTCACCATGGCCAATGTCGGCCTGCCGGGAACATCAGGCTTTGTGGGCGAATTTCTGGTGCTGGTGGGGATCTTTCAGGTCAACACATGGGTGGCGCTGGTGGCGACATCGGGCGTGATCCTGTCTGCCGCCTATGCGCTGTGGCTCTATCGTCGTGTGGTGCTGGGGGATCTGATCAAGGAAAGCCTGCGCTCGATCACCGATATGACCCGCCGCGAAAAGGCGATTTTTGCCCCGCTGATAGCGATGACCCTGCTTTTGGGCGTCTATCCGTCGCTGGTGACCGATATCATCGGCCCCTCGGTGGGCGCGCTGATCGCTGATTATGACATTGCCCGTGTTGAGGGGGCTTCCCTCAACATGCTGGCCCAGAACTGAACAGGAGCGCTGAGAGATGATCGAGGCTGATCTGACCATTATCCTGCCGGAAATCCTGCTGGCGCTGTTTGGCATGCTGGCCTTGCTGTTGGGTGTCTATACCAGCAAGGACAAGATGACCCCGCTTCTGACATGGGGCATGGCGGCGGTGTTCGTGCTGCTGGCGGCATGGATCGGGCTGAATGGTGGCGGCACCAATGTGGCCTTTGGTGGCATGTTCCATGATGATGCCTTCTCGCGCTTTGCCAAGGTGACGATCCTGCTGGCGGCGGCGGCTGTTCTGGTGATGGGGCAGGACTATATGGAGCGGCGCGGTCTGGCGCGGTTTGAATATCCGGTGCTGGTCGCGCTCAGCGTTGTTGGCATGATGGTCATGGTCAGCGCGGGCGATCTGATGGCGCTTTATATGGGGCTGGAGCTGCAATCGCTGGCGCTTTATGTGATTGCATCGCTGCGCCGTGACAGCCTGAAATCGACCGAGGCGGGGTTGAAATATTTCATCCTTGGCGCGCTGTCTTCGGGGCTTTTGCTCTATGGCGCATCGCTGGTCTATGGCTATGCCGGCACCACATTGTTCACAGGGATTATCGCGGCGGCAGATCAGGGGCAGATGTCGCTGGGCCTGCTGTTCGGTCTGGTCTTTGTGATCTCGGGGCTGGCGTTCAAGATCTCGGCGGTGCCGTTCCATATGTGGACACCGGATGTCTATGAAGGCTCTCCCACACCTGTCACAGCCTTTTTCGCCACTGCGCCAAAGATGGCGGCGATGGCGCTGTTTGCCCGTGTGCTGCATGATGCCTTTGGTGGCGCCACAGCGGATTGGCAGCAAATTCTGGCGCTGCTGTCGGTGTTGTCGATGTTTGTGGGCGCGATTGCGGCCATCGGGCAGCGCAATATCAAGCGGCTGATGGCGTTTTCCTCGATCGCGCATATGGGCTATGCGCTGATCGGTCTGGTGGCGGGCACGGCCTTTGGCGTGCAGGCGATGCTGGTCTATATGGCGGTGTATCTGACGATGAATATCGGCACTTTCGCCTTTATCCTGTCACTGGAAAAAGATGGCCAGCCGGTCACGGATATCGCTGCGCTGAACATGTATGCCAAGCGCGAGCCGGGCAAGGCGCTGGCGATGCTGGTGCTGCTGTTCAGCCTTGCCGGTGTGCCGCCCTTCCTTGGCTTCTTTGCAAAACTGGGTGTCTGGCAGGCCGCATTGGCCGCAGATATGGTCTGGCTGGTGGTCGCCTCGGCTGTGGCATCGGCGATTGGCGCCTTCTATTACCTGCGCATCGTCTATTTCATGTATTTCGGCGATGATGGTGAGGAACTGGACAAGGGCCGCGCGCCAGTCTTGTGGGTGTTCCTGATGGGATCGGCGGCTGCGATGCTGTTCGGGGTCATCAACCTGTTCGGGATCGAGGGCGCGGCGGCGGCTGCGGCGGCGACACTTGTCAACTGATCCAACGGCGCCAAACTGGCCAGCAGGAACCGACCGGATCGTGCTGGACGCGGTGGACAGCACGCTGGACGAGGCTGCGCGCCGGATTGACAGCCTGCGCGGCCCCACATGGATATTGGCGCTGCACCAAAGTGCTGCCCGCGGGCGGCGGGGCAGGGCGTGGACCCATCCGGCAGGCAATTTCGCGGCAACACTGGTTCTGCCGGGACCGATTGCGCCGGCGCAGGCCGCGTTGCGGACATTTATCGCGTCGCTGGCGCTGTATGATACTTTTGCAGATGCGACGGGGCGTCCGGGTCATTTTGCGCTGAAATGGCCCAATGACGTGCTGCTCAATGGCGGCAAGGTGGCTGGTATGCTGCTGGAAACACTGGGCCCGCGCGGCGATGCGCTGGCGATCGGGATCGGGGTCAATCTGGCGCAATCCCCTGATGCGGGGACGCTGGAGGCCGGGGCGGTGCGGCCGGTCTCGCTTCTGTCCGAAACCGGGATCTCGGTCAGCCCTGCGGACTTCCTCGATCTGCTGGCGCCGACCTATGCGCGCTATGAGGCGCAGTTCGCCAGTTACGGTTTTGCCCCGATCCGCACGGCATGGTTGGCCCGTGCCGCACGTCTGGGCGAGGTGATTACCGCACGACTCCCCGCCGAGGAGGTGACAGGCCGCTTCGACACGGTGGACGAGCAGGGCCAACTTGTCCTATCAACGCCCCAAGGGCTGCGCCGCGTCGCTGCGGCTGATGTGTTTTTCTAAGGATAGCTGCCATGCTACTGGCCATCGACTGCGGCAACACAAACACGGTGTTCTCGATCTGGGACGGGACGAACATCCTGTGCACCCTGCGCACCGCGACCGAGCATCAGCGCACGGCAGATCAGTATTACGTCTGGTTCAGTACGCTGCTCACCCATCATAAGATACCGATGGATATCAACACGGTGATCATCTCCAGCACGGTGCCGCGTGTGGTGTTCAACCTGCGTGTACTGGCGGACCGGTATTTCAACTGCCGTCCGCTGGTGGTGGGCAAGCCGGAATGCCTGTTGCCCACAGCACCTCGTGTGGATGCGGGCACGGCTGTGGGGCCGGACCGTCTGGTCAATACCGCCGGGGCCTATGACCGCTATGGCGGGGATCTGATCGTGGTGGATTTCGGCACCGCCACCACCTTTGACGTGGTCGCCCATGACGGGGCCTATGTTGGCGGGGTCATCGCCCCCGGCGTCAACCTGTCCTTGCAGGCCCTGCACGAGGCGGCGGCCGCCCTGCCGCATGTGGACGTGACCAAGCCGCAAAAGGTGATCGGCACCAATACGGTGGCCTGTATGCAATCGGGCGTGTTTTGGGGCTATGTCGGGCTGGTGCGCGGCATTTGTGACCAGATCAAAGCGGAGTACGAGCGCCCCATGCGCGTGATATCAACGGGCGGACTGGCCCCGCTGTTCGGACAGGGCGATACACTGTTCGACCAATTCGATGAAACGCTGACGATTCATGGCCTGACGGTCATCCATCAGTATAACAAGGACCAAGGCAACATATGAGCAGCAACAGATTGATCTACCTTCCCCTCGGCGGTGCCGGGGAGATTGGTATGAATTGCTATGTCTACGGATATGGCCCCAAAGACCGCGAACGCCTGATCGTCGTCGATATCGGCGTGGCGTTTCCCGATATGGATGGCACACCGGGGGTGGATCTGATCATGCCCGATATCGCATGGCTGGAAGAGCGGAAGAACCAGATCGAGGCGGTGTTCATCACCCATGCCCATGAGGATCACGTGGGCGCCATCGGCCATCTGTTCGAGCGGCTGGGTCAACCCAAGGTCTATGCCCGCGCCTTTACCTCGAATATCGCGCGCGGCAAGCTGGCTGAATACGGCTATTCCGACAAGGTGGTCACGACCGTGTCAAAATGGCCCGAGACAGTCACCGCCGGGCCGTTCACCGTGGGGTTCCTGCCGATTTCGCATTCGATCCCCGAAAGCTCCTCGATAGTAATCGACACGCCCGACGGGCGCGTGATCCATACCGGGGATTTCAAGATCGACCATGATCCGCGTGTGGGCGAGGCTTTTGATCCCGATCTGTGGGCCGAAGTGGCATCTGGTGGCGTCAAGGCGTTGATCTGTGACAGCACCAATGTGTTCAACGCGCATGAAGGCCGTTCGGAATCCAGCGTTGGCCCCGCGATCGAGGATCTGGTGCGCGATCAGAAAGGCATGGTTGTTGCCACAACATTTGCCAGCAATGTCGCACGTGTCAAAACGCTGGCCGAGGCGGGTGAACGGGCAGGGCGGTCTATCTGCCTGATGGGGCGCGCGATGCGCCGGATGATCGAAGCCTCTGTCGAGACCGGCGTGCTGAGTGATTTTCCGCGTGTGATCAGCCCGGAGGATGTGAAATCCCTGCCGCGCGAGAATGTCATGCTGCTGGTCACCGGATCGCAGGGCGAACGCCGCGCCGCCAGTGCGCAGCTTGCCAATGGCAAATATCAGGGCATCACCCTGAAGGAAGGCGATTTGTTCCTGTTTTCGTCCAAAACGATTCCGGGCAACGAAAAGGGCGTGATCCGCGTGATCAACCAGTTCAGTGAAATGGGCGTGGATGTGGTGGATGACAGCACTGGCAAATATCACGTCTCGGGCCATGCCAACCGACCGGATATCGAATATGTGCAAAAGCTGGTCAAACCGCAGGTCGTGATCCCGATGCATGGTGAGCATCGCCACCTGCGCGAGATGGTCAAGATCGCCAAAGGCAACCGTTTTCAATCCATCCTTGCCGCCAACGGGATGATCGTGAACCTGAGCGGGAATGAACCGACCGTGGCAGGCTATGTCGAGACGGGGCGCACCTATCTGGATGGCACCGCGCAGGTGGGCGCGCTGGACGGTGTGGTGCGTGACCGGATCCGCATGGCGCTGAACGGGCATGTGACGGTGACGCTGATCCTTGATGATGAGAACGAGCCATTGGGCGAGCCGTGGTGCGAGATCATGGGGCTTGTCGATACCGGCCGTTCGCGTGCGCCTCTGGTTGACGTGCTGGAGGCCGATCTGGACCAGTTCATCAAACGCGCCAATGATGCGACACTGGCGGATGATGACAAGCTGGAACAGGCGTTGAAAAAGATCGTGCGTCAGAGCGCGCTGGACGAGATTGGCAAGAAGCCCGAGGTGACTGTGGTGATCAGCCGGCTAAGTGCCTGACCTTATATTTTGTTTTTGAAACAAAAAAGCCCGTCGCAGATATCTGCGGCGGGCTTTGATTTGACTGGGATCTGGTAAGATCAGGAGGTGCGCCGCTCTTCAAAGCTGAGGGCGATGAAGCTGGGCAGATGATCGCCCATGCCAACAACCTTGGGGCCAGAGTCACGGCCAGAATCGCGGCCCTGACCGCCACGTGACCGATCCCCGCGATCACGCCGCTCATCCGGGCGCGTGTCTGACCTGTTTTCGCGGCGGGTGTCGGTTTTGGCGTCCGGGCGGGGGGATGCCGGGCTTTCGGCTGTGTGATCCTCTGGCTGGTGGTCCGCCTGTGGCTTGTCTGCCTGACGTGGTGCCGCCGCACTCATGGGCGCGGGTTGGCTTTCGGCTTTGGTGGTATCAACTGTTTTGGCGGCATCGCGTGGCGCGGATTTGTCACCTGATCGCCCGCGCGGCCCACGTGAGCGACTGCGCGATGCGGGCTTCTCGGCGCTGGTCGCGCCATCGTCGCTGTCGGGGATGATCACGCCGTCCAGCGGGTTGGCCAGACGCGGGATTTCCGTTTGCAGCAGACGTTCGACATCGGCAAAGTTCTTGTCGTCGCGCGGGGTGCACAGCATGATCGTGGTGCCCAGCTTGCCCGCGCGCCCTGTCCGCCCGATGCGGTGGATATAATCCTCGGCGTGGCTGGGCACGTCAAAGTTGAACACATGGCTCACATTGGGAATGTCCAGCCCGCGCGCCGCCACATCGGAGGCCACCAGAAAGCGCAGCGTGCCATCGCGGAAACCGTCCAGCGTGCGCATGCGTTGCGATTGCTCAAGATCGCCATGGATCGGGGCCGCGTCATAGCCGTATTTCATCAGCGATTTGGCCACGATATCCACATCCGTCTTGCGGTTGCAGAAGATGATCGCGTTGCGGCATTTCTCGCCTTCACTGTCGATCAGGGCGCGCAAAAGCTGGCGTTTCTCGCTGGCTTCGCGGTCCTTGCGGCTGCCTTTGAACATCACCACACCCTGGGTGATCGTGGCCGAGGCGCTGGATTGGCGCGCCACTTCGACCCGCGCAGGCGCAGACAGGAAGGTGTTTGTGATCCGCTCGATCTCGGGCGCCATGGTCGCGCTGAAAAACAGGGTCTGGCGGGTGAAGGGCGTCAGGCTGAAAATCCGCTCGATATCGGGGATAAACCCCATATCCAGCATGCGGTCCGCCTCATCCACCACCATGATCTGCACGCCGGTCAGCAGCAGCTTGCCACGCTCGAAATGATCCAGCAGGCGACCGGGGGTCGCGATCAGAACGTCCACACCGCGATCAATCAGCTGGTCTTGTTCCTTGAAAGACACGCCACCGATCAGCAAGGCTTTGGTCAGCTTGTGATATTTGGTGTAGGTGTCGAAGTTTTCCGCCACTTGCGCGGCCAGTTCGCGGGTGGGGCACAGCACAAGGCTGCGCGGCATCCGCGCGCGCGCGCGGCCCTTGGCCAGCAGCGTGATCATCGGCAGCGTGAAGCTGGCGGTTTTGCCGGTGCCCGTCTGGGCGATCCCCAGAACATCGCGCCCTTCCAGTGCGGGCGGAATGGCCCCTTCCTGAATGGGGGTGGGGGTTTCGTACCCCGCATCCTCAATCGCTTTGAGGACTTTGGGGTCGAGTTTGAGATCAGAGAATTTTGTCATGTGTATCCGTTGTTAACGGACACGTCACGGCCCGTTGCGTCTGATAGGGATCGGACCCCTCTGGCCCTGTGGTTGTCCACATAAGTGATCCCCGCGCAGGCCTTAACGCAAAGTCGCTCCGCGGTCAATGAGAGCGGGGATTCGCGCCCGTTCTATCGCCGGATCAGGCCGTGATCATGCTGTGGGGAAGTGCCGGGCCACCGCTGCGGGCAGGTCAAGCGTTGGGCGGCGCAACAGGCCCATGGCGTCAAGCTGGTGCAAATGAGCGGGCGTTGCGGTGCAGACATGGGTAAAAAAGCGGCGCAGACCTGCCTCACCCTCGGATGTGTAGATGGCGTCAAACATCTGGTGCAGGGTCAGCCCGCCCTGATCGGCGGGCCGGTTCGGTTTGAGTTCGGCGCGGTAGCTGCCCTTGTCCAGCCGGAAGTGAAAAGCGGTGATAAAAGCCTCCCAGCTTTTGGCATGGGCATGGAGCAATTCTGTCCCGGTCAGTTCCACCTGTCCGGGGTTTTGCACATCGCCGACAAAGACATTGTGGATATTCACCTTCAGCGCCGCAATGCCGGTGCGATAGATCATCTTGCCCGCCACATGGCTGAGAAATCCGCCCTGCATATGGGTGCCGTAATCGGGATAAAGCGCCTCGGTCTGGGCGTTGCGGGTGGCGCGGTCCAGCGCGCAGGCTTTGGCATGCAGCGGCTGATCGGGGCTGATCGGGGCCAGCGCCTCGATCGGGCGCAGGCGGGCGCAGATACAGGCGGGCGGCAGGTCTGCCAGTTGATCCGCCAGCGGGCGCGCGGGGCAAAGAAACTCATCCACATCGATATGGGCCAGCCAATCCACATCGCCCGCCCGGCCATAAGCATGGCGCGCATTCTCGAACTGGCGCGATTGGTGTTTGACCCGCCGCTTGATACCAAGGCCGCGCCAATAGGCGTCATCGGTGATGAGGGGCCGGATTTTCGGATGGGCCTTGAGGATGTCATAGGCCGCGTGATTGTCATCATCCAGATAGATGAACATCCGGTGCGCGCCCAAATTCAGGTGATGCGCCGCAAAGTCCAAAATTGCGGGAACAGGTGCCTTGATGGTGGACACGATCCCCCATCTGGGTTTGGTATTCACATCAGCCATGGTGTTCAATCATCTGAAATAGAACCAAAAATGCGTCTGACCTTGGAATCCAGATCAAGCGGTCTGTGCAAAAGCATATCATGTGACTGCAGGGCGGTGGTCAGGGTAAAGGTCGCTTCGCACACTTCTGTAAAAAAGGCGCGCAACCCGTCATCGCCGCTTTCGCGTTGCACCATGTCAAGGATATGGCGCAAGCTGAAGGCCCCGTCATCCGCCCGCCGGTAGGAGCCGTGCTGCAGCCGGAAGCCCAGATGCCGGCGGAATGTGTCCCAGTCAGGCGCGTGGGCATGCCCCAGATAGAGGCCGGGCAGGGCCATGCGGTTGCTGGCGGGCTGGCCGTTTTCAAGCAGCGCATGCACGCCAAAGCGCAAACCGGGGATGCCGCAACGCGCGATCAGCTTGCCCTCCAGATGGCTGATAAAACCGCCGCGCAGATGGGCGCCGAAATTGGGGTAAATCTCTTCCAGAACGGCCTTGCCCTGTCCGGCATCGCGGGGGGGCAGTTTGAACAGATCCTGTGTGCCGCCCAGCAATTCGGCAGGGGGCAGATGCAGGGCGGCCATGTTTGCGGGCAGGCTGGCCAGATCATCACGCAGGGCGCGCGGGCTGAGGACAAACTCATCCACATCGATATGGGCCAGCCAATCCAGATCGGCGCGCTGATAGGTCTGCGTGGCCACCCATGCCTGCCGCAACTGATGCGTTTTCATGCGCGGCTTTTTCTGGCCGGCCCACCACTCTGCATCGCAGGTGACAAGATCAATCTGCGGATGGCCCGATAGCAGGGCCACGGCTGCGGGATGTGGGTCGTCCAGATGAAGATGCAGCCGGTTTGCCCCCAGATCAAGGTGATAGGCGGCAAAGCGGGCGATATCACGCAGCGGCGCTTTGATCAGGGACACGGTGCCCCAGCGCAGCGTGGCCGGATCGGTTTTGACCACGCGGGCCGGAACCGTGATATGCCTTGCGGCGTTGCCAGCGCCCTTCCGGGGGGCTGTGCCATCGGCTTTGCGTGTCTGTTCGCGCTGTCGCCGCATCAGCCGCAGGCGGTGAAACACCGTGCGCTCATCGCTGATCAGCAACTCCAACAGGTGCCGCACAAGCGGGGCGATCACCGGATCACTGTCTGCATCCTGCCACAGACGGCCCAGCATATTCACATCCAGACCGCCACCGCCCAAAGCATAGGCATCCATCTGCAAGGCCAACGCCACGGGTTTGCGGCGCGCCCAGTCAAAGGGTTGGTCGGGCTTGGCCCCGGAATAAAGCCGCTCTGTCTCATAGAGCTTCATCATGCCGCAGAGCAGGCTCAGCGATTGTCCAAGCCGCCGCTGCACTGTCGTTGCGCCATGATCGCCGAATGTGGTGATGGCCGAAACCAGCCAGCGCGCATCCAGATGCGCCAGCAGCCAATCCGCCTCTTCGGTCCACAGCCGCAGGAACAGCGCAGCGGTGTGATCGGGCGCAGTGCGACGGCGCAGATGCGCGATCAGCATCCCGTGCAGCAACAATAATTCCGGCTGGCCTGCAAACTCTTGCGACAACTCGCGCAATTTGCGCGCATAGGTGGAGCGTGACCCCGCCATCTGCGGTGCGTGGCCATCGACAAGCGTTGATTTCAGCGCCGCAAAATCCACGTCCGGCGGCGGCAGCGCCTCGTCATCCTGATATGTCAGCGGATCGCGCCGCCCCTCCATCTGGGTCAGGATAGCGGCAAATCCGCCGGGATAGCTGGGGGCACTGGTATCACTCATAAGCGGCAGAATGCGCGGGACCACGCCCGCAGCACAAGCCCGCCGCGATCAGGCCGCAGCAGATAATCGGGCGCTGCGTCCTTGCTGCACAGGCGGGGCGGTTGCGCCGCTATTGCCGGGCAAGGGGGTAGCCCTTTGCAGTTTACAGGGTGCAGATAGACGACCCCGAGGCGCGGCGCGCCTTGATTCCGCGCTGCCCGGGGCGGCTACGCCGCTGTTCCCGGGCAATGGGGCATCTTTGTCAACGCGCGCGTGGTCCGCCGCACAGGATCAGACCATCATCTCCTTGGTCGCGGTCAGTTTGACCTCAGGGTAATCGCGCTCAATCCGGTCAATGTCCCATTGCAGGCGCGTCAGGTAGACGATGTCACCATCATGGTCATGCGCGATATGCTGTTTGTTGACATTCACAAACTTATCAACATCTTGGCGCGCACCATTCACCCAGCGCGCCGAGGTGAACTGCGACGGTTCGAACCGGACAGGCAGGCCATACTCCAGCTCGATCCGGCTGGCCAGAACCTCGAATTGCAGCGCGCCCACCACCCCCACGATAAAGCCGGACCCAAAGGCAGGCTTGAACACTTTGGCGGCGCCTTCCTCGGCGAATTGCATCAGGGCTTTTTCCAGATGCTTGGCCTTCATCGGATCGCCTGCGCGGCAGGTTTGCAATAATTCCGGCGCGAATGACGGAATGCCGGTGACGCGCAGCGCCTCACCCTCGGTCAGGGTATCGCCGATCCGCAACTGGCCGTGGTTGGGAATACCGATGATATCGCCGGCCCACGCCTCTTGCGCCAGTTCCCGGTCCGCAGCGAGAAACATCACCGGATTGCTGATCGTCATCGGCTTTTTGCTGCGCACATGGGTCAGTTTCATGCCCCGCTCAAAATGCCCCGAGGCCAGCCGCACAAAGGCCACGCGATCACGATGCTTGGGGTCCATATTCGCCTGAACCTTGAAGACAAAGCCAGAAACCTTTGGTTCTTCAGGCAAAATCACCCGTGGCTCTGCCCGTTGCGGCTGGGGTTCCGGCCCCAATGTGCCGATACCATCCATCAATTCTTTTACGCCGAAAGAGTTGATTGCCGATCCGAACCAGATCGGCGTCATGCTGCCATTCTGCACGGCCGTGATATCCAGCGCAGGCAGCAAGGCGCGGGCCATGTCCACCTCGTCGCGCAGTTTCGCCAGCAAATCCGCGGGGATATGTTTTTCAAGCAAAGGGTCGTCCAACCCGTTTATCTCAATCGATTCGGACACCACGTTGCGGTCTGCGCGGTCCATCAGTTCCAACCTGTCGCGCAGCATGTCATAGCAGCCCAGAAAATCGCGCCCCACACCGATGGGCCAGCTTGCGGGCGTCACGTCGATGGCAAGATTTTCCTGAATCTCGTCAATGATATCAAAAGTATCGCGGCTTTCGCGGTCCATTTTGTTACAAAATGTCAGGATGGGCAGATCGCGCAGGCGGCACACCTCGAACAGTTTTTGCGTCTGGCTTTCAACACCTTTTGCCCCGTCAATCACCATGACAGCGGCATCCACCGCCGTCAGCGTGCGATAGGTATCCTCGGAGAAATCGCTATGGCCGGGGGTATCGACAAGATTGAAGCGGAAGGTTTTGAAATCAAACGACATTGCAGAGGCTGAAACGGAAATGCCCCGGTCTTTCTCCATCTGCATGAAGTCTGACCGCGTGCGCCGCGCCTCGCCTTTGGCGCGGACCTGACCGGCCAACTGGATTGCGCCACCGAATAGCAGGAATTTCTCGGTCAACGTGGTTTTGCCTGCGTCGGGATGCGAGATAATCGCAAAAGTCCGGCGGCGGGCAATTTCAGGGGGCAAAGCGGGGCGGTTCGAGGGGTTTTCCAACATGAGCGCAGGTTTATGCAGGGGCGTGGCGAAAGGCAAGAAATTCAGATGCGCCCGGATATGCAAGACCGCAGGCGCGCATCAGAGATCACCCCAGCGAGGCGCGCCTGAGCAGGTCTGCCGCATCGGGCACATCCAAAAGCCGCTCTGTGATCTCAAACGCGTTCAGCCCGCCCGCGCGGGGGCTGAGTGTATCGGCCAGCCGTTCGGCCAGATCAGCAGGCAAGGCGGGTCTGGTGCGCGGGTCCAGCAGGAGCGTTTCGGCGGCGATCCCTTCGGCATAGATAATCTGGTGCCGGTCAAACAGGATATGGAAATAGTCCACAAAGCCGCCGGGCTGCGAATAAACAGTCGTTCCATTCACCAGATGGCGCGCGCGCACCAGAACCTCGGACCGGCCAGCGCCCAGAATATCGGCGCGCTGATAGATAAACAGCCGGTGTTCGGGGCTGACAATCAGGTCATTGGCATTGTGCAACGTGCCAGCAGTGATCACGATCGGGGCCTGTTCGCCATATGCGCGCAGGGTGGTCTGCCCGATCCAGCGGATTTCCTGTGGGCCATCGTCGCGGGTCAGAACCCGATCACCAAGGCGCAAATCCTCGATCAGGCGCTGCTCGCCCGATGCCATGGTGATATGCGTGCCGCGCGAAAATGACACGCAGGCAATCTCGGCCAGCCGGGTGGCGGCGCTGTCCGTATCGATGGTGACCAACGTATACCGAATCTTGGGCCGCAGCGGCACCAGGGGCAGGGCATGGATTTCGCTGACATCGCCGGCGGCGTCCACCTCGACAAGGATCAGCACATCTGCGGTTTCGCCATCGGTGGACATGAATGTCAACGCGCAATCCAGATGGATCACGGCCCCCGGTTGGCCCGCCGCCGAGGTTTGCGCCACGCGAAACCGCGCCGCACCATCGGGATGCAGGGATAAATGGCGCGGGCGTGCGGCGCCTGTCAGGCAATAGACATCGTCATGGATCAGATCGGCGGCAAAAGACAACGGATCGCCCAGATTGGCACCGGAGACCACCTCCAGCGCCGCTCCCGGCAGCACAGGCAGCGCAAAGGCGGTTTCAGGCAAAGACGGGGTCCGATAGGGGGGTGTCATATCGTCAGGCTCTGGTCCAAGGCTACTCGTCAACAGCAAACGGGTCTATCCCGGCGGATGGCCCGGCGGATGGATCTGCGCCACTATACTGACACATCAGGCATTAAAATAAGATTATGGCACAACGGGGTCAACGTCCGGGTCTTTTGCCGGCATTTCGCTTTTGCTGGCCATTGCCTGTCAGTCGGTGCTAGGCACAGCGCGCATGGCTCGCAGGTCATGCTTGGGCCAACAGGCCCGGCAGGAAACACCCAAAGGGAGGATCGCATGGATCTTGGGATCAAGGGAAAGCGCGCATTGGTCTGCGCGTCAAGCAAGGGTCTGGGGCTGGGATGCGCCCGCGCATTGGCGGCTGCCGGGGTTGATCTGGTGATGAACGCACGCGGCCACGAGGCGCTGGAAACTGCGGCCCATGCCATCCGCGAGGAATTCGGCGTAAAGGTCGAAACAGTCGCGGCCGATGTCACCAGCGATCAGGGGCGTCAGGCGCTGCTGGATGTGGCCGGTGATGTCGATATCCTTGTGACCAACGCAGGTGGCCCGCCACCGGGCCTGTGGTCGGATTGGGATCGTGATGATTTCATCCGCGCGCTGGATTCCAACATGCTGACCCCGATCGCCCTGATGAAGGCGCTGATGCCCGCCATGATGGAGCGTGGCTGGGGCCGCGTGGTCAATATCACCTCGCAATCGGTCAAGGCCCCGATCCCGCAACTGGGTCTCAGCAATGCCGCACGTACCGGTCTGACCGGATATGTGGCAGGCACTGCCCGTCAGGTGGCGGCCAAAGGCGTGACGATCAATAACCTTTTGCCGGGCATCCATGCCACGGATCGGGCCGATGCGCTGGATGGCGGTGTGGCCAAGGCGCAAGGCATCTCGCTGGAAGAGGCGCGCGCCCGCCGCGCGGCCAGCCTGCCGGTCGGCCGCTATGGCACAGCCGAGGAATTCGGCGCGGCCTGTGCCTTTTTATGCTCCACCCATGCCGGTTTCATCGTGGGGCAGAACATCCTGCTTGATGGCGGGGCCACCAACGCCACCATCTGATCGGGCCTGATCGGGCCTGATCGGGCAGAACAGCAGGCGCAGGACCGCGCTGCATCTTCTTGCCGGAAATATCCGCGGGGGGGCAGGGGGGCGGCAGCCCCCCTTTGCGCCTTGCATGGATAGCACACAGGCTTGCAGCACCGCGCCGCCCCTGCTAAGGCCGTTCCCGACTGTAATGATCGGAATTACCCGCGTGACCAAGCCCCCCGCCCAGCCGGTTGCCGGCCTTGTTCCCCGGCTCGAAATCCGCAATCTGATGCGCCGTTTCGATGGTGTTGCGGTGGTCAATGATGTCTCGCTGACGGTGATGCCGGGGCAGGTGACCTGCCTGCTCGGCCCATCGGGCTGCGGCAAATCGACCACCTTGCGGATGATTGCGGGGGTTGAGATGCAGGATTCCGGTGAAATCTGGGTAGACGGAAACCTGATTTGCGACACGGTGTTCCGGGTGCCGCCCGAGCGCCGGGCAATCGGGCTGATGTTTCAGGATTTTGCCCTGTTTCCGCATCTCAGCGTGGCCGAAAACGTGGCCTTTGGCCTCAAAGGGCCACGCGATGCGCGCCGCGCGCGGGTCGAAGACCTGTTGCGGCGGGTCGGGATGGCGCGATTCATCGATGCCTATCCGCACTCGCTTTCTGGTGGCGAACAGCAACGCGTTGCGCTGGCGCGCGCTCTGGCCCCGCGCCCGCGCATTATGCTGATGGACGAGCCGTTCTCGGGGTTGGACAATCGCCTGCGCGATGACATCCGCGACCAGACGCTTGATATCCTCAAACAGGAGGATGCAGCGGTTCTGCTGGTCACCCATGAACCCGATGAAGCCATGCGCATGGCCGATGAAATCGCCCTGATGCGCGATGGTTGCATCGTGCAGCGCGGGGCACCTTATAATATCTACAATGCCCCCAAGGATCGTGACTCGGTGGCGTTTTTCAGTGATATCAATGTGATAAGAGGTGTTGTTCAAGGCGCGCTGACGGATACGCCCTTTGGCCAGTTTCTGGCCCCCGGCGTGCCGGACGGGGCCGAGGTGGAGATCGTGATTCGTCCGCAGCACATCAAGATCGACCTTGATCGCGGCGGTCGTGGCCCCAACCCGACAGCACAAGATGGCGTGGCCGCGCGGGGCGAGGTGGTGCGCGCCCGTTTTATGGGCAGCGAAAGCCTTGTGGAGTTCCGCATGGATCATGACGGCTCGATCCTCAAGGCGACGGTGCCGAATGTCTTTCTGCCCAGTCCCGGCAAAGCGCTTTGGCTGATGATCCGCCGGGACAGATGCTTTGTGTTTCCGCGGCGCTGATGCCCTGCGGGGGACAACGGGGCATGGTTTTGCAGGCCGCGATGCCTCCGGCGGGGATATTTAAGGCAAGAAGATGCGCAGCGGGTGACTGGTTTGGCGGCAGAATCGGGCCGTGATCCGCGCCATCCTTCTTTGGTGGCGTAAAAACCCCGGTTCCGCGCTGTATTGGTTCTTCCAACCGGCGCTGATCGTCATTAGATGTGAACCATGACGGCGCCAGGTATGGGCAAGGTTTTTCATGCTGGCGTCAAACAAGGGAGAACTGCAATGCTGAACAATATTGGACTTCCGGGTCTTTTGCTGATCGCGGTGGTCGTGCTGGTGCTGTTCGGGCGCGGCAAGATCAGCTCGTTGATGGGTGAAGTTGGTAAAGGGATCACGGCCTTCAAGAAAGGCGTGAGTGACAGCAGCAAGGAACTGGAAGACGGCACCGGCGAGGCCGCAAAGAACGTCACGCCGGATGAAGAAAAAGACAAGGTCTAAGATATGTTCGACCTGGGCTGGACCGAGCTGCTGCTGATCGGCATTGTCGCCCTGATCGTCGTTGGTCCCAAAGACCTGCCGATGCTGTTTCGCAATGTCGGCCGTTTTGTCGGAAAGGCGCGGGGCATGGCGCGGGAATTCAGCCGCGCGATGGAAGATGCCGCGGACGAATCGGGTGTGCGCGATGTGGCGAAAAGCCTGAAATCAGTGGCGGACCCGAAGAAGATGGGTTTGGACAAGATCCGCGAAGCAACCGATGAGCTGAAATCATGGAAGCCCGGCTCGGAGACCGCCAAGCTGGCGGCGGATCGTGCCGAGGCGGCGGCAAAGCTGCGCGAGCAGACATCGGCAGCGGCGTTGGACCGCAAGGCTGAGGCGGCCAAAACAGCGGCTGCGACATCTCAAACCGATGCGGCAAAGGCGGCCACAGCAAAGCCAAGCACCACGAAAGCGGCCACAAAAAAAGCGGCCACAACAAAAACGGTAACAGCAAAGCCGGCTGCAGCGAAGGCCGGCACAAAACCCGCCTCCAAGACGGCTGCCAAGCCCGCTGCCAAGGCCAAAGCCCCAGCCGCGCCCAAAGCCAAGAAAACAGCCGGTTCGCAGGCACAAGACTAGATGGCGCAAGAGTAGATCATGACCAAACAAGATGAGATTGATGACAGCAGCGCCCCGCTGATCGAGCATCTGGCAGAATTGCGCAACCGTCTGATCCATTCGATCGTGGCCTTTATCATCGCCATGATCATCTGTTTCACCGTGTGGAACCCGATTTTTAACTTTCTGACCAATCCGCTCTGCACGGCCATGGCGGAACGCGGTCATGAGGATTGCGGTCTGATCCTGATCCGCCTGCAAGAAGGTTTCTTTGTGGCCATCTCGATCTCGCTGATGGGCGGGCTGATGTTGTCCTTTCCCTATATCGCCTATCAGATGTGGCGGTTTGTGGCGCCCGGCCTTTACAAGAATGAGAAGGGGGCGTTTTTGCCGTTCCTGCTGGCGTCGCCCTTCATGTTTTTTCTGGGGGCAGCATTCGCATTTTATGTTGTCACGCCGCTGGCGTTCAACTTCTTCCTCGGATTTCAACAACCGGGATCGATTTTCGGGGAAGGTGATCCGACAGATAGCGCCGTTGCCGGGATCGCCTTTCAGGGGTCCGCGCAGGAATATCTGAACCTGACCATCAAGTTTATTGTGGCCTTCGGCCTGTGCTTCCAGCTGCCTGTGCTGCTGACCTTGCTGGGCAAGGCCGGGCTGGTCAGTTCCGAAGGGCTGGGCAATGTGCGCAAATATGCCGTTGTTGCGATTTTGCTACTGGCTGCCCTGGTGACACCGCCCGATGTCATTACGCAGGTGATCCTGTTCGTCGTGGTCTACGGTCTTTACGAGATCTCCATCTTTCTGGTGCGCCGGGTTGAGACAAAGCGCGAAGAGCATCTGCGCGCGGAAGGCTATTACGATGATGAAGACGCGTTTGACGATCCTTTGATGCGTGAATTCGATGAAGATCTGGCAAACGAAACGGATGCCGAGGACAAGCCGAAGTGAGTGTCAAAGCCCTGAAACGTATCGCCGAGGCGTTGGAGCGGCTGGCGCCCGCCCCGTCCACCGCCCCGGATTTCCACGCGGCCGAAGCCTTTGTCTGGCATGTCGATCCTGACCGCCTTGAACCGGTGGCGCAGATCGCGGGCGTTGCGCTCAACCTGCTGGTGGGCGTGGATCGGTCGCGTGACACATTGCTGGACAACACGTTGCAATTCGCGCGTGGCTTACCGGCCAACAATGCCCTGCTTTGGGGCGCGCGCGGGATGGGAAAATCAAGCCTTGTCAAAGCGGTGCATGCCGAAGTTATGGCAAGGGATCTGCCGCTTAAATTGGTGGAATTACAGCGCGAGGATCTGCCATCCGTGGCACGCCTGCTCAATCTGTTGCGGGTGCGGCCAGAGCGTTTTGTCCTGTTTTGCGATGATCTGTCCTTCAGCCATGATGACCAGCATTACAAATCGCTCAAGGCCGTGCTGGATGGCGGGATCGAGGGGCGGCCCGAGAACGTGCTGTTCTATGCCACCTCCAACCGCCGCCATCTGATGCCCCGCGACATGATCGAGAATGAACGCTCCAGCGCCATCAGCCCCTCTGAGGCGGTGGAAGAGAAAGTGTCGCTGTCAGACCGGTTCGGGCTGTGGCTTGGCTTTCATGCCTGCGATCAGGATCAGTTTCTGGCGATGATCGATGGCTATTGCGCGGCATTCGGGATCGATATCGCCAAAGACCGCTTGCGCGCCGAAGCGATCGAATGGCAGGCCACGCGGGGTGCGCGTTCGGGGCGGGTCGCATGGCAATTCGTGACGGATCTGGCGGGCCGCGAAGGTGTGCGCCTGTCCGCAGGCTGATCGGCGCCTCTGCGCCGCACCACCGCTGTCACCATCAGTTCCGGGAACCCTGCGCCTGACAGGCCGCGGCCTTTCATTGTTCCATAAATACTCATTATACAGCCCCACAGCCCGCATCCGCCGCCCGTTTATAGGTTAACGCGGGGCGAGGTAGGGGGTCGGATCAACACTGTCAAAACCTTTGCGCACCTCAAAATGCAGATAGTTTGATGACCCGGACCGGATCTGCGCAATCTTCTGGCCGCGCGTCACCCGGTCATCCTTTTTCACCACTGCACCTTCCACATTGGCATAGACCGTCAGCAAATTGTCAGGATGGCGGATCACGATGATCGGGATCTGATCCGCGCTGGCGGTGATCGCGGCAACGGTGCCAGCTTCCGCCGCAACGATGGCCGTGCCGGAGGGGGCCTGAATATCCAGACCGTCATTGCGGCCTTTCTGATAGTCGCGGATGATGGTGCCCTGAACCGGCGTGGCCAGCTGTGCGCTGCGTGCCGGTGTGGACTGGGTCGTGCCAAGGTCAGGCGCCGTGGTGGGCGGGGCCGGCGCCGCTGCCGGGCGCGTGGTTTCCTGCGGCAGCGGTGTTGCGGCGGATGGCGGCACCGGTGTGGGCGAACCCGCGCCGGGGGCGGGCACAGCCGCGGCCACCGCTGCGGCGGGGCGTGCAGGGGCGTTGGTATCGGGCACCGGGATCAGCAAATACTGACCTTCCCGGATTGTATAATCAGCGCCCAGCCCGTTCCATTCGGCTAAAGACCGGACCGAAACATTATACAGCCGTGAAATGGTAAAGGCTGTCTCGCCCCGTCGCACCTGATGGCGCGTTGGTTCGATCCCGACCTGTGGGCGCGGTGTGGCTGCGGGGGCTGCTGCAGGTGTTGCGCTTCCTGTCAGCGGTGGCAGGGTGGTCGTGCTGACGGCAGCGGCGTCAGAGCGGTCGATCGCGCTATTGGCCAGCGCGGTGATGTCTGTTCCCGGTGGCTGTATCGTGCCGGCACCACCCGTTGCGGGCGATGGTTCGGCCACGCGCCTCGGCAGGGCCAGCACCTCGTCAGGGCGCAGCATATCTGCAGGCCGCATCCCGTTGAAGCGGGCCAATTCCTCGGCACTGATCCCGATCCGGCTGGCCACATCGGTTACGCTGTCGCCGCGGCGGGCAACAGCCACCTGATAATTGGGGTAGGAAATCACGCCACGGGCGTCCGGGGCGGGGCGGTTGGCCACAGGTTGCCGCGCCGCTTCGGCTGTATCCAGCGTATTGCCAAAATTCCCGCGCATGTCAAAATCCAGCGGCCCGTCACAGGCGGCAAGCAGGCTCAGCGCGGTCCCTGTCAGCAGAATCCGGCGCAGATTGTCGCCAAGAAACCTATAGCCCAGGCCAACAATAAGCAGTGGGGCGGGACGGCTCTGATGGGTCATCTCGATTTCCTCTGTCGCGCCCCTTGCGGCGGGGCTTGGTTGTTATGGGGCATATTGGCCCGCCTGTTGTCTATCTTGACCAAATTGTCACGACATCGTCACTCACGCCCTAACCCTTCGACCAAAGGCACAAACCGGACCGGGCGCAACTCGTCATACTCAAAACCGCTTTCATGGCGGGTCACGCGGATCAGGCTTTGCACTGTATCAGACTGTCCCACCGGCAACACCATGATACCGCCGATTTTCAATTGGGCCAAGAGGGGGCCGGGCGGGTCTTCGGCGGCAGCGGTCACAAGGATACGATCAAACGGGGCCTGATCGGGCAATCCGTGGCTGCCATCCGCGGTAAAGGCGGTGATATTGCTCAGTTGCAAGCTTTCAAATATCGCGCGCGCCTCAAGGACAAGGCGGCGGTGACGATCCACAGTATAGACGCGGCGCGCCAGCTGCGACAGGATCGCCGCCTGATACCCGGACCCTGTGCCCACCTCAAGGATCGTGTCGCGCGCCGAGACCTGCAAGGCCTGTGTCATCAGACCGACAACCGAGGGCTGGCTGATGGTCTGCCCGCAGGCGATGGGCAAGGGCATGTCCTCATAGGCACGATTGGCAAAGATACCACGGATGAAGGGGCCACGGTCAATCTTTTCCATCGCAGTCAGCACCCGGCTGTCCGTTACCCCCTTGGAGCGCAGGGCATAGAGGAACTGCATTTTGCGTTCCGCCTCATCGGTCATTCGATGCCTTTCAGACCGTCCAGCAGGTCATGTGCTGTCAGATCCGCCCGCATCGGCGTGACCGAGATATAGCCCTCAAGGTTCACCGCCGCATCGGTGCCGGGCAGGGTGGGGACATGTTGTTCGCCGCCCCTGATCCACAAGAACCGCCGCCCGGACGGCGATAGATGCGGCTCTACCGAAAAGCGGGTGTTGCGGCGGAACCCTTGGGGAACAACGCGCAACCCGCGCACATCAGCCGCCGGAACGGGGGGGAAGTTGATATTGTAGAAGGTGCGGTAATCGGCATCGTCTGCGGGCGTTGCAGCCAGAAGTTTGCGGATCAGGTCCGCGCCATGCACCGCCGCCGCCTCGAACGGATCGGGGGCTGCAAAATTGGACGGTCCCAGATATTGCGACAGGGCCATGGCAGGAATGCCTTGCAAAGCCGCTTCCATCGCGCCGCCAAGGGTTCCGGAATACAGCGCGTTCTCTGCCGAGTTATTGCCCCGGTTCACACCTGACAGCACCAGATCGGGGCGTTCTCCCTCGATCACGTCATGCAGACCGGCCAGCACACAATCCGCGGGGCTGCCCTCGGCGGCAAAGCGGCGCTCGCCCAGTTTTGCGATCATCATCGGATGGGTGTAGCTGATGCAATGGGCCACGCCGGATTGCTCGAACGCGGGCGCCACCACCCAGACCGTGCCATCCTGCCCTGCCAGATCCATGGCGATCTGTTCCAGCACAGCCAGACCCGGCGCGTTGATTCCGTCATCATTGGTAATAAGAATGCGCATGTCTGCCCCGATCTGCCGTTTTTCATGATGTAGAGGAGCAGGCCTACGGGGGCAAGCAGGCAGGCGGGGCAAGCAGGTTGGGCTATGGCTTCATTGTTCCGGAAATACTCGAATCAGACATCCCCTCAAACGGGGGGCATCTGGCGGGGGGCGGCGCTTTGAGTATTTTCAGAACAATGAAGCACAGTTGTCACGACAGACCGGCCAGCAGGCGCGTGGCTTCGGCGCGGGGGCTGGCCAATGGGCTACGATCCTCGCCGGGGAAAAACCGCGCGCGCGTGGCGGTGGCCATGGGGGCGGGGGTCAGGATCTGGACCTGCGGCCCGGTTTTGACGGATTCGGCCGCCCAGCTTTGCGCCAATGCGATCTGGCCCGCTTTGGTGGCACCATAGGCGCCAAAGAATTTCTGGCCCGCGCGCGGATCGTCAAAGAACAAGGCGGTGCCGCTTTGCCCCAGCAACGGCGCGACATAGGGGATCAACTGGCCGGTTGCGGTGACGTTGCAGGCTACGGATTTGTCCCAGTCGCGCGCGTCGATGGTGTTGGCGGGGGAGAGGGGGGCGGCATGGATCGCCGTATGCACCCAGAGATCGACCTTGCCCCAGCGATCATGGATCGAACGGCAGAGCTGCGCCATCGCATCCGGTTTGGTGATGTCCATCGGGGCCAGTGTCGCCTGTCCGCCAGCGGCCTTGATCCGGTCGTCCAGCTCTTCCAGCGCACCTGTGGTGCGGGCGACGGCCACGATATGATGGCTTGGTGCCAGCGCTTCGGCAAATGCGGCACCAAGCCCGCGTGAAGCACCGGTGATCAGGGCGATTTTCTCGGACATGTCAATTTTCCTCAATGGCCTTGGTTCTGCGCGGTGTGCGGGACTGTGCAGCCAAGGTCAAGGGGGCGCGCGAAGCATGGCTCAGGGCATGGCAAGGCGCCGGGTCTCGCCGTTGCGGATCATGTGGATCAGTCCCGGCTCGATCGCCGCGATGGTGGCGTTGCCGATGGTTTCGCCAATGCGAAGCTGCTGGATGGTGCCATTTGACAGGCGGATCATCACGCGCGAGGCGTCACCGGCGACCACGGTGCCCAGCAGGGTGATGCCATCAAGGGGCAGCCGTTCCGGCAGCGTGGCGGCGGAGTGGGTTTCGGCGGTGGCCGGGGTTGTTGTGTCTTCTGCGCTCATTATGGTTGATCTTCCTGCAATCAGTATCTGTCAGGATATGATTGTCTTTTATGTGATGGCTCTGTGCTGTTCCGGTGGAACAGGGGCGCATGTGCCATGGCTGATCAGCGGGTGAAAGGGCTGTTTTCTGCGGTGCGGCATGAATTTGCCCATTCATGCGCGAAGCCTTGCCATAGGTCTGACCAAGGTTTGCCCAAAGCAATGCTGTTCGACAGGCGCAGCCCCCCCGGTCCCCGATCACAGCCGGAATGCTTTGGGCGGGCGCAATCATCACATGCGGATGATTCCTTATTCCGCGGCCTTCAGCTGGAAACCCTTGGCGATCATATCGGACGGGGCCACGGGATATTCCCCTGAAAAGCAGGCATCGCAATATTGCGGGCATTTGCTGTTGCGGCCCTGCGCCTCGCCTGCGGCGCGGTAGAGACCATCAAGCGAGATGAATTTGAGGCTGTCCACCGCCAGATGCTGGCGCATTTCTTCCTCGGACATGGTGGCGGCCAGCAGCTTGTCGCGCTGCGGTGTGTCGACACCGTAAAAGCACGGCCACTGGGTGGGGGGCGAGGCGATGCGGAAGTGCACCTCGGCGGCGCCGGCATCAAGGATCATTTCCTTGATCTTGCGGCTGGTGGTGCCGCGCACAACCGAATCGTCCACCAGAATGACCCGCTTGCCCCGGATCAGGGCGCGGTTCACATTCAGCTTCAGGCGCACCCCCATGTTGCGGATGCTTTCGGTCGGCTCGATGAAGGTGCGGCCCATATATTGGTTGCGGATGATCCCCATGCCGTAGGGGATGCCGCTTTCATGGGCAAAGCCGATCGCTGCCGGTGTGCCGCTATCGGGCACCGGACAGACCAGATCAGCGTCTTGCGGCGCTTCGCGGGCCAGTTCCACACCGATCTGGCGGCGCGTTTCATAGACAGAGCGCCCGCCGATGATGCTGTCAGGGCGCGAGAAATAGACATGTTCGAAGATACAGAACCGCGGTGACTGGCGGCGGAAGGGAAAGCGGCTTTCCAGCCCGTTCTTCTCGTCGATCACGACCATTTCGCCGGGTTCAACCTCGCGGATGAACTCTGCCCCGATGATATCCAGCGCGCAAGTCTCGGACGAGAGCACCCAGCCATCGGCCACTTTGCCCAGCACCAAGGGGCGCACGCCCAGCGGATCGCGCACGCCGATCAGCTTGGAGCGGGTCATGGCCACGATGGAAAACGCCCCCTCCACCCGGCGCAACGCGTCCTCCATCCGTTCGGGGATGTTTTGTTGCAGGGACCGCGCCATAAGGTGGATGATGCATTCGCTGTCGGAACTGGATTGAAAAATCGATCCACGCTCGATCAATTCGCGGCGCAGGGCATCGGCATTGGTGATATTGCCGTTATGGGCAATGGCAGCGCCGCCCATCGAAAACTCGCCAAAGAAGGGCTGCACGTCACGGATAACGGCCCCTTTCGATCCGGCGGTGGAGTAGCGCACATGCCCGATGGCCAAAGGGCCGGGCAGGGTTTGCATCAGCGTCTGGGAGGTGAAACTGTCGCGCACATAGCCAAAGCGATGCGCCGAGTTGAAGCCGTATTCAGGGTGATGGCAGACAATGCCGCCCGCCTCCTGGCCGCGATGTTGCAGGGCGTGCAGGCCAAGGGCCACGAAATTGGCCGCATCGGTCACGCCCAGAACGCCGAACACGCCGCATTCTTCATGCAGGGTATCGCCGTCATCGTCACCATAGGCGTCAAAATCGAAAGGATGTGCGGGGGGCATCAGTTTGGACAAGGTGGGGCTCCGAATCCGAAGGGCGTCGCTCTGCCCTCTCTTAAGGGGTCAAAGCGGCAGTGTCACGAAAGGATCACATAATACCGAAAGCCCCGGTTGAACAGGGCAGGTGATGGCACGGCAGGTGGTGATTGTTACGGCGCTTCGCAGACACCGACAAGGTTCTCATATTGCTGCGCGATCCAGCCCAGCGCCTGATCAGGGTTCCTTTCGCCGATCTGGCCGGTCAGATTGGCAAAAACGCGGGCCGAGCGGCTTTCATCGATCATGGCAACCTGCTGGGCGCTGACAACGGTGTCATAAGCGAAAAACGCCACAGCAACCAGCAGGATACCGCGCAGCACCCCGAACAGAAAACCCGCCCCCTGATCAACCCCGCCCAGAACCGAGCGTTGCACAAGGCTGGAAAACAGCGGCGTGAACAGCGATGCCACCACCAGCGCCAGCGCGAAAACACCGCCAAAGGCCGCAATGATGGACAATTCGCAGCTATCGGCGATCATCGCGCCGATCACGGGGATTTCCTTGACCAGCGGTTGCACGCTGGGGGCAAACATGAAGGCCACGAAGGCGGCCGCAATCCAGCCCGCGATGGCCAGCGCCTCGCGGACGAAACCGCGGCTATAGGCCAAAAGTGCAGAGACCACGATGATGGCGCCGACAACGCCATCGATAAGGGTAAAGCCGTCCATATTCGTCCCGTTCCTTGCCTAAAAGCGCTAGCCCGCGCCGAAAACTTCACCCACGAAAGCCGTCAGATCACGCAACTGTGTCAGCTTCATGCCGGTATCGCCGCTTGCTTTGCCGCCCGAGGGCGCGATGGCCGCTGTGAAACCAAGTTTTTGCGCTTCTTTCAACCTGTTTTCCGTCTGATTGACCGGGCGGAGCGCGCCGGACAGGCTGATTTCGCCGAAAATCACGGTTTCGGCGGGCAAAGCAGCATCTTCCCGCGCACTCAACAGGGCGGCCGCCACCGCCAGATCAGCGGCGGGTTCTGTCACCTTCATGCCGCCTGCGACATTCAGGTAAACATCCAGCCCGGCAAAGGGGATGCCGCACCGCGCCTCAAGCACAGCCAAGATCATCGCCAGCCGCCCGCCATCCCAACCCACAACAGAGCGGCGGGGCTGTGAATGCGGCGATGGCGCGACCAGCGCCTGAAATTCAACCAATAGCGGGCGGGTGCCTTCCACGCCTGCAAAAACAACCGATCCGGGGCTGGGCGTGCCGCGTTCTGACAAAAACAGCGCCGAGGGGTTCAGCACCTCGGCCAGCCCCGCGCCTGTCATCTCGAATACCCCGATCTCATCGGCTGGGCCAAAGCGGTTCTTGACGGCGCGCAGAATGCGGAACTGGTGCCCACGCTCCCCTTCAAAGTAAAGCACGGTATCAACCATATGTTCCACCACGCGGGGGCCGGCGATCTGCCCGTCCTTGGTGACATGGCCCACCAGGATCACCGACATGTCGCGGCGTTTGGCAAAGCTGGTCAGCTCATGCGCGGCCGCGCGCACCTGGCTGACCGATCCCGGCGCGCTTTCGACATTGTCGGCCCACATCGTCTGGATCGAATCAATCACCGCCAGTTTCGGCTTTTCCGTCTCCAGCGTGGTCAGGATGTCGCGCAGATTGGTGGCTGCGGCCAGTTGCACAGGCGCATCGCCCAGCCCCAGCCGTTGCGCGCGCATCCGCACCTGCGCCGATGCCTCCTCGCCCGAGACATAGATCGTCTTGAGCCCGGCCTGCGCAAAGCGCGCCGCCGCCTGTAGCAGCAAGGTGGATTTGCCGATCCCCGGATCACCGCCGACCAGAATCGCACTGGATGGCACCAGCCCGCCGCCCAGCACGCGGTCCAGCTCGGATATGCCGGAATTGGTGCGCGGTGGCGGCGCCTCTTCGGTGGCCAGATCTGTCAGACGGATCGGAGAGCCGCGCCTCGCCCCCAATGATTTTGACGCAGGGCCAGCCGACAGGGGGCTTTCCTCGACAATCGTGTTCCATGCGCCGCAGGCGTCACAACGCCCGGACCATTTGTTAAAGGATGCACCGCAAGCGTTGCATGAAAAGCTATTGGGTTTTGCCATAGCGCAGTGATGCCCCAGCCGCTGGCCTGCGTCAAACAGGGAGTGGGGCGCGCCACCGGCTTATTGTGCCAAAAGCCACATTACAAACAGTGCCGAGATCAAAAGCACATGCAGCGCATCCAGAACCCGCCAGCGGCGTCCGGGCAGCACCGCCGAAATCGCCAAGGGCAGGGACGCGGCCAGCACAATGGCCATACCGCCCCCCGCATTCGCCACCGCATAGGCGGATTTGGCCAGCGTGCCGCCCGATAATCCGATCATCGGGGGGACAAAACGGGCCGCAATGCCCAATACCGCCACCGCGATGGCAACCCCGGCCATCGCCCGCGCAGGGCCTGTGGCGATCAGGACGCGCAGCAGCGCAAGCGCCAGAATAACAGGCAGATAGAGCGTGGTTTTCAGGGCCAGATAGGCCAGCAAGATGGGATTGGGTTCAAACAGACCCGTCATCGCACCGCCTCTATCGGCCCATCGGCGCGGCCATGGATGAATTGATCAAGAAAAGGATCGCCTGAAGTGTCCATATCCGTCACCGGACCCGTCCATTTAATCACCCCATCATGCAACATTGCCACATTATCGGCAATCGCGCGCACCGATGTCATATCATGGGTGATGGTCATGGCGGTCGCGCCCATCTCGGTCACGATTTCGCGGATCAGCTCGTTGATCACGCCGGACATGATCGGATCCAGCCCGGTGGTGGGTTCATCAAAAAAGATGATCTCGGGTTCGGCTGCGATGGCGCGGGCAAGGCCCACGCGTTTTTGCATGCCCCCCGACAGCTCGGCTGGCAATTTATCGGCCACATCGGGTTTCAGACCAACGCGGCGCAGCTTTTCAATCGCGATTTCGCGCGCCTCGGCCTTGGGGCGCTTCAGCGCGCCGCGCATCAGGCGAAAGGCCACATTCTGCCAGATGGGGAGCGAATCAAACAGGGCACCGCCCTGAAACAGCATCCCGAACCGCGCGAGAAAGGCATCACGATCCCCCTTGCGGGTATCGGCCCCGTCCACCTCGATCAGGCCGCTATCGGGGGTGACAAGGCCAAGCACGCATTTCAACGCCACTGATTTTCCGGTGCCAGAGCCGCCGATGATCACCATGGAGGTGCCCTTGGGGATATGCAGATCGACACCGCGCAACACGCGATTTGATCCGAACGCCTTGTGCACATCCGTCATCCTGATCATGCCGAGAAAAACGCCTCTGTCAGAATGAAATTGGCCGCAAGAATCAACACCGCCGCCGCCACAACAGAGCCTTTGGTGGCGCGTCCCACGCCCATGGCGCCCCGGCTTGAGTTCATCCCGTAATAACACCCCATCAAGGCCGCGATAAAGCCAAAGACCGCGCCCTTGGCCAATGATGACACGATATCGCGCATCTCCAGAAAATCGGCGGTATTTTTCAGATAGGTGGTGGCGTTAAAGCCCAACCGCTCTGTCCCGACCAGAAAACCGCCGAAAATGCCGATGATATCGCCCACCCCCACAAGAACCGGCATCACCAGTGTCGCCGCCAGAACGCGGGGCAGGGTGAGGTATTTCATCGGATGGGTGGACAGGGTCACCAGCGCATCAATCTGTTCGGTCACTTTCATTGTGGCGATCTCGGCGGCGATGCTGGATGTCACCCGCGCCGCAATCATCAAACCCACCAGAACGGGGCCAAGCTCGCGCACCATGCCGATGGCCACGATCTGCGGCACCACCGCCTCGGCCGAAAAGCGCGCACCGCCGGCATAGATCTGCAAGGCCAGCGCGCCACCCGTGAACAGCGCCGTCAGACCCACCACAGGCAATGAGAAAAAGCCGATCTGCATCAGGGCGTTGAGGAACTCACGCGGATAAAACGGCGGGCGCACCAGATGGCTGATGGTCTGCCCCGTAAAAATGGCAAAACGCCCGATGGCGGCCAGCAGCATCAGCACGGACCTGCCCAAAGCCGCAAGCAGGGCCGTAAAAGGGGATATCAGCATCATGCGCTTTTATATCGCCGCAGGTAGCGGTTGCCCAGCGCGGTCAGCATCTCATAGCCGATGCTGCCGGACAGATCGGCCAGCGTATCGACAGTCTGGATATGGTTCAACAGATCCAGCGCGGGCGGTTCTTCGGGCAAATGGGTGATATCCACGGTGATCAGATCCATCGAAATCCGGCCACGCACAGGGCAGGGGATGTCACCTGCATAAAGCTGCAACTGCTGCCCCATGATGCGGTGGATGCCATCGGCATAGCCTGCAGCCACCGTTGCCAGCTTTATCGGGGCCGTGGCTGTCCATGTGTTGCCATAGCCAACAGTCTCGCCCGCGGCGACCATGCGGGTCTGGATCACCGGAAGGCTGACATGGGCCACAGCCTGCGCTTGGGTAAAGGGTGCCCCGCCATACAGCCCGATACCGGGGCGTGTCAGATCGAAATGATAGTCCGGCCCCAGCAGGATCCCCCCCGTGGCCGCCAGTGACCGGGGCACATCCAGCCCATCGGTCATGGACCGGAAACTGGCCAGTTGGGCGGCATTCATGGGATGATCAGGCGCATCCGCACAGGCCAGATGCGACATGATCAGGGTGATATTCTGCCCCAGCGCGATATCGCGCAGCGCGGCCCATTCGGCCGGCTCCATCCCCAGACGGTTCATGCCGCTATCCAGTTGCACACCAAAGGCATGGCCGGGCAGTGCCTCGACATGGCGCAGCATCTGGTCGATGGAATTGATCATCGGGATCAGGCGCAAGTCATGAATGCGGTCGGTATCACCGGGCATATGGCCGGAAAACACGTTGATCTCCGGCCCCGGTCCAAGCGCCTCGCGCAGTTGCGCGGCCTCTTCGGTCACGGCCACAAAAAACTGTCGCGCGCCCGCTTGCGCCAAAGCCCGGCCAACACGCGCAGCACCCAGACCGTAAGCCCCGGCCTTGATCACCGCAGCCGTTTCAACACCCGCCCCCGAGGCGGCATCAAGCGCCCGCCAATTGGCGACAAGTGCATCAAGATCAATGGTCAAAGTGGCTGCTGTCATGGCGCCGTTGTGGCATGCCGCGCCCTGAGGTCAAGACCAAAACGGCCCGCGCGCAGGGGGCTGGCGGCGTGGATGGATATTTTTGGCAAGAAGAAGCCGCAGGCGGCCCGCGCTGCATCTCATTGCGGCAAATATCCTCGGGGGGAGGCCCGCAGGGGCGGGGGGCAGACAGCCCCCCTTTTTTTAACGGTGCGCGGCCTAAAAGCCCACATCCTCGCCGCTGCCCTGCTGCCAGGCTTTGACCAGATTGCCAAAGCGGGTAAAGCGGCCCTCAAAGCTCAACTCGACCGTGCCGATGGGGCCGTGGCGCTGTTTGCCGATGACAACCTCGGCCTTGCCATGCAGGCGTTCCATCTCGGCCTGCCATGTGGCCATTTTGTCCAACTCGTGATCGCCGGGTTTTTCGCGTTCCTTGTAATATTCCTCACGGAACACGAACATCACCACATCGGCATCCTGTTCGATCGAACCGGATTCGCGCAGATCGCTCAGTTGCGGGCGTTTGTCCTCGCGGTTTTCCACCTGACGGCTGAGCTGTGACAGCGCGATGACCGGGATGTTCAGCTCTTTGGCAATCGCCTTGAGGCCCATCGTGATCTCGCTGATTTCGTTCACGCGGTTTTCGGATTTGCCTGCGCCGCGCACCAGTTGCAGATAGTCCACGATCAGCACGTCCAGCCCGTGGGTGCGCTTCAGGCGACGGGCGCGGGCGGCCAATTGGCTGATCGGCAGCGCAGGCGTGTCATCGATGAAAAGCGGGCAGGCTTCCAGCGATTTGGCGGCCTCGACAAAGCGGCGGAATTCAACCTCGGTCATATCGCCGCGCCGGATCTGTTCGCTGGGCACTTCGGCAGCTTCAGACAGGATGCGGGCGGCCAGCTGTTCGGCGCTCATCTCAAGGCTGTAAAAGCCGACAACGCCCCCCTCGACCGTGCCTTCATGGCCATCGGGCAGAATGCCGCGCTTATAGGCTTTGGCCACGTTGAAGGCGATATTCGTCGCTAGGGATGTTTTGCCCATCGACGGGCGGCCCGCAAGGATCAGAAGGTCGGATTTGTGCAGCCCGCCCAGTTTCTTGTCCAGATCCACCAGCCCGGTAGAGACCCCCGCCAGCCCGCCTTCGCGCTGATAGGCCGCATTGGCCACATTCACCGCATCGGTCACCGCGCGCAAAAAGGATTGAAACCCGCTATCGGTCTTGCCCTGTTCGCTGAGTTTATAAAGCGCCTGTTCCGCCTCGACGATCTGTTCGCGCGGTTCTGACGCGATATCGACCTTGGCCGCCTTGGCGGCAATGTCGCGCCCCAGCCCCATCAATTCGCGCCGGATCGCCAGATCATAGATCATCTGCGCATAATCGCGCACCGCATAGGCCGAGATAGCCGCCCCCGCCAACCGCGCCAGATAGGACGGACCGCCCAGTTCCTCAAGGCCGGGGTCGCCCTCGAAAAACGCCTTGAGTGTCACCGGCGAGGCGAGGTTGTTCTTGGCGATACGGGCTGCGGCCACCTCATAGATGCGGGCATGAACCGGATCATAGAAATGCTGCGCGCCGATGATGCTGGCCACGCGATCATAGACATCATTATTGGTCAGAATCGCACCCAGAAGCTGCTGTTCGGCCTCGATGGAATGGGGCATCGTCGTGGCATCCTGCACCACGGTGCCGGTCGCGTTAAAAATCGATAGATTGTTCATGCTCGTTCCCGTCATCCTAAGCCATCGCAGGCCCCGCCATCCCAAGCCCCTTGTCATAGAAAGCGCGGTGCTGAATCGCAAATTGTATATCTCTGGGGATAGCCTGTGCAAAATCTCCAAGCCGGTGTTTTGCGGTATATGTTGCGGCAAGCCGGCTGCAGGCGTCAATATCTTGATCGGCCGCCATCACATCGCCGCCATGCGGCAGGCGGATTTGTGCCAGACCGGCCCAGGGTTTCGCGCAGATCAGAGCAGGTATCTGCGGCGCGGCTATGTGCGGGCTGATGGTGCCGCTGGCTAATGGTCCGCCCGCGCCGCGCGCCAGGCATCGGGGGCTGTGAGGAAAGCTTCAACCTCGGCCATCGTTGTGTCATCAAAAGCGCCCGAGGTCCGCGCTTCGGCCAAGACATCCCACCATGTGCACAGATGATGCAGTGCCACACCGTGATCCGCCAGCACCTTTTCGGTTTGCGCAAAGATGCCGTAATAAAAGATCACGGCCGTATGGGCACAAGTCGCGCCTGTGTCGCGGATCGCATCCACAAAGCTCAGCTTGGATCCGCCATCGGTGGTCAGATCCTCGACCAGCAGCACGCGTTGCCCTTCCGTCATCGCTCCTTCGATCCGCGCATTGCGGCCATAGCCTTTGGGCTTTTTGCGCACATAGGTCATGGGCAGCGCCATACGCTCGGCCACGAGGGCCGCAAAGGGAATCCCCGCGGTCTCGCCACCTGCGATATTGTCAAACGCCTCGAAACCGGCATTGCGCATGACCGTCACAGTCAGAAAATCCATCAAGGTCGACCGGATACGCGGGTAAGAGATCAGCTTGCGACAATCGATATACACAGGTGAGGGCAGGCCCGATGCAAAGATGAACGGCTCATCCGCGTTGAAATGCACCGCTTTGATTTCCAGCAACATCCGCGCGGTCAGGCGCGCCATGTCTTGGGCAGAGGGGTAGGAAGAAGGGATCATGGTCTTGTCCTTTGCAATGCTTTGCCTGCTTCATTGTTCCTTAAATACTCAAAAACAAACCGTTCCACAGGTGACGCGGTCGCGATTGAGTATTTGCAGAACGATGAGCATCAGGGCGTCACGTTCCAATAGAGCGCAAAGCCGGGGTCAAACAGGGTGACCGGGCCATCGGCGCTGTCTATTTTGGTGGGAAAGCTGACCGGGGTGTCGGCGCGTGTCAGGGTGATATGGTCTGTGTTCACCGGCAGGCGGTAATAGCCCGGACCGTTCAGGGTTGTGAAGGCTTCAAGATGCGCCAATGCGCCTTCATCCTCGAACACATGGGCAAGGATCGACATCGTGTTGGTTGCGGTGAAGCACCCAGCGCAACCACAGGCATGTTCCTTGAGGGCGTCGACATGCGGCGCGGAATCGGTGCCCAGAAAGAACCGCGCATCGCCAGAGGTGGCGGCGGCGCGCAGGGCAAGGCGGTGGCTTTCGCGTTTGGCGACAGGCAGGCAGTAGTAATGCGGCTTGATGCCACCCACCAGAATATGGTTGCGGTTGATGATCAGGTGATGCGTGGTGATCGTGGCGGCCAGATCCTTGGGCGCGGATCTGACATAGTCCACGCCGTCGGATGTGGTGATATGTTCCATCACCACCCGCAGGCCGGGCGTGGCGCGGCGGACCTTGTCCAGCACGCGGTCGATGAAGACGGCCTCGCGGTCAAAGATATCAACAGCCGGGTCCGTCACCTCGCCATGCAAGCACAGTGGCAGGCCGATCTCGGCCATCCGTTCCAGGACGGGGCGGACCTTGTCGAAATCCTGCACGCCCGAGGCGGAATTGGTGGTGGCCCCGGCCGGATAGAGTTTGACCGCGCGCACCAGTCCTGTGGCATGGGCGGCGGCGACATCGTCGGGGTCTGTCTCTTCGGTCAGATAGAGCGTCATCAGCGGCGTGAATGTCATGCCATCGGGCAGCGCGGCCATGATCCGGTCGCGGTATTGTGCGGCCTGCGCGCCGGTGACCACGGGGGGCACCAGATTTGGCATGATGATGGCGCGCGCGAAATGGCGCGCGGTTTCGGGCAGGACAGCGCGCAGCATGGCGCCATCGCGCAGATGCAGGTGCCAGTCGTCGGGGCGGCGGATCGTGATTGAGGTGCTCATAAGCTTCGCTTACACAAAGCCTGTGCGCAGAGCCAGAGGGGGCGGCGTCTTATTCTGCCCCTTGGGGCCGTTTTTCACCGATAACAGGCGCGTCCTACAGCCGGCTTATGGGCTGATGTCTGGTACTGCTGCCATTGCCATTGCCGTTCCCATTCCCGTTGCGTTGCGGGGGGGGCGTGAATTCCCCATCGGCGGCGGATTTCTCCAACCCGTCCAGACGGCGTCGGATGCGCGGGGCATGCATGCGTTCAACCACGTTGCGGCACATCAGCATGGCCAGATAGGGGCGGTGCGCGGCATCCAGATGCCCCAGCAGATTGCGCAGATAGGACGGGTGTTCGCGCCTTGCCCTTGCTAAACGGGCGAAATGGGGCTGGGTCAGCCTGTCTTCGGCGATGGTGATCAGCAGATCGTCAAGGATATCCATCTCGATCAGATCACCTTGCAGCGCGTCGCCCATATGGCGCAGGCGGAGTTTTGTGACATTGGGGCGCGTGAACAGCGCGGCATGCATCGCGTCCAGATCCTCGGCCGGATCATAAAGCACAAACGCCTTTGCGGCGGCGTCCAGCATATCGGGTGCATAGCCGTAACGATCCGTAAAGGAGATGCGGCGCATATGGCTGAAGCGGTGATCCCATTCGGTGACGCGCGGGTCCAGCGTGGCCTGCGGTTGCACTGCCAGCACCACTGCGCCGGGGGCGGCCACGGAATAGGCGGCAGCGGCATAGCCGCACGGACCGGCGCCGTAGAACAGGACGCGGCCGAACTCTTCAAAATACCCCTCATCGGTGAGGCGGTCGAACAGGGCATAGATCTGCGGATCGCGGAACCATGTATCGCCATCGCTGATCAGGCAGAGATGCGACCAGTCGCGCCGTCGCACCATGTCCCAGCCCAGCGGCTGGCCGATATCCGAGTGCAGCTGGATGCCTTGCATGGTTTCAAAGCTGACCAGCAATGTTGTCTCGGCATCGTTGTTGCTGTCGTCATCCGGGGTTGTAAAGGTATCGATACGGGTGGCGACATGGTTTGTTCCCAACACCTCGAACTGGCCTGAAACTTCTGCAATTTCAGCAAGTTGCTTGAGCCATTCGTGTTTTTTCAATCCGGAAAGAGACCGGTCAGCCAATGGTATTCTGTCTGACATTGCTGGGTGTCCTTGGTCGTTCCGCGTGAAGGGCCGGATATGGTGCCGGGTGAGGGATATGTCACCCCAGGCGGTGAGTAGGCTTTGTTTAGGGCAAAATTGGGGAGAATCCGCTGCAATTCAAGGCGATTGCGGGGCAGGCCGGTTCACCCCTCGGAGAGGTTGTCCTTGCCCGCTTGCGCCGCAAGGGCATGGGCAATCAGCGGTGCGGCCTGCGCCTGACTGAGCGGTTGCGAGGGCGGCGTCATCATCAGGCGTCCCATCAAGGCGCGCATATCGTCATTGCGCATCAGCGCGGCCAGCCGGTCATGGCGCCACGCAACCGCCTTGGCGTGCAGCCGCGCCAGCACCGGATCGGCCAACAGGCTTTGGCGCTCCGCCAGCATCATCGGGGCCTGCGTCAGGATCGAGGTATCTTCATTCGTGTTGAAATTCCGCTCCACCCAGTAATCCATGCCAAGGCGTTGCGCAACATTCACACGGCCACGATCGGCCTTCAGCAGATAGCTTTCCATTGCGCCCAGCGGATAATGGTTCAACTGCACCAGCCCGTGATTGGGGCGGCCATAGGGGGAAAACAGCCCCGCGCGGCGAAACCGCGCAGGCAGCGCGCGGCCATGCCCATCATACCAGCGCGCCGCGTCCAGACGGGCGGTATCGGGTGATCGCGGACGGTGGACGCCGGGTTTGCCATAGGTGCCATCATTGCGATACAGGGTTTTGAACATCGCTGCCCGCCATGGCCAGTGGATGACGGGGGGGGCTGCGCGGGTGAACTGCGCGGTGACGGGCTGGTCGTCAAAGACGATCACTCCGGCATTGCCGAACAACCGCCAAGTCAGGGTGATGGCTGTGGCCTCTGGTAATGCCGCAAGCAGCGCGGTCAGGCTGTGATCACCGATATGGATATTGACGAATTCGTCAATATCCAGCGGCAAGATCCAATCGACCTGCCGCAAAAGCGGATGGCGTGCAGCGGTCTTGAGCGCGGTAAACTGGATGCCTGCCTTGTCATAGGGGGGCTGATTGCGCAGATGGGTCAGCCAGCCCAGCCCCTCAAGATGGTCCAGCATCTGGTCTGATCCATCCTGGCAATCATTTGAAAACACCAGAAAATCTGTAAACCCGATGGCGCGGTGATGCGCCAGCCATTCCAGTAAAAACGCCCCTTCGTTGCGCTGCGTCAGAATTGCCAGCGCGCGCATCAGGCGGGTCTGTCCGGTGCGGGGATCATTGTTCTGCCAGCGGACTGGCGCGTTCGGGCACTCGGACCCTTTGCAGCCCTGCTCTGCTGCCTGATCTTGTGCTGCCTCATGCCACTTGTACCCGTGTTCTGACTATCGGTGCTGGTATCTCGGTGTTCTGGCGTCCGGTCTGAGGCCGGATGATCCGCCCCCCGAATGTTGCCAGCCATGCCCATCCGTAAAAGGGAGGTCCAGTCAAAAACAATCGCAGCTTGTGCGATGACCGTCAATCTTGCACATAATTACTCTGTAACTTGCACAGATTGCGGTCACGCCGTCTTGCCTTGACGGCGCCACGGACCAGTTGCAGGGTTCGATGAAAGGGGAGGAACTCATATGCCGTTGCCGCAATCCATCGACGAGGTGCAAGACCTGCTGGCCGGACAGGACTATGTCTGCGGGCGGGCGCTGGCCACGGTCACGTTCCTGTCGCTCAAACTGGGACGGCCGCTGTTTCTGGAAGGCGAGGCGGGCACCGGCAAGACCGAGATCGCCAAGGCCATCGCCGCCGCCCTTGGCCGCCGCCTGATCCGGCTGCAATGCTATGAGGGTCTGGATGCGTCCTCGGCGGTTTATGAGTGGAACTTTGCCGCGCAGATGATCGCCATCCGCACCGCCGAAGCCGCCGGCGGCGCCGAGCGCGACGCGCTGAAATCGGAACTTTTCACCCAGGACTATCTGATCGAGCGGCCGCTGTTGCAGGCCATGCGCCCGCAGGCAGGCGGCGCGCCGGTGCTGCTGATCGACGAACTGGACCGCACGGATGAGCCGTTCGAGGCGTTTTTGCTGGAGGCGCTCAGCGATTTTCAGGTCACGATCCCCGAACTGGGCACGATCCACGCGCCAGAGCCGCCCATCGTGATCCTGACCTCCAACCGCACGCGCGAGGTGCATGACGCGCTCAAGCGGCGCTGCCTCTATCATTGGGTGGATTATCCCACCTTCGACCGCGAGATCGAGATCCTGCAGGCGCGTGCGCCCGAAGCGTCAGAGGCGCTCAGCCGCGAGGTGGTGGCCTTTGTGCAGCGGTTGCGCACTGAGGATCTGTTCAAGAAACCCGGTGTGGCCGAAACCATCGACTGGGCCAAATGCCTGCTGGCGCTGGATGTGATCAGCCTGTCACCCGAGGTGATCGCCGATACGCTGGGCGCGATCCTGAAATATCAAGATGACATCGCCAAGCTGCAGGGAAGCGAGGCCAAGCGCCTGCTGGACGAGGCACGCGCGTCATTGGAGCCTGCGTGATGGTGGCACCGGAGCAGCGGGGGGCTGTTTGCCCCCCGCACCCCCCAAGGATATTTCCGGCAAGAAGAAACGGGGCAGTGTAGTGGCCGAATATATCCCCCTCGAGCTGCCGGATGATCCCAAGCTGGCGCAGAATATCACGCATTTTGCCCGCGCGCTGCGCAAGGCGGGGCTGCCTATCGGCACGGGCCGCGTGATTGATGCGATCCGCGCGGTGCAGGCGGCGGGGTTTACCGATAAACGCGATTTTTTCTGGGTGCTGCATGCCTGTTTCGTGAACCGGCCGGAACATCGCGCGGTGTTCTCGCAGGTTTTCCGGCTCTATTGGCGCGATCCACGCTATCTGGAGCATATGATGTCGATGATGCTGCCCGCCATCCGCGGCGTGCAGGAGGAACGCCAGACCCAGGCGGCGGAAAAACGTGCCGCCGAGGCGCTGCTCGACGGGGCGAACCGGCCTGTGGAACAGGAACAGCCGCGGGAGGAAGAGACGCTGATTGAGGTGGATGCCTCGATGACCATCTCCACCGAGGAGCGGCTGAAAACGCTGGATTTCGAGCAGATGAGCACGGCCGAGATCGCGGCGGCCAAGCGGATGCTGGCGCGGATGTCGCTACCGGTGAAGCCGATCCCGTCGCGGCGCGGTCAGCCCAGCCTGACCGGCAACCGGATCGACTGGCGCCGCACTATGCGCGCCACGATGCGGCGGGGCGGCGAGATGCAGGCATTGTCGTTGAAAAAGCCGCGCCCGCGCTGGCCCAATCTGGTGGTGCTTTGCGATATTTCCGGCTCGATGAGCCAGTATAGCCGGATGGTTTTGCATTTTCTCCATGCTGTCGCCAACGAAAAGGGCGCAGGTTGGGCAAAGGTGCATGCCTTCACCTTTGGCACGCGGCTGACCAATATTACCCGCCATCTGGCCACGCGAGATGTGGATCAGGCGCTCAGGGCGGCGGGGGCGGAGGCGCAGGATTGGGAGGGCGGCACGCGGATCGGCAGCTGCCTGCATGCGTTCAACCGCGACTGGTCGCGCCGTGTCATGGGTCAGGGGGCGGTGGTGTTGCTGATTACCGATGGGCTGGACCGTGACAGCGCCGCCGATCTGGGCCGCGAGATGGAGCGGTTGCATCTGTCCGCGCGCCGCCTGATCTGGCTCAATCCGTTGCTGCGCTGGGACGGGTTCGCGCCGCGCGCCCGTGGGATCGCCGCGATGCTGCCGCATGTCGACAGTTTTCGCGCGGGCCATTCCATCGACAGTCTGGAAGCGCTTGCCGCCGCGATCTCGAAACAGGATGATAGTGGCGAGAAGACGCGCCTGATGGCGGCGTTGCGCGCGGGGTGACTTTCGCCTGCGACAACCGCCGGTGACCGACGCAGGCCCGTCAGGGCCAATGGAGGGTTTGGGAATGACTGACCGATATGACCGCATCCCGGAGATTGCGCTGGGCTGGCACCGCGACGGGCGCGGCGCGGCACTGGCCACGGTGGTGGAGACATGGGGCTCTGCCCCGCGCCGCGTGGGCAGCCAGTTGGCGATTTCCGGCAGGGGTGAGATCGAGGGCTCTGTCTCAGGCGGCTGTGTCGAGGGTGCTGTGGTCACCGAGGCGTTGGAGGCGCTTGAGGACGGCAAGCCGCGCCTGCTGGAATACGGGGTCAGTGATGGTGATGCCTTTGCCGTGGGGCTGGCCTGTGGCGGCACCATCCGCGTGCTGGTCGAACCCGTGGGCACGGTCTTGCCCGAACCGATGTTGGCGGATTTGGTCGCGGCGCGGGCTGCAAGGCAGGCGGTGGCCTATGTCGTCGATATGGACAGCGGCGCGCGGCAGCTGACATCGACGGATTATCCCGAACGCTTTCGCATGGACCGGTCCGGTTTTGAGGCTGAGGGCCGGGTGTTCGTGGCCATTCACAACCCGCCCTTGCGGATGATCGTGGTGGGGGCTGTGCATATCGCCCAGGCGCTGGTGCCGATGGCGCGGATCGTGGGCTATGATCCGGTGCTGGTCGATCCGCGTGATGCCTTCGGCTCTCAGGCGCGATTCCCCGGCGAAACGATCCTCAACGACTGGCCCGATGATGCGATTGCCGCGCTGGGGCTGGATGCGCGCACGGCGCTTGTGCTGCTGACGCATGATCCCAAGCTGGACGACCCCGCGATCGCGGCGGCGCTGGCGTCAGACGTGTTCTATATCGGCGCGCTGGGGTCCAAACGCACCCATGCCGCGCGGGTGGACAGGCTGGTGGCCAAGGGGCATGCCCCCGAGCGGATCGCGCGCATCCATGGTCCCGTAGGGCTTGATATCGGGGCGGCGGGACCGGCCGAGATTGCCCTGTCCATTCTGGCGCAATGTACGCAAATCCTGAGGCAGGGATGAAGTTCGGCGCGGTTCCTGTCGCACAGGCCGCGGGGGCGATTCTCGCCCATTCCGTGGCGCTGGGCGGCAAGCGGCTGCGCAAGGGCGTCACGCTGGAGCCGGCGCATATCGCGGCGCTGGCCGATGCGGGGCACCAATCCGTGATCGTGGCGCGGCTGGATGCGGATGATGTGCACGAAAATACCGCCGCGGCGGCGCTGGCGGCGGCTTTGGTGCCTGATCCGGCCAAGGCGGGGCTGCGGCTGACCGCGCCCTTTACCGGCCGCGTCAACCTGATCGCCGATGGGCCGGGGGTGGTGGTGATGGATGCCGCCGCGCTGGTCGCGCTCAATTGCGTTGATCCGATGATCACGCTGGCCACGGTGCCGCCCTTCCAGCAGATGGCACAAGGCGGGATGGTAGCCACGGTCAAGATCATCTCCTACGCGGTGGCGCAGGCCGATCTGGACCGCGCTTGCGCGCTGGCTGCTGCGGGCGGGGCCGGCACGATCCGCCTCGCGCGGCCGGTGCTGCGCTCTGCCACGCTGGTCATCACGGATATCGCCGGCGGGTTGGGCAGCACCGAGGAGCAAGCGCCCGACAAGGGCCGCGCCGCGATCGAGGCGCGGCTGGATGCGCTGGATATGGTGCTGGAACAGGTCGTGACCGTGCCACATCGCACGCCGGATCTGGCGCGTGCCATTGCGGCGGCGACATCGGATCTGGTGTTGATCCTGACAGGCTCGGCCACCTCGGACAGGGATGATGTCGGCCCTGCGGCCCTGCGCCTTGCCGGGGGGCAGGTGGAGCGGTTCGGGATGCCGGTTGATCCGGGAAACCTGCTGTTTTTGGGCCAGTTGGGCGCGCGCGTGGTGATCGGCTTGCCGGGATGTGCGCGCTCGCCCGCGCTGAACGGGGCAGATTGGGTGCTCAGCCGTATCGTGTGCGGGCTATCTGTGACGGCGCAGGATATCGCGGGCATGGGGATTGGCGGGCTGCTCAAGGAAATCCCGACACGGCCCATGCCGCGTGCCGGGCGCCGCCGCGGCCAAGCGCCACGATCTGCGCCGTGAATTCCGCTTTTGCGGCGTTTTCCGGCATAGAAATCGCCGATAAATCACATCCTTGCGAGACCAGAGAAAATTCTTGCTTCTCATATCGTCAGGGGCATGTTTAGAATAATATCGTGAACGACATAAAACAGACTCTGGGAGGAGCGTTATGGTACAGGTCAAGATGACCGTGAACGGCAAGCCCGCGTCCGGGGACGTGGAGGGCCGCACCCTGCTGGTTCAATTTCTGCGCGAAAACCTGCATCTGACGGGCACCCATGTGGGATGTGACACATCGCAATGCGGCGCGTGTGTGGTGCATGTGAACGGCACCGCAATCAAGGCCTGCACCATGCTGGCCGCCGAGGCCGAGGGCGCCGAGGTGCTGACCATCGAAGGTGTCGGCAATGATGACGGCACGCTCAATACCGTGCAGCAGGCGTTTCAGGACCATCACGGGCTTCAGTGTGGTTTCTGCACCCCCGGCATGGTGATGACCGCCACGGCGCTGCTCAAGGAGAACCCGAACCCGACCGAGGCGGAAATCCGCGACTATCTCGAAGGCAATATCTGCCGCTGCACCGGCTATCATAACATCGTCAAGGCGATCATGGCAGCCGCAGGTCAGGACGTGAGCCGCATCGCGGCAGAATAAGATCGAGGGATGCGCCACGTGCGCTGTCTTCGCATTACCTAGGATCATGGGGAATGCCGCGTCCGAGGAGGGAGGCCATTCACCACTCAGGGAGAGAGAAAGATCATGCCAAAGGATCATGGAATTGGCGCCAGCCCCAAGCGGCGCGAGGATTTGCGGTTTCTGACCGGAAACGGCAATTATACGGATGACATCAACCTTTACGGACAGACCTATGTGCATTTCCTGCGCTCGGATGTGGCGCATGGGCGGCTGAACAAGGTCGACACTTCGGATGCGGCAGGCATGCCCGGCGTGGTGCGTATTTTCACGGGCGATGATTTTGCAGGCATCGGCGGTTTGCCCTGTGGCTGGCAGGTGACGGACAAGCACGGCCAGCCGATGCAGGAACCCGGCCATCCGGTTCTGGCACAGGGCAAGGTGCGCCATGTCGGCGATCCGATCGCCGCGATTGTTGCTGAAACCTATGAACAGGCCCGCGATGCCGCCGAAGCGATCGTGCTGGATATCGAAGAGCTGCCCGCCGTGATCGACATGAAAGCGGCGGTCAAGGACGGCGCGCCGCTGGTGCATGACGATCTGACATCGAACCTGTGCTATGACTGGGGGTTTGTGGAGGAAAACAAAGCCGCCACCGATGAGGCGTTCAAGACCGCTGCCCATGTCACCACGCTGGAATTGGTCAATAACCGTCTGGTTGCCAACCCGATGGAGCCGCGTGTGGCCGTGGGCGATTACAACCGCTCCACCGACGAATCCACGCTCTATACTACCAGCCAGAACCCGCATGTGATCCGCCTGCTGATGGGCGCTTTCGTGCTGGGCATCCCGGAGCATAAGCTGCGCGTTGTGGCCCCCGATGTGGGCGGCGGTTTCGGCACCAAGATATTCCATTACGCCGAAGAGGCGTTCTGCACCTTTGCTGCACGCCAGATCAAGCGCCCCGTCAAATGGACCTCCAGCCGCTCTGAGGCGTTCATGTCCGATGCGCATGGCCGCGACCATGTGACCAAGATCGAACTGGCGCTGGATGCGGATAACAACTTCATCGCGTTGCGGACCGAGACTTATGCGAATATGGGCGCGTATCTGTCCACCTTCGCACCCTCGGTGCCGACATGGCTGCATGGCACGCTGATGGCGGGCAACTACAAAACCCCGCTGGTCTATGTGAACGTCAAGGCGGTGTTTACCAACACTGTGCCGGTTGACGCCTATCGCGGCGCGGGCCGCCCCGAGGCGACATATCAGCTGGAGCGGGTGATCGACAAAGCCGCGCGCGAGTTGGGCGTTGATCCGATCAAGCTGCGGCGGCAGAACTTTATCAGCGAGTTTCCCTATCAGACGCCAGTGGCCGTGGTCTATGACACCGGTGATTATGTCGCCACGATGGACAAGCTCGAAGAGATCGCGGACCTGTCCGGCTTTGAGGCGCGCCGCAAAGCGTCCGAGGCCAAGGGCAAGCTGCGCGGTCTGGGTGTGAACTGCTATATCGAGGCCTGCGGCATCGCGCCGTCCAACCTTGTGGGCCAGTTGGGCGCGCGCGCGGGGCTTTATGAAAGCGCCACGGTGCGGGTGAACGCGACAGGCTCCATCAGCGTGATGACGGGCAGCCACAGCCACGGGCAGGGGCATGAAACCGCCTTTCCGCAGGTGATCGCTGAAATGCTGGGCATCGACGAATCGATGATCGAGATCGTGCATGGCGATACCGCCAAAGGGCCGATGGGCATGGGCACCTATGGCTCGCGCTCCCTCGCGGTGGGCGGCAGCGCCATGGTGCGCGCGACCGAGAAGATCATCAACAAGGCCAAAAAGATCGCCGCCCATCTGATGGAAGCATCCGATGCGGATATCGAGGTGAAGGATGGCAAGTTCCACGTGGCTGGCACTGATAAATCCGTGGCTTGGGGCGATGTGACCTTGGCCGCTTACGTCCCGCATAACTACCCGCTGGACGATATCGAGCCGGGGCTGGAGGAAACCGCCTTCTACGACCCGTCCAACTTCACCTACCCCTCAGGCGCCTATTGCTGCGAGGTGGAGGTGGACCCCGACACAGGCCGCGTCACGATTGAGCGGTTCAGCGCGGCGGATGATTTCGGCAATATCATCAACCCGATGATCGTGTCCGGGCAGGTGCATGGCGGGATCGGGCAGGGCATCGGACAGGCGCTGCTGGAAGGGGCTGTCTATGATGATAACGGCCAGCTTCTGACAGGCTCCTATATGGATTACGCCATGCCGCGCGCCGCTGATGTGCCGTTCTATACGGTGGATCACTCCTGCGTCACGCCTTGCACCCACAACCCCTTGGGCGTGAAGGGCTGCGGCGAGGCGGGGGCCATCGGATCACCGCCCGCTGTCGTCAATGCTGTGATCGACGCGCTGCATTCGGCGGGCAAGACCCATATCACCCATATTGACATGCCGCTCTCGCCCAACCGGGTGTGGGCCGCGATGAACGCGTAAGGAGGCATCACCATGTATAACTTTGATCTGGTCCGTCCCACGACGATTGCAGATGCAGCCGCCGCAATGGGGCATGAGGGCGCGCAGGCGCTGGGCGGGGGGCAAACGCTGCTCCCCACCATGAAGCAACGCCTTGCCAGCCCTGAAACGCTCGTCAGCCTGACCGCGATTGGCGAGATGCAGGGCGTCTGCATGTCCGATGATGGCAAGCTGTGCATCGGGGGCGCCACCCCGCATGCGGTGGTGGCGCGCGAAGCGGCGGCGCATTATCCGGGGCTGGCGGGTCTGGCCAGCCATATCGGTGATCCGGCGGTGCGTGCCCGTGGCACCATCGGGGGCAGCCTTGCCAATAACGACCCTTCCGCCTGCTACCCCTCTGCGGTGCTGGGATCGGGGGCGGTGATCATCACCAACACGCGTGAGATTGCTGCGGATGATTACTTTCAGGGCATGTTCACCACGGCCCTGCATGACGGGGAAATCATCACCGAGGTGCGCTTTCCTATCCCTGAGGCGTCCAACTACCAGAAGTTTGAACAGCCCGCGTCACGCTTTGCGCTGGTGGGCGTGTTTGTGGCCAAATACGCGGATGGCGTGCGCGTGGCGGTCACAGGCGCGTCGGAAGAGGGCGTGTTCCGCTGGGCCGAGGCCGAGGCGGCGCTGAGCAAGGATTTCGCCCCGACCGCGCTGGAAGGGTTGAGCGTGCCCGCCGATGGTATGATCGGTGATCTGCACGGATCGAAAGCCTACCGCGCGCATCTGGTGGGTGTGATGACGAAGCGGGCTGTTGCTGCGGCGGCGTGATTTGGGTTTGATGGAATGAGTGGCGCCCCTGCGGGAAACTGCGGGGGCGTTTTTGTTTGGTCATTCAACAGAACCTAGCATCCGTAAGCAAAGCAGCCCCTGTGTCACGGCAGGGTAGGGCCTGTCCGCGGGTGGGCGCTCGAACGCACCAGTCTGGCAGTTTATCGTGCAGCGTCCTCCCACCTTTGTTCGTGCCAAACGGCTGCCAAAGCGCCCGCCTATGGGGCGCAAGGGCGCTGCCCGTGGGGCGGCTGCGCAGCTGTTCCCACGGACGGGTCTTTGCCTGCAAGGGGGATGAAGTCTGCATAAAAAAAACCGCCCCGGCGTCACATCTGACGAGGGCGGTTCCATCAATCCTGTTGCGTTGGGATTACTTCGGCAGCGGACCGATCAGCATGATCATCTGGCGACCTTCCATCTTGGGGAAGTTTTCGACCTTGCCCACATCCTTGGTATCTTCGGCCACGCGTTCCAGCAATTCGCGGCCCAGATTCTGGTGCGCCATCTCGCGGCCACGGAAACGCAGGGTGATCTTGACCTTGTCGCCTTCCTCCAGAAACTTGAAGACCGAGCGCATCTTGACTTCATAGTCATGCGTGTCGGTGTTCGGGCGGAACTTGATTTCCTTGATCTCGATGATCTTCTGCTTCTTGCGCGCCTCGGACTCGCGCTTTTGCGTTTCGTATTTGTATTTGCCGTAATCCATGATCTTGCAGACCGGCGGGGCTGCATTCGGAGAGATCTCTACCAGATCCAATCCCGCTTCTTCGGCCATCACAAGGGCCCGCTCGGGTGTGACAACGCCTACGTTTTCGCCATCTGCGCCAATTAACCGGATTTCGGGTGCGCGAACGCGTTCATTAATGCGGGGGCCTGTATCGCGCTGCGGGGGCGCGTTATGCGGTCTGCGGGCTATGGTGGTGATCCTTCGGTTGTTGATAGATTTTGACGATGCAATCTAACCCTCGGCGGGTTTTACTTCAAGCGGCAAATCAGCTGTTATCTGCCAGTTACGCCGATCCGGGCTTGATACGTGGCGGATCGATACGCATGTGACCCTCACAAGATGATCGGCGCGCAAGGCTGCCGCGCTGACGCAATAAAGAGGGGAATGAAGGTGATGAACAAGACCCTGTGGCGCACCGCGCTGGATCAGGCCCGCGCCAATCCCGACATGCTGCGTCCGGCACTGGAGCAGGTGCGCAACGCGCTGGGGATGTGATCCGCCCGCCCAGATCACACAAGACCAAAGGCCGCGCAGGAAAACTTGCGCGGCCTTTTGCGTTGGGTCTGCGGTGCTGGGGGGCCTTAGCCGACAAAGGCTTTTTCGACCACATATTCAGCGGGGTCGGAATTTGCCCCCTCACGCAGGCCGAACCCTTCCAGCACGGCTTTCATATCGGTGTTGAAAGCCAGTGATCCGCAGACCATGCCACGGTCCTGGGCGGGGTCGATCGGCGCGATGCCCAGATCGGCAAAGACTTTGCCCGAGGTCAGGTTATCCGTGATTCGCCCCATCTGCGCGCTGGCCTCACGCGTGGTGGTCGGGTAATAGCGCAGCTTGCCCGCCACCATGTCGCCGATCAGCGGATCATCGGGCAGGCTTTCCACCAATTGGCGGCCATATTCCAGCTCGGCCACATCGCGGCAGGTATGCATCATGATCACCTCGTCATACCGCTCGAACGTGTCGGGATCACGCATCAGGCTGGCAAAGGGCGCAATGCCGGTGCCGGTGGCGAAAAACCACAACCGCTTGCCCGGCAACAGCGCATCCAGCACAAGCGTGCCCACGGGTTTGGGGCGCAGGATGATCTGCTCTCCGGGTTGGATATGCTGCAGGCGCGATGTCAGCGGGCCGTCCTGCACCTTGATTGAATAGAATTCCAACGCCTCGTCCCAACTGGGCGAGGCGATGGAATAGGCGCGCAGCAAGGGTTTGCCATTATCGCCCAGCAGCCCGATCATCACGAACTCACCAGACCGGAAACGCAGGCTTTGTGGCCGCGTCACACGAAAGGAGAACAGGCTGTCGGTCCAATGCGTGACCGATGTGACGGTCTGCGCATCAGGCAGGGTTGGGGTTTTCGGAATGGAAATCTCGGTCACTGTCGGGCTTTCGGTCATATTTATGTTCTACCGGGGTAAACCGGTATCCTTTTCCTATCTTTGATCCATGTCAGATGAAAGCGGGCGTTTGGCCGCGCCGGATGTCAGCCGCGCAGGCGCGCCTGATAATCATGCGCGCGCCAGTTGGCGCGGGCCAGCCATTGGGATTGGGGTTGGCGCCTCGCCATATCTGCGGGGATTTCCACCTCGTCAAAACCGGCCCGCCGCGCCATGGCGTATTGATCCGCAATCACATGGCCCGTCGCGCGCAAACGCCCGGTATAGCCGCGCAACCGCAGGCGGCGCGCAAGGGTAAAGCCGCGCCCGTCCGCAAAGCTGGCAAAGGGGATGCGGATGATCTGCACCCCCTGCAGCGTGACGGCGTCAGGATCGGCATCCGCTGGCAGGTCCAGCGCGATGGTCTGCTCTGTTGCCTCGGCCAGCGGGGTAAAGGGGTGGGGGGCGTCCTCGGTGGCAAAGCCCTGATCGCGCACGATAACGGTGCTGCTGCGGGGGGCGGTGTTGCCTTGTGTCATTGTCCGGTTCCTGTTCTGACCATTTTGCCATTCACGAAATGAATGCCGCATTCTTCTTTGGCAGCGCCGCGCCAACGGCCTGCGCGCTCATCCTCGCCCGGTTTCACCGGCGAGGTGCAGGGCGCGCAACCGATGGACGGGTAGCTGCGCGCCACCAGCGGATGACGCGGCAAACGGTTGTTGATCATGTAATCCTGCACATCGGATTTATCCCAATGGGCCAGCGGGTTGACCTTGAGCCGCCCATCGGTATCGGCCTCGAAAAACTCCAACGCGGCGCGGGTGCTGGCCTGAAACCGTTTGCGCCCGGTGATCCATGCGTCAAACCCTTGCAAGGCGCGTTCCAACGGTTCGGTCTTGCGCAGCGCACAGCAGGCATCGGGATCGTAACGGTGCAACAGGCTGTCGGGATCGACGTCCGCAAGGACGGAGGACCGCGCGCGCACAATCCGCAGATCGGCCAGATCCAGCCGTGTGGCCACCTGCTGCTGATAGTCCAGCGTTTCGGCAAACAGCATCTGCGTGTCGATAAACAGCACCGGCACCGTGCGGTCGATCACCGCCAGCATATGCAGCAGCGCCACGCTTTCGGCACCAAAGGAACTGACCAGCGCGATCCGGCCCACCTGCGGATCAGTCAGCGCATGGCGCAGCACCGCGCTGGCGGCATGGTGGCGGTAGCGCGCATTCAGATCGGCGGCGCGCTCCGCGACCGGGGCAAGCGGGGCTTCAAGCGGCATGGCGGTCGCGTGTCGCGGGATAGAGCGCGGCCTTGAACGGGGCCACGCCCAAGCGGCGATAGGCCTCCAGAAACGTCTCCTCGCGCCCGTTGCGCAGCTCCAGATAGGCGCGGATCAGCCGCTCGATCGCAGGCAGCAACGCGTCAGCGGCAAATCCCGGACCTGCGCGTTCCCCGATCACCGCATCCTCGGTCCCGTCACCGCCAAGGGTGATCTGGTAATTTTCCACCCCCGCACGGTCCAGCCCCAGAATCCCGATATGGCCCACGTGATGATGCCCGCAGGCATTGATGCAGCCCGATATCTTGATCTTGAGAGGGCCGATATCATGCTCCAGCTTCAGCGCGTCGAAATGCGTGGCGATCTCTTGCGCGATGGGGATAGAGCGCGCCGTGGCCAGCGCGCAATAATCCATGCCGGGGCAGGCGATGATATCGCTGATCAACCCGATATTGGCGGTGGCCAGCCCCGCCGCCTTTAACGCGGCATGCACCGCAGGCAGATCGGCGCGGGCGACATGCGGCAGGATCACGTTCTGCTCATGGCTGATGCGCAATTCGTCATAGGCATATTTTGCGGCCAGATCGGCCATCAGCCGCATCTGCTCTGCCGTGGCATCGCCCGGTGTTGCGCCATGCGCCTTCAGGCTGATCGACACGATGGCATGATCGTCGCGGCGGTGCGCGGTCAGAATGGTATCAGCCCAAGCGCGCAGCACCGGATCGGCGGCATAGGCCTGATCATAGGGTGTGACATCCTTGGCGACAAAGTCGGGTGCTGCGAATTGCGGCTCGATCTGCGCCAGAAGCGCCTGATCGGCACCGTTGAAGGCGGGGCGCAGGGTGGCGAAACGCGCCTCGACCAGATCGCGGATTGTCTCGATGCCGTTCTCGTGCACGGTGATCTTGATGCGCGCCTTGTATTTGTTGTCGCGCCGCCCCAGCAGGTTATAGACGCTGACAATCGCCTCCAGATAGGGCAGCAGATCGCCGCGCGGCAGAAAATCGCGGATGACTTGCCCGATCATCGGGGTGCGGCCAAGGCCACCGCCCACGATCACCTCGAACCCCGCCACGCCATCGCGCGCAACCATCCGCAGCCCGATATCATGGGCGCGGGTCACGGCGCGGTCATTGGGGCTGCCTGTCACGGCGATCTTGAATTTGCGTGGCAGGAACTGGAATTCGGGATGGTCGGTCGACCATTGCCGGATCAGCTCGGCCACGGGGCGCGGATCGGCCAGTTCATCCGCGGCCGCACCTGCGAAATGATCAGCCGTCACATTGCGGATCGTGTTGCCGCTGGTCTGGATCGCGTGCAGCCCCACCTCGGCCAGCGCATCCAGCATATCGGGCACATCGGACAGTTGCGGCCAGTTATACTGGATATTCTGGCGGGTGGTGAAATGGCCATAGCCCTTGTCCCACTTGTCCGCCAGCAGTGCCAGCTGCCGCATCTGGGCGCTGTTGAGCGTGCCGTAAGGGATGGCCACGCGCAGCATATAGGCATGCAATTGCAGATAGAGCCCGTTCATCAGGCGCAGCGGTTTGAATTCATCCTCGGTCAGCGATCCGTCGATGCGGCGGGCCACCTGTGCGCGGAACTGCGCGTTGCGTTCCGCCAGAAACGCCGTGTCAAATTCGCTGTACTCATACATTTGGGATGCTTTCCTGTTTGCCATGGGCATAGTTGGACGGACCCTTGCGGCGGAAATCCTCGCGGAAATGCGCCGGTTGCGGGCCATCCTTGCCCGGGATCACATCGGCCAGATAGGCACCCACCACAGTGCCGGCTTGTTGCTGGGCCTCTAGCAGGCGCAACTGGGCGATGGCCTCATCTTCGATCACTTCGGCTTCGCACAGGGCGCGGGACCAGCGATCATCTGCGGTCAGATAGATCACATCGCCTTCGATCAGCGCATTGGCGGTGACAATCTTTGGGGTGAACCGGGGCATGGAACCTCTCTTTCTGCGGCTGCCGAAGGCATCTGCTTTCGGTTTGACCTTTGCCGCAATATAGGAAATATTTCCGTATAGGCGCCAGTATCTGTGGCAGAAAAGGAATATCGTTTCCATAATGCGCGGGTATGGCAAAGGTTTTCCACATGGGGCGGGGAAATAGAAATGTCGATCCGACTGGATAGCACAGACCGGAAAATTCTGGCGGAACTGCAACGCGATGCAGGCCAGTCTCTGGATGAAATCGCCAAGCAGGTCGGCTCGTCCAAGACGCCGGTCTGGAACCGAATCCGCAAGATGCGCGAGGCGGGGATCATGGGGCCGCAGACCGTTATTCTGGATGCCGAGGCGCTGGGGTTCGAGGCGTGCTTTTTCGTGCTGATCCGCACCTCAGAGCATGAGGCCGCATGGCAGGCGGCGTTTCTCAAAGCCCTCCAGAACCGCCCCGAAGTGCAGGAGGCGCACCGTCTGGCCGGCGATATCGACTATATCCTGAAGGTGCGTGTGCGCAACGCACGGGCCTATGACGCCTTTTATCAGGCGCTGATATCCGAGGTGAAGGTGCATAATGTCACCGCGCTTTTGTCGATGGAGCAGATCAAGTCGACAACCGCCCTGCCGCTTTGACATCTGCGCCCGCCGTGCCGGATGACGGGTTGGATTTTGGATATTTAAGGCAAGAAGAAGCGCAGGCTGTGATTGGCCTGCGCGGCTTGTGCTTTGCGGGTACTGGTCAAGGCAGGGCGCAAGTGGATAGATTGGCGCGATGAAACCTGACACCCTTCGCCGTTTTGCGATTTTCGCGCTGTTCCTGATTGCGGTTGCCGCTTTTGCGGCGGTGGTCTGGCGGGCAGGGTACCGGCAGGCGCTGGATCAGGCCGCGCAGCGTGGCGAGGCGGATTTGTTGCTGGCGGCGGACCGGTTGACCGGACAGTTGCAGCTTTACCAGCAGCTGGCTGTGGTTTTGGCGGCGCATCCGACACTTGCCGCTGCACTGGATGCCGGCATTGCGGGGGGCGCGCGATCGGTTCTGGTGGCCACGGCGGACAAGACCGGGGCCATGGATATCCAGCTGGCAGATCACCGCGGGGATGTTCTGGCCACGGCCAATGGCATGGTGGATGCCGGTCTGGCGCAAAGCCGTTATTTCCACCGGGCGATGACCGGCGCTTTGGGTGAGGGGCATGGGATCAACTCGGTCGGGGGGCAGCGCAGCTATACATTTGCGGCGCCTGTGTTCGGGCCGGATGCGCGGGTGCGCGGCGCGGTGCTGGTGGTGGTTGATATAGAGCGGGTGGAGGCCGAATGGCGCGGCGCCCGCCCGCCGGTGTTTTTCACCGATGACAGCGGCAGGGTGTTTATCACCAACCGCTCGGAATTGCTGTTCTGGCGGCGTGATGCAGGCGAGGTGGGGCTATCCTCGCCCCAAGGCGGGGCGGATGACTTTGCCCATGTCCGGCACGGCGAGCATGTGATCTGGCGCGAGCGTTGGAGCCCTTATATCCCGGTGCGTGCGTTGCATCTGGCGCGGGATCTGCCGGTGATCGGGATGCGGGCCGAGGCCTTGGTGGATGTGGGGCCTGCCCGCCGCCTTGCGACCTTGCAGGCGGGGTTGGTGGCGGCGGTCTGTCTGGCCTTTGGCGCGCTGTTGTTTCTGGCCACGGAGCGGCGGCGCACGCTGGCGCTGGCCAATGCGCGGCTTGAGGGGCGCGTGGCAGAGCGGACGGGCGCGTTGTCCAGCGCCAATGCAGCATTGCGCCGCGAGGTGGCCGAACGCAGCGCTGCCGAGGCGGCCTTGAAGAAGGTGCAGGATGATCTGGTGCAGGCGGGAAAATTATCTGCGCTGGGGCAGATGAGTGCGGGGATCAGCCATGAGTTGAACCAGCCGCTGATGGCGATCCAGCAATATGCCGAGAATGGCGTGGCGCTGCTGGAGCGGGGAAAGGCGGAGGTTGCCAGCCAGAACCTGCGCCGTATCGGCGATCTGGCGCATCGGATGGGGCGGATCATCCGCAATCTGCGGGCCTTTGCGCGGCAGGAACGTGAACCGATGGGGCGGGTGGATCTGGTAGCTGTGATCCAGTCTGCGCTGGAACTGTGCGAGGCGCGTCTGGCACAGGACGGGGTGCAGGTGGATTGGGAAGCAACCGCGCCGGTGCATGTTATCGGGGGCGAGGTCCGTCTGGGGCAGGTAGTGTTGAACCTGATCGGCAATGCCGCCGATGCGATGGCCGGGATGGACGAGCGGCGCATCACCCTGAGCCTGCGCCATAAGAACGCCCGTGTGGTGCTGGAAGTGGCTGATACCGGACCGGGGATCGAGGAGCCGGAAAAGATATTCGAGCCATTCTATACCACCAAGGCGGTGGGCACCGCTGAGGGCATGGGGCTGGGGCTGTCCATCTCTTATGGGTTGGTGCAAAGTTTCGGCGGTGCGATCCGGGGCCGCAACCGGCCCGAGGGCGGGGCCGTATTCACCGTGGAGCTGACCCCGGCGGATACCACTGCCGGGCTGCATGTGGGGGATGCGGCATGATCCGGCCGGAACTGCGCGGGGATCAGGCGCTGGTTGTCGATCAGGTGCTGATTGTGGATGATGACGCCGCCGTGCGCGAAGCCTTGGCGCAGACGCTGGAACTGGCCGGGCTTGTGCCGCATTGCACTGGCAGTTTTGTTGCTGCCAAGGACCATATCTCGGATCGTTACGAGGGGGTGATCCTGTCGGATATCCGGATGCCGGGGCGTGACGGGTTTTTCCTGCTGGAGCATGCGCAAAAGCAAGATCCCGATTTGCCGGTGATCTTGCTGACGGGAGAGGGCGATATTCCGATGGCGGTGCGTGCCATGGGGCAGGGGGCGTTCGGATTTCTGGAAAAGCCATGCGCGGCGGCAGATCTGCTGGCCGAGGTGGGGCGCGCGCTGAAAACCCGCGCGCTGGTGCTGGAGAACCGCCGCCTCAAGGCCCGGCTGGAGGCGGGCGATCCCGCTGCGCGCATGCTGTTTGGCACATCTTCGCTGGCGGTGGCGCTGCGCGAACGGGTGCGGGCGGTGGCGCGCACCAAGGCCGAGGTTCTGGTCAGCGGCCCGCCCGGCAGTGGTATTTCCAAGGTGGCCGAGGTGATTCACCTGTGTTCGGCGCAGGCCAAGGGGCCTTTTGTCAAAACACCTGCAGCAGCGTTGACGCCCGCCGATCTTGCCACGGCACTGGCGGCGGCGAAGGGCGGCACTTTGTTCATTGATGAGCTGTCGGGCATGCCTGCGGCCACGCAATTTGCCGTTCTGGACCATCTGGACAAGGACGCGGATGTGCGTCTGATCGTGGGCAGCTCTGGCGATCTGGATAGTGGTGTGGCGGCGGGGCAGGTGAATTCCGATCTCTATTACCGGCTGGATGTCAGCCCGGTGCGCATTCCGTCCCTGTCCGAGCGGCGCGAGGATATCCCGGTGCTGTTTCGCCATTATGTCGCGCAGGCCAGTGAACAGGCCGGGCTGGTCGCGCCCCAGATCGGGCCGGATGTGATCGGGGCCTTGATGGCGCAGGATTGGCCGGGCAATGCGCGCGCGCTGATGTCTGCGGCGATGCGATTTGCGCTGGGTCTGGCCGAGGCGGAGGATGCACAACAACAGATGGGGCAGGGGGTGGGCTTGGCCGCGCAAATGGCGCAGGTGGAACGCTCGTTGTTGGTGGCGGCGTTGCGGCGCCATCACGGGCGGGCGGTCGATGCGGCCAAGGATCTGAAACTGCCGCGCAAGACCTTCTATGACAAGCTGGCGCGCTATGATCTGCGGGCCGAGGATTTCCGCTGAGAGGCCTCACCCCACCGTATGCCACGGTCAAGACCGGATGCGATTCGTGTCCGGGCTGTGCGGATTTCCGCAAATCCGGGCGCAAACCTGTGCGGATTTTCGCACAACCCTATGTTCTGACATAGCGGCCATGCGTGTCTTGCATAGTTAAGGCCTTTGAAATGCAGGGTTTTCTGCCGCTGTTCATAAAAACCACACTATTGCTTGAGTATGGCGTGAGCGCCGTCAGAGTTTGCAACGCAGTGCCCGGCAACGGGCGCGGAATGCAACGTCTCATTTCTGGGAGGAGAGACCTGATGAAATTTCTGACATCCGCCGCCACGGCGCTGGCTTTAGTTGTCACTGCGGGGGCTGCCGCGGCGGCCTGTGATCCCGGTGAAATCGTGATCAAGTTCAGCCATGTCACCAATTCCGACAAACACCCCAAGGGCATTGCGGCCAGCCTGCTGGCCGAACGCGTGAACACCGAAATGAACGGTGTTGCCTGTATGGAGGTTTTCCCGAACTCCACGCTTTATACCGATGAAAAGGTGCTGGAGGCGATGCTGCAGGGGGATGTGCAATTCGCCGCGCCCTCATTGTCATTGTTCGAGCCGATCACCAAAGCGTTCCGTCTGTTCGATCTGCCCTTCATGTTCCGTGATATCCAAGCGGTCGATGCGTTTCAGGCCTCGGGCACCGGGCAGGAGATGCTGCAATCGATGACCCGTCGTGGGGTGCTGGGCATGGGGTTCTGGCATAACGGGATGAAGCAGTTTTCGGCCAATAAGCCGCTGATCAACCCGGAAGATGCCAAGGGTCTGAAATTCCGCGTGCAGCCCTCTGATGTGCTGGTGGCACAGATGAATGCGCTGGGGGCCACCGCGCAGCCCATGGCCTTTGCCGAGGTCTATGGTGCCTTGCAGACAGGCGTTGTGGACGGGCAGGAAAACAGCTGGTCCAACATCTATGGCCAGAAATTCTTTGAGGTGCAGGACGGTATCACAGAAACCAACCACGGCATCATCGACTATATGGTGGTGACCAGTGTTGATTGGTGGGAAGCGCTGGACGCGGATGTGCGCGACCAGTTGAAAACCATTCTGGACGAAGTCACCGCCGAGCGGAACGCAGCCGTTCTGGAAGTGGACAACGCCGCGCGTCAGGCCATTCTGGATTCCGGTGGCAAGATTGTCGAGCTGACACCAGAGCAGCGCAGCGCATGGGTTGATGCGATGAAACCCGTCTGGGCCCAGTTCGAGGACGAGGTCGGCGCCGATAACATCGCCGCCGCGCAGACTTTCAACCAGTGATCTGATCTGCTGTGCAAACAGGATACGCCGCCTTGCGTGGCGTATCCGATGCCGGCCCCCTGTGCCGCACGCATATCTGCCTGAAAAACAACCTGAAACAAAAGGGGACTGCCGATGTCCGGGTCTGGCCGCTACGAGCCGCGCAGCATGTTCGGAAAGGTCGTGCATGAGCTTGAGGAGACGGCGATTGCCGTGCTTCTGGGGCTGATGACGATCCTGACCTTCGTGAATGTGATCTTGCGCTATGTCTTCAACTCGATGGTGATCTGGGGGTTGGAGGTTGTTCTGATCCTGTTTGCATGGCTGGTCCTGTTCGGGGTGACCTATGCGTTCAAGGTGACGGCCAATCTGGGGGTGGATGCGATCATCTCGATCGTGTCGCCGCGGGCGCGCTATGTTCTGGCGCTTATGTCGGCGGCGTTCTGTCTGCTTTATGCCCTGCTGATCGCCAAAGGTGCGTGGGATTACTGGGCACCCTTTGCCGGTATGCAGCAAACCACGGGGCGCTGGTTTCCCACCGGCTTTGACGCGGCGACGCGTGATCGCGCCTTTTTTGAGACAGATCAGGTGCCGATGCTGGAATGGCTGCGCTGGCTGGAAGATGCGATCAATGAAGGCGAGCGCTATTCCAAGATGCCCCGCATGATCCCTTATTTGATCCTGCCGATTGCGGCGGCTTTGATGCTGCTGCGGATCGTGCAGGCCACCATTCGCATCGCCCGCGGCGAGCAAGCCAACATGATCGTCACCCACGAAGTTGAAGAGGCGCTGGAAGAGATCGCCAAAAGCCGGAAGGGTCAGGTGTAACCAATGGATGTTTTTATCCTTTTTACGATGGTCATCGGCCTGATGCTGATCGGTGTGCCGATTGCGGTGTCGCTGGGGCTGTCCTCTATCCTGTTCATGCTGGCGCTGAGCAATACGTCTTTGGCGGCTGTCGCGGGATCGCTTTATAACGGGATGGCGGGGCATTATACGCTGCTGGCGATCCCGTTCTTTGTGCTGGCCTCCAGTTTCATGTCCACAGGTGGCGTGGCAAAACGGATCATCCGCTTCTCTATCGCATTGGTCGGGCATTTGCCCGGTGGTCTGGCGATTGCGGGTGTCTTTGCCTGTATGATGTTCGCAGCACTTTCCGGCTCCAGCCCTGCAACCGTGGTGGCGATCGGGACAATCGTGATCGCAGGGATGCGGCAGGTCGGCTATACCCGCGATTTCGCCGCCGGTGTCATTGCCGTGGCAGGGACGTTGGGCATCCTGATCCCGCCCTCCATCGTGATGGTGGTCTATGCCTCGGCCACGGATGTGTCGGTGGGGCGGATGTTTCTTGCCGGGGTTATTCCGGGCCTTCTGGCCGGTTTCATGCTGATGCTCACCATCTATATCATGGCGCGGGTCAAGAATCTGCCACGCGGGGAATGGCAGGGCTGGGGCGAGGTCTGGGCTTCGGGACGGGATGCAGGCTTTGGCCTGATGCTGATCGTCATCATTCTGGGCGGCATCTATGGCGGCGTGTTCACACCCACCGAGGCGGCGGCGGTGGCGGCGGTCTATGCCTTCTTGATCGCCTTTTTCGTCTACCGCGACATGGGCCCGCTCTCGCGCCCGGAAGGCGAGCGGAACCTGACCCTGCTGGACAAGCCCATCGCGTTGGTCACGTCCTTTTTCCACCGCGACATCCGCAACACGCTGTTTGAATCCGGCAAGCTGACAGTCACGCTGATGTTCATCATCGCCAATGCGCTGATCCTGAAACATGTTCTGACAGACGAGCAAATCCCCCAACAGATCGCTGGCGCGATGCTGGCCGCGGGGCTGGGGCCGGTGATGTTTCTGGTGATCGTCAACGTGATCCTGCTGATCGGCGGTCAGTTCATGGAACCATCGGGTCTGATCGTGATTGTGGCCCCGCTGGTGTTTCCCATCGCGATGGAGCTGGGGATTGATCCGATCCATCTGGGTATCATCATGGTGGTGAATATGGAAATCGGGATGATCACGCCGCCCGTGGGTCTGAACCTGTTTGTCACCTCCGGCGTGGCGGGCATGCCGATGATGCGCGTTGTGCGCGCGGCGCTGCCTTTTCTTGCGGTGCTGTTCGTGTTCCTGATCATGATCACCTATATCCCGATCATCTCGACATGGTTGCCAACCATGATGATGGGGCCGGAAATCCTGATCAGATAGGCCAAGGCAGAGGCTGGAATTGCCAAGCGGCGCCGGGGAGATCCGGCGCCGCTGTTCTTGTGATCCGGTTCATGCTCCGCTCAGCGCGCTGCCAGCGCCGCCACAATCGGGCAGAAATCATCCGCCTTCAGGCTGGCCCCGCCCACCAGCGCGCCATCGACATGCGGCACCGCAAAGATCTGCGCGGCATTGTCCGGCTTGACCGATCCGCCATAAAGCAGCCGCATCGCATCGCCTGTGGCCTGCCCGAAACGCGCGATCAGACGGGCGCGCAAAAAGGCGTGCACCTCTGCAATCTGCGCGATGGTGGGGATGCGCCCGGTGCCGATGGCCCAGACCGGCTCATAGGCGATGACGATGTTCTGTGCGGTTGCATTGTCCGGTCCGGCATCAGGCGCGAAACTGGGCACAGAGGCGTCAAGCTGCTGGCCGATCACCTCCAGCGTTGCGCCCGCCTCACGCTCGGCCAGTGTTTCGCCCACGCAGATCACGCAGGTCAGACCAGCCTGTCGCGCGGCCTTGGCCTTGGCCTGCACCAGATCGCTTGTTTCACGATGGTCGGCGCGCCGCTCGGAATGGCCAAGGATCACCGCGCTGGCCCCGGCATCGGCCAGTTGTCTGGCTGAAATATCGCCCGTATGCGCGCCTGACAGGCCGGAATGGCAATCCTGCGCGCCAATCGCGACCGCGCCATTCGCCATGCGCTTGGCGGCAGGATGGATCAGGGTGGCGGGCAGGCAGATCAGGATATCGCAATCAGGGGCGGGGCAGGCGCTGCTGATCCGCTCCAGCTCTGCCAGGTCGGCCAACAGGCCATTCATCTTCCAATTGCCAGCCGCCAGTTTGCGCCGCATGTGATCGCCTCCATCCTGTGATGGGACTGTCTTACAGACGGGGCGCGCTCAGGGCCAGATGCAAGGTTGCGTTACAGCGAACCTGCTGTCACTGATCGCCGCGTTCGGCGGCTAGATCAGCAACATCCTTGAATTTGATCGATTCGCCACAACCGCAGGCATCCTCGACATTTGGGTTGTTGAATTTGAACCCCGATTCCAGCAGGGATGTCTGGTAATCAATCTGCGTGCCGAACAGGAACATCTGCGCCATCGGCGCGATCATCACGCGCGCGCCATCCTGTTCCACCACCTCATCCAACGGGTTGATCTCGGCGGCATATTCCATCGTGTATTCCATCCCCGCGCAACCGCCCTTTTTCACACCGATGCGCAGGCCCTGATGGCCATCCTTTTGCATCAGTCGCGCGATCTGGACCGCTGCGGCCTCGGTGATGGAGACGGCTTTCTTACCGGGTATGGCGAACATTGTTTCTGCCTTTCGGTGCTTTCGCGTTTTGGATCAACACAACCACAGTGACCCGTTCACATGAAGCCCAGTTCCAGACGGGCCTCATCACTCATCATGTCCATGCCCCATTGCGGCTCCCATGTCAGTTCCACATCCACATGTTTCACGCCGGGCAGCGGCTCAATGGCATCGGCAACCCAGCCGGGCATTTCGCCCGCCACAGGGCAACCGGGCGCTGTCAGGGACATGATCACCTTGACCTCGTTCTCCGCAGAGATGTCGATGGTGTAAATCAGCCCCAGATCATAGATATTCACCGGAATTTCCGGGTCATAGACTGATTGGCAGGCACCCACGATCTGGTCATAAAGCGGGTGGTCCGTGCTGGACGGTGCGATCAGCGGGGTACCTTCAAGCGGTTCGGCATTCTGTGTCATGATTTGTCCTGCGGATATCCTGAGTGAACATATAAGGATAGAGGGTGGATTCGTCCAGTGCCAGCAATCGGGCGTTATGATGGCCCGCCTGATTGCAATGCCAATGGCGCGTGCCTATGTTGGCTTTATCGGCAGGCTCTGGCGGGGTGTTCTCTCTGTTCGGCCTGCCTGATGCCACGCCCGCGCACTCCCTGCCGCCCAATCTCATTTGCTCTGGTTTGTGACCGCTGCCTGCGCAACAGGCTATGGTCACAGACGTTTGAAATGCCGGGCCTTGCGGGATGGATGGGGTGGGAACGATCCGCACGGCATCCGCCGTCCGGAGCTTTAGCCGGAAGGAACCGGTCATGTCCAAAAAAGGTAATAAAACCAAAGGCAACAAAGAAACCAAAAAGCCCAAACAGGAAAAGCCAAAGGTGCTGGCCACGGCCAATTCCGGCGCGGGCAAACCAACCCTGACGGTCGGTGGTAAAGCCGTCAAGTAACCGTTGTGATCAGGCCGATCTCAATCGGCTTGCCGTCTTGGCATTTGGCGCAAAACATCCCATAGGGGGGCAGCGACACTTAGGCACAAGAGGCCGGATATGACACAGACAACAGGCCGCTTCGCCTTTGCCCTCAAAGCCACGGATGGCAAGGCGCGGAGGGGCGAAATCTCGACCCCGCGCGGCGTGATCCGCACGCCCGCCTTCATGCCCGTGGGGACAGCGGCAACGGTCAAGGGGATGATGCCCGAAAGCGTTGCCGCAACCGGCGCCGATATCCTGCTGGGCAACACCTACCATCTGATGCTGCGCCCGACAGCAGAGCGGATTGACCGGCTTGGCGGGCTGCACCGCTTCATGAACTGGGATAAGCCGATCCTCACCGATAGCGGCGGCTTTCAGGTGATGAGCCTGTCTGCCCTGCGCAAACTAACCGAAGAGGGCGTGACCTTCAAATCCCATATCGACGGATCGCGCCATCACCTGACACCTGAACGCAGCATGGAGATCCAGCGCCTTCTGGGCAGCGATATCGTGATGTGTTTCGATGAATGCCCCGCCCTGCCCGCCACGGATGCGGCGGTAGAGAAATCCATGCTTCTGTCAATGCGATGGGCGCAGCGCTCGCGCGATGCCTTTGGTGACAGGCCGGGACACGCGCTGTTCGGCATCCAGCAAGGCGGCGTGACAGAGCATCTGCGCGGCCAAAGCGCCGAGGCGTTGCGCGCTATCGGCTTTGACGGCTACGCGGTGGGCGGTCTGGCCGTGGGCGAGGGGCAGGAGGCGATGTTCGGCGTGCTGGATTACGCGCCCGATATGCTGCCAAAGGACAAGCCGCGCTACCTGATGGGCGTGGGCAAACCTGATGATATTGTCGGCGCTGTCAAACGAGGCATCGACATGATGGATTGCGTGCTGCCCTCCCGGTCCGGCCGGACCGGGCAGGCCTTCACGCGCCATGGTGTGGTCAATATCAAGAATGCCCGCCATCAGGATGACCCGCGCCCGCTGGATGAAAACTGCACCTGCCCGACCTGCCGCGGCTATTCCCGCGCCTATCTGCACCATGTGTTCCGCGCGGGCGAGATGATCTCGGGCATGCTGCTGACATGGCATAACCTGCATTATTATCAGGAACTGATGCAAACCATGCGCGATGCCATCGCAACAGGCAGCTTCGCCGCGTTCGAGGCGGAGTTCCATGTGCAGCGGGCCGCAGGTGACATCGCGCCGCTTTAGGCTTGGCGGCACGGATGGATGGATATTTAAGGCAAGAAGAAACAGCGGGAAGTGACCCCTCTGCGCGTCTCCATATAGAAGGGCCGATCGGCAGGGGGGCCGGCGGCGGGCGCAGAGGGGGCTTCTCCTTGCACGGTCATCGGCGTCCCCGCCTGTACCGTGCGCTGAGTCTCGCTGATTAACCTTAACATTTCGTTTCTTCTTGCCTTAAATATCCATCCACAGAGGCGGCGCAGGCAAAGGGGCGAAGAATGGGCTATGGCTATGATCTGGGTGGGTATTCCCGCAAGGTGACGACCCTGTCGCCAGAGGCGCAGATCTGGTTTGATCGCGGTCTGAACTGGACATTCGGGTTCAACCATGCCGAGGCCGTAGCCTGTTTTCAAAAGGCGTTGGCCGCAGATCCGGGTTGTGCCATGGCGCATTGGGGCATCGCCTATGCTTTGGGGCCGAATTACAATATGCCTTGGGCGCTTTATGATGCGGCGGGTAAAGCGGCTGCGCTGGGGCGCGCCTATAGCGCGGCGCAAGCCGCCCTTGCGCTGGCTGAGGGGGTCACCCCGGTCGAGCGTGATCTGATCCACGCTTTGGCCGCGCGCTATCCGCAGGCCGATCCGGTCGAAGACATGCGCCCTTGGGATCTGGCCTTTGCCGATGCGATGCGCGCGGTGCATGCCGCGCATCCGGGTGATCTTGATATCGCCAGCGTTCTGGCCGAGGCGATCATGGACCTGACGCCCTGGCAGATGTGGGATTTGCGCAGCGGTCAGCCTGCCCAAGGCGCCGGCACGGTAGAGGTGCGCGCACTGCTGGAGCATGGCTTTGCAACATGGCCGGGCGCGACAGAGCATCCCGGCCTGCTGCATCTTTATGTGCATCTGATGGAGATGTCGCCCTTTCCGGAAAAGGCCCTCAAGGCGGCGGATCGTTTGCGTGTCTTGGTGCCGGATGCGGGCCATCTGGTGCATATGCCCACCCATATCGATGTGCTTTGCGGCAACTATCACGATGCGCTGCACTGGAACCTTCAGGCCATCGCGGCGGATCGTAAATATCTGGAGCGCGAGGGCGTGATGAATTTCTACACCGGCTACCGCGTGCATAATTACCACTTTGCGGTCTATGGGGCGATGTTTCTGGGGCAATACGGTGCCGCGCTGGCAGCGGCTGAGGAGCTGATCGCGACGATGCCGGAGGCGTTCTTACGCATCCCCTCGCCGCCGATGGCGGATTTCTTTGAAAGCTATCTTGCGGTCAAACAGCATGTGCTGGTGCGGTTTGGCAAATGGGAGGAGATCATCGCGCAGGACTTGCCGGATGATCCGGTTCTTTATGCCAATCTGACCGCGATGATCCACTATGCTAAAGGGGTGGCCCATGCCGCATTGGGGCAGGTGGATCAGGCGCTGGCGGCGCAGGCCCGGTTCCGCGCGGCGCGGGCGGATGTGCCGGACCAGCGGCTGCTGCACAACAATCGCTGTCAGGATCTGTTCGCCATCGCCGAAGAGATGCTGAGCGGTGAGATTGAATACCGGCGCGGCAATTATGATGCGGCCTTTGCGCATTTGCGCGCCTCGGTCGCGGCGGATGATAACCTGCCCTATGACGAGCCTTGGGGCTGGATGCAACCAACGCGCCACGCGCTGGGCGCATTGCTGCTGGAGCAGGGCAGGGCGCAGGAGGCCGAGGCGGTCTACCGTGAGGATCTGGGCCTTGGTGGCAATCTGACGCGGGCGCAGATCCACCCCGATAACATCTGGGCCTTGCGCGGGCTGATGGCGTGCCTGAAAAAGCGCGGCGCAGAGACCTCGGCTGAGGGGCGATTGCTGCGCCAGCGGCTGGATCTGGCCCTGGCGCGCGCCGATCTGGCGGTGGATGTGTCGTGTTTTTGTGCGCGCGGGCGCGGGTGACCTGTTCAAATGCAGATATTTCCCGTCTTGCCCTGAACGCCACAGGCGGGCATTCTTGAGCCAAGCAATCGGGCCGGGTGCTTGAAACCGTCGGCAGTCCGCCCCAAATTAACGAATGATAAATGGAGATGGCCACGTCGCCGATTGTCGGGGCTGCGCCATCTGCCAAACAAAGGACCGAGCATGCAAGACCCATTGAACCCCTCCTATCCCGTTCTGCCGCTGCGTGACATCGTTGTGTTTCCGCATATGATCGTGCCGCTGTTTGTGGGGCGTGAAAAATCTGTGCGCGCCCTGGAAGAGGTGATGGCCGATGACAAGCAGATCCTGCTGTCCAGCCAGATTGATCCCTCTATCGATGATCCGGCCTCGGACGGGATTTACCAGACCGGCGTTCTGGCCAATGTGCTGCAACTGCTGAAACTGCCCGATGGTACCGTCAAGGTGCTGGTCGAAGGGCAGGCGCGGGTGCGGATCACCGAATATCTCAGCAATGACCGCTTCTTTGAGGCGCGCGCCGAATACCTGCCCGAAACCGTGGGCGAGCCGCAAACGGTTGAGGCGCTGTTGCGCACCGTGACCACGGAATTTGAACGCTACGCCAAGATCAAGAAGAACATCCCCGAAGAGGCGCTTGTCGCGGTGTCCGAGACCACGGATTCCGCCAAGCTGGCCGATCTGGTATCCGGCCATCTGGGCGTTGATGTGGGCCAGAAGCAGGAGCTTTTGGAAACCCTCAGCGTCAGCGAGCGGCTGGAGAAGGTCTATGGCCTGATGCAGGGCGAGATGTCCGTGTTGCAGGTCGAGAAAAAGATCAAGACCCGCGTCAAAAGCCAGATGGAGCGGACGCAGCGCGAATATTATCTGAATGAGCAGATGAAGGCCATCCAGAAGGAGCTGGGCGATGGCGAGGAGGGCGGCAATGAAGTGGCCGAACTGGAAGAGCGTATCCGCGCCACCAAGCTGAGCAAGGAAGCCCGCGACAAAGCCGATGCCGAGCTGAAGAAGCTCAAAAACATGTCGCCGATGTCGGCCGAGGCGACCGTGGTGCGCAATTATCTGGATTGGATGCTTGGGCTGCCATGGGGCGTGAAAAGCCGCGTCAAGAAAGACCTGCACAAGGCGCAAGAGGTGCTGGATGCCGATCATTACGGGCTGGAAAAGGTCAAGGAACGTATCGTGGAATATCTGGCGGTGCAACAGCGCAGCCAGAAGCTGAAAGGCCCGATCATGTGCCTTGTCGGCCCTCCCGGTGTGGGTAAAACCAGCCTTGGCAAATCCGTGGCCCGCGCCACGGGGCGCGAATTCATCCGCATTTCGCTGGGTGGCGTGCGCGACGAATCCGAGATCAGGGGCCACCGCCGCACCTATATCGGCTCCATGCCCGGCAAGATCATTCAGGCGTTGAAAAAGGCAAAAACCACCAATCCGCTGATCCTGCTCGATGAGATCGACAAGATGGGGCAGGATTTCCGCGGTGATCCGGCCTCGGCCATGCTCGAAGTGCTTGATCCCGAACAGAACGCGACCTTTGTGGACCATTACTTGGAGGTGGAATATGACCTGTCCAACGTGATGTTCCTGACCACGGCAAATTCCTACAACATGCCGGGGCCACTCTTGGACCGGATGGAGATCATCACGCTGGCGGGCTATACCGAGGATGAAAAGCGCGAGATTGCGCGCCAGCATCTGATCTCGAAAAAGGTCAAGGATCATGGTCTGCGCAAGGGCGAGTTCGAGATCACCGATGGCGCGCTGAACGAAATGATCCGCCGCTACACGCGCGAGGCGGGCGTGCGCAACCTTGAGCGGGAGATCGCTAAACTGGCGCGCAAGGCCGTGACCATGATCGTCAAGAAAGAGGTCACAAAGGTTGTGGTGGATGAGGATAACCTTGATCAGTTCCTTGGCGTGAAGAAATTCCGCTATGGTCTGGCCGAGGCCGAGGATCAGATCGGTGTCGTCACCGGGCTGGCCTGGACATCCGTGGGGGGTGATCTTCTGCAGATCGAGGCGCTGCGCCTGCCGGGCAAAGGCCGGATGAAAACCACCGGCAAGCTGGGCGATGTGATGAAGGAAAGCATCGACGCGGCCAGTTCCTATGTCCGTTCGATCAGCCCCAAGATCGGGGTCAAGCCGACACGCTTTGACAAGATCGATATCCATGTCCATGTGCCGGACGGGGCCACGCCCAAGGATGGGCCAAGCGCAGGTCTGGCCATGGTCACCTCGATCGTGTCGGTGCTGACGCAGATACCCGTCCGCAAGGATATCGCCATGACGGGCGAAGTGTCCTTGCGCGGCAATGCAATGCCGATTGGCGGGCTGAAGGAAAAGCTGCTGGCAGCTTTGCGCGGCGGGATCACCACCGTGTTGATCCCGGCCGAGAATGAAAAGGATCTGGCCGAGATTCCGGATAATGTCAAAGAAGGGTTGAAGATCATTCCGGTCAGCCATGTGTCCGAGGTGCTGGAACATGCGCTGGTGCGTGTGCCGGAGCCGATTGAATGGGATGAAGTGGCCGAAGAAGCCGCCGCCGCTGCGGCCGCTGCCGCCAAGCCCGAATCTTCATCGGCGGTGACACATTGATCTGACATGCCGCCCCATGCCAAAGCGTGGCGATGACGGTCTCCAATGAGATAATCGGCGGCATCCTTTGTGGTGCCGCCGATTTTTTTGGCGTTGGCTGGCAGGGCTTTGGTGTTTTTCCATGTATTGTCCGGCGAGGCGCGGTAAGTTTTTCTCAACAAGAAACAAAACGCGAGACAGGAACGATGGCCAAGACAACTGCATCCAAGACCACGACACGGGCAAGGAAATCCGCCACCACGAAACCAGCAGCCAAAAAACCTGCGGCCAACAAATCTGCAGCACCGAAATCGCCCGCCACGGCGGCAAAGCGCGTGGCAAGCCCTGTGACAGCCGCCAAAGCCGCCACATCCGCAACCGCTGCACCTGTCACAGCCGCAGCAGAGGCCGCTGACACGGCAGCGCAGGTCACACAGTCTTTGATCAGCACAACGGATGCAGCGGCAAAGCTGTCAGAGCCTTCGGTGATTGAACCAAAACTGGTCACATCGGCCATGCCGGTTGTCTCTGCGCCCGAGATGAAGAAGCGCGATTTGCTGGAAAAAGTGGTCAAACGCTCCGGCATCAAGAAAAAAGACGCCAAACCCGTGGTCGAGGCAATGCTGGCCGTGATGGGTGAGGCCCTTGTCGAAGGACGCGAGCTGAACCTGCCGCCCTTTGGCAAGCTCAAGACCAACCGTATCAAAGATACTGGAAATGCACGCATTCTGAACTGCAAACTGCGGCAGGGCGGGGGCAACGGGACAGCCTCAAAAGAGGCTCTTGCAGAGACGGACGACTGAGTCTAAAAGCTGCCCGACCGGGTGATTAGCTCAGTGGTAGAGCGCTTCGTTCACATCGAAGATGTCAGGGGTTCAAATCCCTTATCACCCACCATTTTTCCTATGCTAAGACCTCTGCATCACACGCGCCATCGCCGATATCCCCCGCCCGGCGGCACCG
>JBLRWJ010000002.1:54580-66667 GCA_047921315.1 Rhodobacterales bacterium | reverse complement strand
CGCCGCCGCTTGGCCCTAGGGTGGCCGCGATTTGCCAAGGCCGGAACAGTTCATGACAGCGCAGAAGATCATCATCGACACCGATCCCGGACAGGATGACGCCGTGGCGATTCTGCTGGCCCTGTCCAGCCCGGACGAGATCGAGGTGTTGGGCATCACCGCTGTTGCCGGAAATGTGCCCCTGTCCCTGACCCAGCGCAATGCGCGAATGGTCTGTGAACTGGCCGGACGGCCTGATATCCCAGTGTTTGCCGGCTGTGACCGCCCGCTTGGCCGCCCATTGGTGACGGCGGAACATGTGCATGGCAAGACCGGGCTGGATGGCCCCACCCTGCCCGCGCCCACAATGCCGCTGCAGGTGCAGCACGGCGTTGATTTCATCATCGATACGCTGCGGGCGGAACCTGCGGGCAGTGTCACGCTCTGTCCTTTGGGCCCGCTGACCAATATCGCCACGGCGATGCAACGCGCGCCGGATATCATATCGCGGATCAGGCAGATCGTGTTGATGGGGGGCGCTTATTTTCAGGTGGGCAACATCACCCCGGCGGCAGAGTTCAACATCTATGTCGATCCGCAAGCGGCGGCCGTGGTGTTTGGTGCCGGGGTGCCGCTGGTCGTCATGCCGCTGGATGTGACGCATAAGGCGCTGGTTACGGCCCCGCGCAACGATGCCTTCCGTGCGCTTGGCACGCCTGTGGGCATCGCCGTGGCCCAGATGACCGATTTTTTCGAGCGGTTCGATAAGGAAAAATACGGCTCCGTAGGGGCGCCGCTGCATGATCCATGCGTAACCGCTTGGTTGATCCGGCCTGACCTGTTCAAGGGTCGCCATGTCAATGTGATGATCGAAACCCAGTCTGAACTGACACTGGGCATGACGGTGGCCGATTGGTGGGGGGTGACAGACCGTGCGCCCAATGCGCTGTTCATGGGGGATATTGACGCAAGTGGGTTCTTTGATCTGCTGACAGAAAGGTTGGCGCGGTTATGAGCCTGCTGCATCTGGCCAGCGCCGAGGATCTGGACCGCCTGTTGCCACTGATCGGGGCATTTCACGCGGAAATGGAACTTGGGACCGATACGGCGGATCATGCGGGCGCGATCCAGCCCTTGCTGGACGGATCACCGCATGGGGCGATCTGGCTGATCGGTCCGCGCCGCGCGCCTGTGGGCTATGTTGCGATCGGCTTTGGCTGGTCGGTGCAACAGGGCGGGCTGAATGCCACTGTCGATGAGATTTACGTCCGCCGCGCAGTGCGTGGGCGTGGCATGGGCTTTGAGGCCCTGAACGGGATCGCCAAGGCGTTGGGGTCCGGCGGCGTTCAAGCGCTGCATCTGAAGGTTGCGCAAGACGATGCGCGCGCGCAACGGTTCTATACGCGCGCCCGTTTTATCGCCTGCGATCAGACAATGGTGATGGCGCGCCCGCTATGATTTTTTTGCTCCGGCTCCTATGTGGATGACATGACCCTGAATATTCCTTTCGACAACAGCTATGCCACCCTGCCGCCCCGGTTTTATACCCGGCAGGTTGCCCAACCTGTGGCACAGCCTCAGCTGATCGCGTTCAACCAGCCGCTTGCGGATAAACTGGGGATCGTCGCTGATGACCCTGCGGATATAGCCCTGGTGTTCGGCGGAAATGCCCTCCCCGACGGCGCGGCACCCTTGGCGCAGGTCTATGCAGGGCACCAGTTTGGCGGCTTTTCTCCACAGCTTGGCGACGGGCGCGCGCTGCTTCTGGGCGAGGTTACCGACAAGACCGGCAACAGGCGCGACATCCAGCTCAAAGGATCGGGGCAGACCCCCTATAGCCGGATGGGTGATGGCCGCGCATGGCTGGGGCCGGTGTTGCGCGAATACCTGCTATCAGAGGCGATGCATGCCTTGGGCGTGCCCACCACCCGCGCCTTGGCCGCCGTGCAAACCGGCGAGACAGTCTACCGTGAACGCCCCCTGCCCGGTGCGGTGCTGACGCGGGTGGCCAGCAGCCATATCCGCGTGGGAACCTTCCAGTATTTCGCCGCCCGCCGCGATATCGACGCGGTGCAAACGCTCTATGAACATACCCGCGCGCGCCACTTTCCACAGGCCGACAGCCCGGCGCAAATGCTGACAGAGGTGATCGCAGCCCAAGCGCGTCTGGTGGCCAAATGGCTGTCAGTCGGATTCATCCACGGGGTGATGAATACCGACAATACCGCGCTGTCTGGCGAAACCATCGATTACGGCCCCGCCGCCTATATGGACAGCTATCATCCGGCCACGCTCTACAGCTCGATTGATGCGCATGGGCGCTATGCCTATGACAATCAGGCGCAAGTGATCGTCTGGAACATGGCGCAGCTTGCCACCACCTTGGTGCCGCTGATGCCCGACACGGACAGCGCCATCGCAGAGTTTACCCAAGCGGTGCATGCCATGCCCGCGCTGATTGCCAAAGAACGGCTGGACGCGTTCCGCCCCAAGCTGGGGCTGGCGACAGATCAGGCGGAGGATGCCGCGCTGGTTGATGACCTGCTGGACCTGATGCAAACCGCACAGGCCGATTTCACAAACACGTTCCGCGCCCTGAGCCATGGCAGCGCCCGCGACCATTTCACCGATCCGGCGGGCTATGATCTGTGGCATGCGCGCTGGCAGAAGCGGCTGCAAGCCGAGAGCGGCGCCACAGAGAGGATGATTGCGGCAAATCCCGCCTATATCCCGCGCAATCACCGCGTCGAAGAGATGATCCAAGCCGCCGTGGCAGGCGATATGGCCCCGTTCGAGCGGCTTTTGGCGGTGCTGCGTGACCCGTTCAAGGACCAGCCCGGCGCGGATGATCTGACCCTTGCGCCGCAACCGCACCAGATTGTTGCGCAGACCTTTTGCGGCACCTGACTGCCCCCCAAGGCCAGATCAGATTCGCCCCCCGCACTCTATGTCAGGCAGGCATTCTGGGGCGGCGGTTGATCAGCACGATGCCGATCGCAACCAGCAAAAGGCCGATGATGACGCCAGGTGCGATCTCCTCGCCAAGGATGACCCAGCCGAATCCCACCGCCAGAACGGGTGTGAGGAAGGAAAAGCTGGCCACGCCCGAGGCGGGATAGACCTTCATCAGAAAGAACCAGAACAAAAAGCCGAAACTGGCCACCGCAACGATCTGATAGGCCAGACCCAACAGATGCGACAGATCGGGATCACGCAGAAACGGGCCAAATAGCGGGGCCGCGATCAACAGCAGCACCGCACTGACAGAAAGCTGCCAGAACAGCTGCATCTCGGGCGCGACGCGCTGGATCGGGGTCAGGCGCACCACCAGCGCAATCCCTGTCCAGCCAAAGGCGGCCCCGAGCGCGGCCAGATCCCCCATCAAAGAGGCCTCACCACTGCTACGCTGCGCCAGAACCACGGTGACACCCGCCATCGCCAGCACCAGCCCCAAAGACCGCCGCCGCGTCAGCCTTTCGCCCGGCAGCAGAAAATGCGCCGAAATCGTCAGAATCACCGGCATCGCATAAAGCAGGATCGAGGCGCGCGCGACGGTGGTGTGATCCAGGGCCCAGAAAAGGCACAGGAATTCCGCGGCAAACAAAGCCCCCAGCGCAAATCCGGGCCAGATCGTATCGCGGCTCAGATCAAAGCGCACGCCGCGCAGATACATCCATAAAAGCAGCACCAAAAGCGCCCCGGCCGATCGTAATCCGGCCATGAAAACGGGTTGAAACCCGCCTGTGCCCAGCTTGATCACCACTTGGTTAAAGGCCATCGCGGCCGCAAAGCCCACCAACGCCACCGCCCCGATGGCGTCTATCCTGTCTTTCCGTTCCATTGGGCCGACTGGACCGGAAAACATCATGGGCGTCAAGCCGGCAGCACCGCGTCAGTTGCGGTCATTGTGGCGCTTGAAAAGGCGCGGATTGCGTCTGACAAAATCGTCGATCAATCCCATCAGCCCGCCCAAGGCGCGCCACTTGAGATAGGCGTAACCCGCACCCGCCCCGACCAGCGCCCCCAGAAAATCCATGATCAGATCCCACATCGTGTCCATGAGACCGTTTTTTTGCATGTTCAGACCAAAGATCTGATCCATGCCGAATTCAAAAATCTCCCATATGGTGCCCATGGCCAGCGCGAAACAAAAGGCAAAAAAGGCCACAGCAATGGGCGGCGCGGCATAGCGATCGCCCTGGAACATCATGAAAACAAGGACGAAACCGATCAAACCAAAGCCGATGGCGCTGCCACCATGCATCACCAGATCCCACCACCAGAACCGGTAGTAGAAATCAAAAACCTCTCCCAGAAACAGGGTGCCACCGATAAACACGACAGTTGCCGCGATAAACGATGGCGGGATAAAGACATCAGCCCAGCGGGATACGAAAACAGGCACCAGTGACAAAAAAAGCGTTGCCAAGGCGACAAAGGCCAGCGGCCAGTTGCGCTGAAACAGCGCATCCAGCACAAAGATCATCAACAAAAGCCAGATGATCTTGGCCAGCCATGTCTGTTCTGCAAACACCCGCGTGACGCCCCTTTCAATTCATCCTATACCCATCCGATGTCCGTATCCCACCTGAGAATTGCAAGCTACAACCTGCAAAAATGCGTTGGCCTTGATCTGCGCCGCCGCCCCGATCGCAGCCTCAAGGTGATCGAGGGGCTGGGCGCTGACCTTGTGGTCTTGCAAGAGGCCGATAAACGCCTGCCGCCGCGCCCCACAGCCCTGCCCCATGGTATGATCGAAGATGACGGCTGGCAAATCGTGCCTGTCGGCACCGCCGGAACCCGCCCCGGCGGATCCATCGGCTGGCATGGGAATGCCATGCTGATCCGCCCGCATCTGCGGGTGCTGCAAACCGCCCATCTGGAATTGCCGGGGCTGGAGCCGCGCGGCGCGATCCGTGTTGATCTGGACACCACCATCGGCCCCATCCGGGTCATCGGCCTGCATCTGGGCCTGATCCGCAAATATCGTATCCTGCAAATCGCGGCCATCATGCGCGGCCTGCGTGACCAGCCGCCGATGCCCACCATCATGGCCGGTGACTTCAATGAATGGAAATCGGTAATGCCGTTGGATACCATGGCACAGGGGTTGCGTTTTCTGCCCGGCTCACCCAGTTTTCCCGCCGCGCGCCCTGTCGCCAGGCTGGACCGTTTCGCCCTGACCGAGGATCTGGAGGCCATGGATCAAGGCAGCTATCTGGCCAAACCCGCGCGGATCGCATCCGACCATCTGCCGGTCTGGGCCGATATCCGGCGCAAGCCCTGAGATGCCGCGCCAAGGAATTTAACGAAATTCCTTGGCAAAAGTCTTGATCAAGACTTTTGGGGCGCGGTGGTGCAAGGCCCTTATGCAAAAGGCACCCCGAAGGGTGCCTTTTCACACTTTACGCGGCCTGACTTGTCGCGTTGCTTTTTCCGCCACCGGGTTTGCGCCGCCGGCGTGGCTGTGTAGTGCCGGGTTTGGCACCCGCCCCAAAACCACCGCCGCCAAAACCGCCGCTGCCAGAACCACCACCACGGGGGCCGCCACCTTTGCCGCCACGACCACGCCCGCCACCGGATTTCGGTGCGCTTGGCGCATCCAGCGCCTCCCATGGGCGTCCCGATGCCACGGGGATCGAGATTTTCATCACCTTCTGGATATCGCGCAATTCGCCCATTTCATCGGGTGCGCAAAAGGCAATCGCCGCGCCATCCTTGCCCGCGCGTGCCGTCCGTCCAATGCGATGGACATAGTTCTCGGGCACATTCGGCAACTCGTAGTTATAGACGTGTTTCACATCCGGAATATCCAGACCGCGCGCCGCCACATCCGTGGCCACCAGCACGCGGATCTTGCCGGATTTAAAGGCCTCGATCGCGCGGTCCCGCTGGCCCTGGCTTTTGTTGCCATGAATGGAACCGGCAGCATAGCCCGCCTTTTCCAGTGTCTTCATCAGCTTTTCGCACCCATGTTTGGTGCGGCCAAAGACCAGCGCCCGCTCGTCGCGGTGCTTGTCCAGCAATTCGATCAGCAGATTGGTTTTCTCTGACTTGGCGATGAAATGCACCAGTTGCGTCACCTTGTCGGCCACCTTGCCCGCCGGGCTGACCTCGACGCGCACGGGGTTGTTGAGATAGGCGCTTGCGATTTCGCCCATCTGCTTGTTCATCGTCGCCGAGAACAGCATGGTCTGGCGCTGCGCCGGCAGCAGGCCCGCGATTTTGCGCAGCGCATGGATAAAGCCCAGATCGAGCATCTGATCGGCCTCATCCAGCACTAAAAAGCGCGTGGCATCCAGCCGCACGGCGCGCCGGTCCAGCAGGTCCAGCAAACGCCCCGGTGTTGCCACCAGAATATCCGTGCCCCGGATCAGCCGCCCGGCCTGTGCAGAAATCGACTGTCCGCCGACCACAAGGTTCACCTTCATCGGTGTGCCTTTGACCAGCGCTGTCAGCGTATCGGCAATCTGTTTGGCCAATTCGCGTGTCGGTGCAAGGATCAGCCCGTGCACATGTTTTTCCATCGGGCGTTTCGGGTCCGCCATCAGTTGCGCCAGCAGCGGCAATCCAAAAGCATTGGTTTTGCCGGTGCCTGTCTGGGCCAGACCCATCACATCCTTGCCATCCAGCGCATGCGGGATTGCCCGGCTTTGAATCGGGGTCGGTTCGGAAATCCCGGTTTCGGCCAGGCGTTTCACCAATGCGGCCGGAAGGCCCATCATTTCAAATTCGTTCAACATCATATCCTTTACGGTCATGCGGAACGCGTCCGTCATGCCGATATGTTGCGCCCCATACACAGGACGCTCGTGGCTACACCATGGCCTGAACCAGTGGGCCTGATGCCCGACCAGCCGCCAAAGCGCTGATCCCCACGCGTGATTTTGGGAAAACAACAATTGCCCTGTTCCGCCCGTCATGCTGCCCGGTCACGGGCGCATCTGGGTCTTGTTGGTCTGCTCACGCGGCAGAGGGCATCGTTACGCCTCACATGCGCCTTTGCGCCGGCGAAGTCAAGCCTTGGGTCCAAAACAGGGTGGCCTTTGGTCCAAAACAGGGTGGCGTGGCGGCGTCTGTCCCGTTAAACCCGGTCCGACACTTTAGGTACTGGATTGCACCAATGGCTGATACGATCATCTCTCGTTGCGAAACCAAAGGGCTGCGGATGACCGAACAGCGCCGTACCATCGCCATTGTTCTGGAAGGCTCTGACGATCACCCCGATGTTGAGGAGCTTTATGCCCGCGCCACAGAGATTGACCCGCGCATCTCGATCGCCACGATCTACCGCACGGTCAAACTGTTCGAAGAGGCGGGCATTCTGGAAAAGCTGGAATTCGGCGACGGGCGCGCCCGCTATGAAGATGGCGCGCGCGAACATCACGACCATCTGATCGATATGCAGACCGGCGAGGTGATCGAATTCTGCGATCCCGAGATCGAGGCGCTGCAGGAAAAGATCGCGCGGCGCTTGGGTTACACGCTCAAGGGGCACAAACTGGAACTTTATGGCGTGCCGCTGGCACCGGTGCCGGAAAAGACCTGACGCGGCGATCAAGCTGCGCTAGGTCTGGGGCATGACCCGTGACACACCCATCCCGCCCGGCCTGACCGCCCCTGTCATCACAGGGGCCGCCCGCCCCGGTCTATGCACCGATTGCGGCGTGTCGCGCATGGCCGACGGGCGCGCCTGTGGCCGTGCCTGCCAGTTCATCAAGCCGGACTACCCCGCGCTGGAACGTGCCACCCATGGCCGCACCGCTGATCCCGCCCGCGCGCAGGAGGGGTTTTTCGGCGTCTATACCCAGATGCAGCGCGCGCGCCTGACCCCTGCCGCCACAGGTGCGCAATGGACAGGGATCACCACCGCGCTGGCGGCCGCCTTGCTGCGCACGGATACGGTGGATGCGGTGCTGACAATGGCCCCTGACCCGGATGATCGCTGGCGCCCGCTGCCTGTCATCGTGACCGACCCGGATGCTTTGGCGCAATGTCGCGGCATGCGCATGGGATACGCGCCGCTATTGTCGCTGCTGGAACCTGCCCGCGCCGCGGGCCATACCCGCATCGCACTGATCGGCATTCCCTGTCAAGTCTATGCCCTGCGCGCGCTGGAGACCGAACTGGGGTTCGAGCGGATCTATGTCATCGGCACGCCCTGTTCCGACAATACCACAACCGAGAATTTCCACCGCTTTCTGGCGCTGCTGGATGATGCGCCCGAGTCTATCAGCTATCTGGAATTTCGCGCTGACTTCATGGTCGAGCTGCGCTTTGACGATGGGCGCAAGGCGCGGATGATCCCGTTTCTGCAATTACCCATTTCGCAACTTCCGGCAGATTTCTTTCCCATGACCTGCAAGACCTGTGTCGATTACACCAACCGACTGGCCGATATCACGGTGGGCTATATGGGCGGCGATGGTGATCAGTGGGTGCTGAGCCGCAACGCGCGCGGCGATGAGATGCTGGCCCTGCTGGGTGACGCTCTGACCACCGCGCCCCTGACGGATAAAGGCAAACGCGCCAGCGCCGTGCGCGGGTTTCTGGCCAATACCGAACGCGCCGCTGGCGGTATGCCGCTGCGGCGGATGCCGGACTGGCTGCGCCCCATCGTATCATTCCTGCAGCCGCGCATCGGGCCACGCGGGTTGGAATTTGCCCGCGCACGGGTTGAGATGAAGGCGGTTGAATGCGTGCTGCATCTGCGCCGCGCCCATCCCGCACGGCTTAAAAACATGGTGCCTGCGCATATCTGGCGGCTGGTCGCGCCTTACGGCCTGACCCCGCAAACCGATGAGATCGCGCAAGATCCCGCACCTGCCCGGGCGCAGGCTCTTGCGCCTTCTGACAAGCAGGATTATCCCGGCGCCTGACCTCTTTGCCGCGCGCAGCACGCCTGCGCCCCACCTTCCGATAACAGGCCCACCCCGATGGAAAACCTACGCGGCTCGTTGCTGATGACCGCCGCCATGCTTGGCTTTGCGATTGAGGATATGTTCATCAAGATGCTCACGGCCACAGTGCCGCTGGGCATGGTGCTGGCGCTGCTGGGCGCAGGCGGGGCGATGGTTTTTACCACATTGGCCCTGCTGCGCGGCGACAGGCTGATCTCGGCCGATCTGCTGGCGCGCTCTGTGCTGATCCGCAATCTGGGCGAGCTGATCGGCACCGTCGGCTTTATCACGGCAATCGCGCTGACACCGCTCTCCTCGGCCTCGGCGATTCTGCAGGCAACACCGCTTGTCGTCACGCTGGGGGCGGCGCTTTTTCTGGGCGAACAGGTCGGCTGGCGACGGTGGAGCGCGATTCTGGCGGGCTTTGCCGGTGTGTTGCTGATCATCCGGCCGGGGCTTGATGCGTTCGAGCCTTTCTCGCTCTTTGCCGTGATGGGGGTGATCGGCCTTGCCCTGCGCGATCTGGCCACCCGCACCGTGCCGCGCGCGATTACCTCGCTGCAACTGTCGGCCTATGCCTTTGCCATCACCGTGCCTGCCGGGTTCGGCATTCTGGCCTTCACCGGCGACAGTGTCCGGATGCCGACCGCAGGCGAAGGGCTGCTGCTCGCGGCGGCGATGCTCTGTGCCGTGCTGGCCTATTCGGCTATTGTCGCGGCGATGCGCATGGGCGATGTCGCGGTTATCACGCCGTTTCGCTATTCGCGGCTGGTCTTTGCGCTGATCTTCGGTGTCGCCTTTTTTGGCGAAAGCCCGGATGTCGCAACCCTGACCGGATCGGCGCTGATCGTGGCCTCGGGCATCTATACTTTCTGGCGCGAGGCGCGGTTGCGCAGGCTGGCGGCGCGCGCCTGACAAGGTTAGCGCAAACGTCACGATGGTTAGCGCAAACCCCGCGCCTGCCCCCTTTCCCTGATCCGTTCAGCCCAGTAAACACCGCGTCAAGCGCCCCTCGTCGGGGCCGCAATCCTTGAAGGACGCATAGCCATGAGCACGATCATCGACATTCACGCCCGCGAAATCCTTGACAGCCGGGGCAACCCCACGGTCGAGGTTGATGTGATCCTTGAAGACGGCACAATGGGTCGCGCCGCTGTGCCCTCTGGGGCCTCGACCGGCGCGCATGAGGCGGTGGAACGCCGCGATGGCGACAAGAACCGCTATATGGGCAAAGGCGTGCAGGAGGCCTGCGCCGCCGTCAACGGCGAGATCGCCGAGGCGCTGCTGGGCATGGACGCCACCGAACAGGTGGCGATCGACCTCAGCATGATCGAGCTTGACGGCACCCCCAACAAGGCACGCCTTGGGGCCAACGCGATTCTCGGCGTCAGCCTCGCCGTGGCCAAGGCCGCGGCCGATTTCACCACCCAGCCGCTTTATCGCTATATCGGCGGCACATCAGCGCGGGTGCTGCCGGTGCCGATGATGAATATCATCAACGGCGGCGAACATGCCGATAACCCGATCGACATTCAGGAATTCATGATCATGCCGGTCGCCGCCACCTCGATCCGCGAGGCAGTGCGCATGGGGGCCGAAGTGTTCCATACGCTGAAAAAAGAGCTCTCCGCCGCAGGTCTGGCCACGGGTGTGGGCGACGAGGGCGGCTTTGCGCCCAATCTGTCGGGCACCCGCGAGGCGCTGGATTTCATCCTGCGCGCCATCGAGACAGCAGGCTACCGCCCCGGCGAGGATATCCATCTGGCCCTTGATTGCGCCGCGACAGAATATTTCTGCGATGGCCAATATGTGCTGTCCGGCGAAGGCAAGACCCTCAGCATCGAGGGCAATGTCGATTATCTGGCCGCCCTTTGCGCCGACTATCCCATCATCTCGATCGAGGATGGTTGCTCGGAAGATGACTGGGAGGGCTGGAAACTGCTGACAGAGCGGCTGGGCGCCTCGGTGCAACTGGTGGGCGATGATCTGTTCGTGACCAACCCGGATCGTTTGCAGATGGGCATTGATCGCGGTTGCGGCAATGCGATGCTGGTCAAGGTCAACCAGATCGGCACGCTGACAGAAACGCTGCGCGCCGTCGACATGGCGCATCGCGCGCGCATGACAAATGTGATGTCGCACCGCTCGGGCGAGACCGAGGATGCCACCATCGCCGATCTGGCCGTAGCCACCAATTGCGGACAGATCAAGACCGGCAGTCTGGCGCGCTCGGACCGGTTGGCAAAATACAACCAGTTGATCCGGATCGAGGAATCGCTGGCCGATACCGCCATTTACGCAGGCCGCTCGATCCTGCGCTAAGCGCCCCGATACCACCATGATCACGCCTACGGCCCCCGCTGCGGGGCCGTTTTTCTGACCTGTTTCTTCTTGCCTTAAATATCCGCGCCGCAGGCAATCCACAGGGGCGTTGCAAAAAAACGCACGAAATCCGCGCAGTCTGTGAAACTTTCCCCGCCGTGCTGGCGTGATTGTGACATGCCCCATCCAACAGGGGCGCCACATCTGAGGGAGACACCGATGAAACAGACGCTCAAGGCCCTGCTGCTGGCCACCACGCTCACAGCCGCCTCCGCCGCATCCATGGTCATGGCTGCCAATCCGCAAGTCGGCGGCGCGGATATGTTCGAGACGCGCAATATCGTTGAAAATGCCGTCAACTCAGCCGATCATACCACGCTGGTCGCCGCCGTGCAGGCGGCCGATCTGGTGGAAACGCTGCAAGGCCCCGGCCCTTTCACCGTTTTCGCCCCCGTCAATGCAGCCTTCGCGGCGCTGCCGGACGGCACGGGTGAAACCCTGCTGATGCCCGAAAACATCGGGCTGCTGCAAAAGGTTCTGACAGGTCATGTGGTTGCGGGCAATATCACAGCCGCCCAGCTTGCCGCGCGGGCGCGGTCCAGCCGTGACGGGTTTTATCACTTCAACGCGGTCTCGGGTGATGCGCTCTCGGCACAGGTGCGCGGCCGCAATGTCTATATCTATGACGAAAGCGGCAATGCCGCCCGCGTGACGATTTCGGATGTGATGCAGTCCAACGGCGTGATCCATGTGATCGATTCTGTGCTTGTGCCCAAGTGAGTACAGGGTCAGGCCGCCTGATTGATGGCAGTCCCCGTCGCTGAACGGGCGGCCAATGGCGGGAATGGCACGCTGTGGCAGCAGATGCCATTCCCGTTCATCTTTT
>JBLRWJ010000002.1:45899-54480 GCA_047921315.1 Rhodobacterales bacterium | reverse complement strand
GCAGCCGCCCGCGGGGGAACGCCGCGGCCTGCGGCGCCGCGAAACCGTCATTCTCGGATTGCTTGCCGTGATGATGATCGGGGCATGGGTGATCGCCCTCAGGGTTTGAGGCGGTTTGCGGATCGGTCGCTCAGCCCCCTGTCAGATGCGCGATCAGGCTTTGGGTTGATCCGTCCTTATCAGATCCATCCCCCCCTTCCAGCAGGGGTTGCAACGCGGTGGCCAGTTCCTTGCCCAGCTCCACCCCCCATTGATCGAAACTGTTGATCCCCAGAATGACACCCTCGACAAAGACGCGGTGTTCATAAAGCGCCACGATCTGGCCCAGACGGCGCGGGGTCAGCAGGTCATAGGCCAGCGTCACCGAAGGGCGGTTGCCCGGAAAGACGCGGTGGCGCGCCTGTCGTTCCAACTCTGCGCCGTGCAGGCCCTTGGCCGCCATCAGCGCGCGCGCCGCATCCAGTGACCGGCCCTGCATCAGCGCCTCGGACTGGGCCAAACAGTTGGCCACCAACAGGCGGTGATGATGCGCCAGTTCCGGCTCATGCCCCTTGGCGGCAATCAGAAACTCGCAAGGCACCACATCGGTACCCTGATGGATCAACTGGTAGAACGCATGCTGGCCGTTGGTTCCCGGCTCGCCCCAGACAATCGGGCCTGCGGGGCGGGTCAGATCGGTGCCATCCATGGCCACACGCTTGCCGTTGCTTTCCATTTCAAGCTGTTGCAGGTAGGCGGGCAAACGTGACAGGCGCTGGTCATAGGGCAGCACGGCGCGGCTGGCATAGCCGCAGATCTGCCGGTGCCAGACACCGCTGAGCGCCAGCAAGACGGGCAGGTTCTCGCCCATAGGTGCGGCGCGGAAATGCGCATCCATCGCTGCCGCTCCGGCCAGCATGTCATCGAAACGCTCCGCACCGATGGCAATCATCAGCGATAGCCCGATCGGTCCCCACATCGAATAGCGCCCGCCGACCCAATCCTCAAAGCCAAAGACCCGCTCTGCCGCGATCCCGAACTCCACCGCCTTTTGCGTGGCCGAGGACAGCGCCACGCATTGCGCGCCCGGATCGGACACGCGTTGCGCCAACCAGTTGCGCGCGGTGATGGCATTGGTCATCGTTTCAATCGTGGTAAAGGTTTTGGAGGCCACGATCACCAGCGTCCGGGTTGCATCCAGCCCTTTGAGCGTGTCCGCAATATGCGCCCCGTCCACGTTGGAGACAAAATGACAGCGCGGCCCGTCATGATAGGGCGCCAGCGCCAGCACCGCCATCGCAGGGCCAAGATCAGACCCGCCAATCCCGATATTGACCACATCCGTGATGGCACCACCCTGCCCCGTGATCCGCCCCGCGCGGACCGCTTCGGCAAGATCGCGCATCGCCTTGCGGGTCTGGCGGATGGCGGGCATCACATCCTGCCCGTTGACGCGGATCACGGCCTCATCCGGCGCACGCAGCGCGGTATGCAACACGGCGCGGCCCTCGGTTTCGTTGATCACCGCACCGCTGAACATCGCCTCGCGGCGCGCCTGCAGCCCGCTGGCATCGGCCAGATCCTGCAAGCCCGCCATGGCGGCATCGTCAAGCGTGGTTTTGGAGTAGTCAAACAACATCCCGTCAAAGCGGGCGGAAAACTGCGCGGCGCGGGCCGGATTTTGCGCAAACAGCGCGGGGATGGGCCGGGCAACGGCCTTGGTTTTTAACGCGTCCAGATGACGCCAACACGCGTTCACGTTACTCATGCGGTCCAATGCACCTCTGTTTCGTTCAAAATTGCGGCTACCGGCGCTTCTTCGGGGGGCAGGTTCATGGCGCGATCCAATGCGGCGCGTTTCGCGGCGCCGCTGATCACCAGATGCAGGCTAAGCGTGTCGCGCAGCACCCGCGCGCTGAGGCTGACGCGGGTGCAATCCAGCCCTTCGGCCCGCATCGACACAAGGATCGGCGCGTCAAGGTCCAGCGCAAGGCGCAGGTTGTCGCCACGCGGGAACAGGCTGGCGGTGTGCATATCCGTACCCATGCCCAGCAGGCCGACCGCTATGGGCAGATGCGGCTTGATCCGGTCTTCGACCGTGGACAGCACATCTTCGGGATCATCGCCGCCTGCAAAATACGGCAGGAACCGCGCCTGCGCCGCCCGCCCTGTCAGCAACCGCGCGCGCACAAGGGCCGCGTTTGAGCGCGGATCATCTTCGGGCACCCAGCGTTCATCGCTCAGCAGCACTGTCACGCGGGACCAGTCCAGATCGGCATCGCACAGCACATCAAAGACCGGCCCCGGCGTGCTGCCGCCCGGCACCATGAAGGTGACGTTGTCCTCATGCATCAAGGCGGCTGTCAGTTTGCCCGCAAGGACATTGGCCAGATTGATCGCCATCATTTCTTCATCGGGATAATCATTGAAGGTCATGGCGTATCTCTCTCCAGCGGCGGCCATCGCGGTGCATCAGGGCCAGCGCCTCTTCGGGGCCGGTGCTGCCACTGTCATAAAGCACAGGTGTCAGGCCCGCATCCTCCCATGAGGCGATGATCGGATCGGTCCAGCACCAGGCGGCCTCTACCTCATCGCCGCGCATGAACAGCGTCTGATTGCCGCGGATCACATCCATGATCAGCCGCTCATAGGCGTCCGGCACATCTTCGGCATCCGGGCCCAAGGCTTCGGTAAAGGTCATGTCCAAGGGCACATCGACCAAACGCATCCCGCCCGGCCCCGGTTCCTTGATCGTCACATCCAGATCAATGCCTTCATTGGGTTGCAAGCGGATGGTCAGGATATTGCGATGGCGCCCCGCCTCAGCCCCGAAAATGGAATGGGGGGCTTCTTTGAAGACCACCGCGATTTCCGAGTTGCGCGCCCGCAGCCGCTTGCCCGTGCGCAGATAGAACGGCGTGCCCGCCCATCGCCAATTGCTGATATGCGCCTTGAGGGCAATGAAGCTTTCTGTTGTCGATGCCGGGTTCTCGACATGATCGGTATAGCCGGGCTTATCCGCATCGCCGCGATATTGCCCGCGCACGATGTCATTGGGTGCAACAGGGTCAAGTGCGCGGATCACCTTGAGTTTTTCATCGCGCACGGCGGCGGGATCAAATTTGGCAGGCGGTTCCATCGCAATCAGGCATAACAGCTGCATCAGGTGGTTTTGCACCATATCGCGCATCGCGCCTGAGCGGTCATAGTAATCCGCGCGCCCGCCGACACCCACGGTTTCTGCCACGGTGATCTGGATATGATCGACATATTGGCTGTTCCAGAGCGGTTCAAACAGCATATTGCCAAAGCGGATCGCCATCAGGTTCTGGACGGTTTCCTTGCCCAGATAATGATCGATCCGGTAGACCTGACTTTCATCGAAATGCTGCGCCAATGTCCGGTTCAGATCGCGCGCGCTGTGCAGATCGCGGCCAAAGGGTTTTTCAACCACAATCCGCGCCCCGTCATCGGCCATGCCATGCAGGTGCAACCGTTCCGCCAAAGGGCCAAACAGCGCAGGACCAACCGAGAAATAATAGGCCTTGATCCGGTCACGCGACATCAGGCTGGCCAGTTCTGTCCAGCCTTCCTCGCCCATCGCATCGACGGTGACATAATGCAGATCATCCAGAAAGGCGGCGCGCTGTTCTGCGCTGTGGTGATGCGGCGTATCAAATTCATCCAGCGCTGCGGCGATCATCTTGCGGTAGGCGGCGCTGTCCATCTCCGAGCGCGCAGCCCCCACGATCCTTGTGCCGGCCTGCATCTGGCCCGCGCAGTAGCGGCGGAACAAGGCGGGCAAAATCTTGCGCCGCGCCAGATCGCCGGTGCCGCCAAAAATGACCAGATCGAAAGGATCGACCGGAATGACCCGAGATGCCATCAGAACAACCCTTCAACTCAAACAAGGATGGGCGCGCACCAGACCAACCGGTGCGGCATTTGTTTCGGTGCGCAGTTTAACATGAACGGACAAAGGCACAATGGCTGCCATCCGATGATGCGGAAAAAATGTTAGCGCTATCTGGCTGGCTTTGTGGGGTCTATGGCTTTGCAGGCTTTGCGGCTTTACCGCTCAGGATGCCGCCGCCCACAGCCGCGCGCACGCCGGTTGTGCCGGGGCAGGATGTTGGCAGGCCCCGCGCCACACGCACCGCCAGATAGGCAAAGGCCTGCGCCTCCAGCATATCACCGTTCAGGCCCACATCCTCCACCGGATCAACCGGACAATCCAGACCGACGCGCAGCATTTGCATCATCACCGGATTATGCCGCCCGCCCCCTGTCACCAGCACGCGGGACGGCGGGCGCGGGCAATGCTCCATCCCGCGCATCACAGCGGCGGCGGCCATGGCTGTCATCGTGGCGGCGGCATCGGCATCGTCCAGCTCGCGCACCAGATCCAGCATATCGGCAAAAGTGTCACGATCCAGCGATTTGGGGGGCATCTGGGTAAAATACCCCTCATCCAGAAACAGCTCCAACGCGCCATCAGCCACAGTGCCGCCTGCGGCCAACCTGCCATCCACATCATAATCCTGCCCAAGGCGGGCATGGACCAGATCATTGATCGGCGCATTGGCGGGGCCGGTATCAAAGGCCAGAAGCGCGCCATCGTCTTCGGGGCGGCTGAGGGCGGGATCAATCCATGTCAGATTGCCCACGCCGCCAAGGTTCAGAAAGGCCAGCGGCTGCGTGGCGCCGATCCATTTGGCGCAGGCAAAATGGAAAAACGGGGCCAATGGCGCGCCCTGCCCGCCCAGCCGGATATCATTGCTGCGAAAATCCCACACCACGGGCAGGCCAAGCGCCGCCGACAAAGCCGCCCCATCGCCCAGTTGATGCGTGCCGCGCCCTGCCGGATCATGGGCCAGGGTCTGGCCGTGAAATCCGACCAGATCAATGCCGCAAAACCCTGCCAGAACTTCAAGATGCGCCGCCTGAACCAAACGCTGCGCGGCCTCCAGCCCCGGATCATCGGGCCATTTGCCAAGGGCCCCCCGCAGCACCGCCTGTTCAGCCGCCGTGTAGGGGCGATAGGCGCTGGGGCCGAATTGCGTGATGGTGTTGCCATCGGTGTCCACAACAGCCGCATCCACCCCATCCAGCGAGGTGCCCGACATCGCCCCCAAAGCACGGATCACCCTTGCGTCTTGCATCGCTCACCCCTCTGCCCCAAGCGGGCGCCACCTGTCCCGAATAGCGGTTTGCATGCACCGCGTTGCGCACTATACATGCCGCGCAAACCACCAAGGGACAAGAGAGATGACCTATCGCCCGAAATCGGAATTCCTGCGCATCGTCACCGAGCGTGGTTTTCTGGCCGATTGCACCGACCTGCAAGGTCTGGATGATGCGCTGATGGCTGGGGTGGTTCCGGCCTATATCGGTTATGACGCAACAGCGAAATCGCTGCATGTGGGACATTTGCTGAATATCATGCTGCTGCGCTGGCTGCAAAAGACCGGCCACAGACCTGTCACATTGATGGGCGGCGGCACCACCAAAGTGGGCGATCCCAGTTTCCGCTCGGACGAGCGGCCCATGCTGGATGCCGCCCAGATTGACGCCAATATCGCCGGCATGGGGCAGGTCTTTGGCCGCTACCTTGACTATAGCGAGGACGCCACCGGCGCGATCATGCTCAACAATGCCGAATGGCTGGACGGGTTGAACTATCTTGAATTCCTGCGCGATATCGGGCGGCATTTCTCGATCAACCGGATGCTGAGCTTTGACAGCGTCAAATCGCGGCTGAACGATCCCGACAAATCGCTGTCGTTCCTTGAATTCAACTATATGATCCTGCAAGCCTATGATTTCATGGAGCTGAACCGCCGTTATGGCGTGCGCCTGCAGATGGGCGGATCGGATCAATGGGGCAATATCATCAACGGGATCGACCTGACGCGCCGCGTGATCGACAATCAGGTGTTCGGGCTGACCACGCCGCTATTGACCACCAGTGACGGGCGCAAGATGGGCAAATCTGCGGGCGGGGCGATCTGGCTGAATGCCGATATGCTGTCACCCTATGAATTCTGGCAATTCTGGCGCAACACCACCGATGCCGACACCGGCCGTTTCCTGAAACTTTATACCGAACTGCCCGTGGCGGAATGCGACCGTCTGGGCGCGCTGCAAGGGTCCGAGATCAACGCGGCCAAGATCATTCTGGCCAATGAGGTGACGCGCCTGCTGCATGGCGCCGCCGCCGCCGCCGCCGCCGAGGCCACCGCGCGCGAGGTCTTTGAGAAAGGCGGCGTGGGCGATGATCTTCCGACATTCGCGATCAGCGCCGCCGAGGTGGGCGACGGGATTTCGATCGTGCAGTTGATTCTGCGCAGCGGTCTGGCCGGATCAGGCAAGGAAGCCAAGCGGCTGATTGCCGAGGGCGGGGCGCGGCTGGACGATGCCGAGGTGACGGATGCCGGTCTGTTGCTGGATGCGGCGCGTCTGGCGGGGACGGTCAAGTTGAGTGCTGGCAAAAAGCGCCATGCCTTGGTGCGCATCGCTGACTGAGCGCGCGCAAGGGGGGCTGTCTGCCCCCCTTTGTCCCTGCGGGACACCCCCCGAGGATATTTTTGAACAGATGAAGGGGTCAGCGGCGCGCGGCCAGCGCCTCGGACAGAAGGGCCTGCAATGCGTCGCGCGGCACGTCTTTGGTGATGAAAGCCTGACCAATTCCGCGGGCAAGGATGAATGTCAGCCTGCCATCCGAGACTTTTTTATCCTGCGCCATCAGGGTGATCAGCGCATCTGCATCGGGTAATTCACCGGGAATATCATATAGATCCGCCTTCATCTGCATCTGGCGCAAATGGGCGCGCAGGCGGCTTGGCTCTTCTTGCGGGCAAAGGCCCAGCCGGGCTGACAGATCAAAGGCCAATGCGCAGCCGATCGCCACGCCTTCGCCATGCAGCAGGCGGTCGGAATAGCCGGTTGCGGCTTCCAGCGCGTGGCAGAAGGTGTGGCCAAGGTTGAGCAAGGCACGCTCGCCTTCTTCGGTTTCATCGCGCGCGACGATGTCAGCCTTCATCTGGACAGAGCGCGTTACTGCCTTGATACGGGCGGCCATATCACCTGATGCAGCGCGTAAGGCATTTCCCTCAAGCCATTGATAGAATGCATAATCACCCAGCAGGCCATATTTCACGACTTCGCCATATCCGGCCAGAAAATCGCGCGGGCTGAGCGATGACAGGACATCTGTATCAGCCAGGACGAGGCTGGGTTGATGAAAGGCGCCGATCAGGTTTTTGCCATGTGCGGCATTGATACCGGTTTTGCCACCGACGGAGCTGTCGACCTGTGCCAGCAGGCTGGTGGGCAGTTGCACGAAGCGCACGCCACGCCGCAGGATAGCGGCGGCAAAGCCTGCCAGATCGCCGATCACACCGCCGCCCAAGGCCAGCACCATGTCAGACCGCTCGATTTTCTGCTCCAACAGCCATTCGACGCAGCGGATCAGATGCGGCCAGCTTTTGGTTGTCTCGCCCGGTGGCAGGGCCAGCGCCTGCATCGTGATACCCGCAGCCGCCAGACCATCGCGCAAGGCGTCCAGATGCAGCGCCGCCACGTTTTCATCGGTGATCACCGCCACGCGGGGGCGGCGCAGCAATGGCGCGACCAAGGCGCCCGACTGTGCCAACAATCCGGGGCCGATATGGACATCATAGGCGCGGTTGCCCAAGGGGACGTGAACGATCTCGGTCATCAGTTTGCCTCCAGCACATCGGGGCGGGTCAACAGGGCCTGCAAGACCAGATCCGCGGTCTCTTCTATGGAGTAGCGCGGCTCGACCTTCACCCGCAGATCGGCCAGCGCATAGAGCGGCACGCGCGCCTCATAGAGCGCGCGCAGTGTGCCCAGCGGATCAGCTGTGCGCAACAATGGCCGGCTATCCTTGTGGCGCACACGTTGCCACAACAGCGGCAGATCGGCATCCAGCCAGACGGCAGCGCCCCGGCGCGAGATTGCCTGACGGTTGCGCTCCGCCATGTAAGCCCCGCCTCCTGTTGATAGAATCCCAGTGGTGCCGTCCAGAAGACGCGCGATCACCTGACTTTCCTTGAGGCGAAAGAACGCCTCGCCATCGCGGGCGAAAATTTCAGGGATGGTGCGGGCGGCGGCGCGTTCAATCTCGGCATCCGAATCAAGCACAGGCACATCCAGTCTGGCGGCCAAAGCCTTGCCGACGGCAGTTTTCCCCGCCCCCATCATTCCCACCAGAACCACTGTTTTTTTTAATTTCCAACCCATTGCGCGCCTGTTTCGGCCAAGTTGTGCCATTTTTTGCAAGTTCACGATTGAATGACGTGATCTTGCAAGGAATGCCAGTTATAACTTTGATAAAAGGAACCGCGCAGGCGGACGGGCAGGCAAAATGATCAGAACCATTCTAAAGTATTTTTTCTATCTCGCTGTTTTGGGAGCCATCGGTGTTGTCCTCTACGCATATGTTGGGCCTCATATCGGAGAGGATTTTTCGCGCCCGCAGCAGGAGATCCGCCAGAAAGTCATCCTTGATGGTGATTGAAGGCGCGCCGTCTGGCGCGGCATCGCGGGGGGGGATGTGGTGCCGCGGCGCGTCTTTGAC
>JBLRWJ010000002.1:43290-45799 GCA_047921315.1 Rhodobacterales bacterium | reverse complement strand
GGCCAGTGGCACCGTCGGCTCCGGCATCGCGACCTATCCGGCGGCGCAGCCCCTATCGGCGATTGACTGGCTGAACGAGCAATCATCCCTGCCCCCAATCCGCCCCGGCGAGGTGGTGCCTGCGGACCCGCTGCCATTGACAGAGCCTGCGGTGACGCAGACAGCCGTGATCCCCGATGTGACGGTGACCCCGCTGGACCGGGCCGGGCTGGATGCTGTCGGGCTGTTGCCTGCCTCTGTGTCGGGCTTGCCGATCGCGCTTTGGCGCGGCAGCCAGACGGCGGACCTGGTGCGGTTGCTGGATCAACCGGCGCGCGCGGGGCTGCCCGCGATGCAGGGGTTGCTTTATATCGTGTTGCTGGCAGAGGCCGATGCCCCATCCGATGCCGGGCGCGACAGCCGGTTTCTGCAGGCGCGCATTGATGCGCTGATGCGCCTGGGCGCGGTGGAGCCTGCGCAAGCGATGCTGGAGCGGGCGGGGCCGGAGAACCCCGCGCTGTTCTCGCGCTGGTTTGATGCCACGCTGCTGACGGGGGCCGAGGATACGGCCTGCGCTGCGCTGATGCGTGCGCCGCATCTGTCGCCGTCCTATGCTGCGCAGATTTTCTGCACCGCCCGGCGCGGCGATTGGCGCGGGGCGATGCTGACGCTGGAGACCGCCCGCGCGCTGGAGGCGCTGCCTGCGTTCGAGGCGGATTTGCTGGCCCGGTTCATGGACCCCGAACTGTTCGAGGACGAGCCGCTGCCAAGGGCGCCGGTGCGACCAAGCCCGCTGGTGTTCCGCCTTTACGAGGCGCTGGGAGAGCCGCTGCCAACCGCACCGCTGCCCCGCGCCTTTGCCGTGGCCGAATTGCGTGACACGGCGGGGTGGCGCTCACAGATCGAGGCGGCAGAGCGGCTGGCCAGCACAGGCGCACTGGCCCCGAACCGGCTGCTGGGGCTTTATTCAGAGCGCAAGCCCGCGGCCTCGGGCGGGATGTGGGACAGGGTTGCGGCTGTGCAAAGCTTTGACGCTGCCATGCGCAACGGCGATCCAGAGGCGGTGGCGCGCGTGCTGCCAACGGTCTGGGCCGCGATGCAAGCGGCAGATCTGGGCGTGGCTTTTGCCAGCCTTTATAGCCCCGCGCTGATGCAAATGCCACTGGCCGGGGCGGCGGGCGAACTGGCCTACCGCATTGCCCTGCTGGGGCCCTATTATGAAAAGGCCGCGCAGACACTGGGCGAAGGGCATCCTGCTTTGCAATTCGCCACGGCATTGGCGCATGGGCAACTGGCCGGCATCGTGCCTATGGGCGCTGTGCAGCAAGCCATCGCAGAGGGTTTTGTCGCCACGCAGGCCCCCGCCCCGATGCAGCAGCTTCTGGCCGAGCAGCGCTTGGGCGAGACGATTTTGCGCAGCATCCAGATGATCCAGCGTGCGGCACAGGGCGATCCGGCCGATCTGGGCGCGGGTCTGGCCACGTTGCGCATTGTCGGGCTGGAAGATACGGCGCGGCGGGCGGCGCTGCAGCTGATCCTGCTGGACCGGCGCGGATGAGCGGGGCCAAAGCCGTGGACACAGGGATGCAGGATCATACGCGCTGGATCGCCACCTTTCTCGAGGCACAGGCCGCCGAATTGGGCGCCGCCACCAACACGCTGTTGGCCTATGGGCGCGATTTGCAGGATTTTGCCGGATGGCTGGCGCAGCGCGGCACCTTTGCCAGCGCCACGCAGGACGATGTCGAGGCCTATCTGATCCATTGCGATGCGCAGGGTCTGGCAAAATCCACGCGGGCAAGGCGGCTTTCAGCGATCAGACAACTTTACCGCTTTGCGTTTGAGGAGGGCTGGCGCGCGGATAATCCGGCCATCCAGATTTCCGGCCCCGGACGCGACAAGCGGCTGCCCAAGATCCTGAGCATCGCGGAGGTGGAGGCGCTGCTGACAGCGGCCCGCAGCATCGGACGCACCCCGCAGGAACGTGTGCGCAACACCTGCCTGATGGAGTTGCTTTACGCCACCGGCATGCGTGTCAGCGAGCTGGTCTCTCTGCCCGTGGCGGCTGCGCGCGGTGATCCGCGCATGCTGTTGGTGCAGGGCAAGGGCGGCAAGGAACGTATGGTGCCGCTGTCGCCGCCGGCGCGCGATGCGATGGGCGTCTGGCTGGCATTGCGCGACAAGGCAGAGGCGGCAGACCGCGCCAGGGGCAAAGCCGCCTCGCGCTTTTTGTTCCCCTCCAACGGCAAGGCGGGCCATCTGACGCGCCACATGTTCTATCTGCTGATCAAGGATATGGCCGTGCACGCCGGAATATCCCCCGCCAAGGTCACGCCGCATACCCTGCGCCATGCCTTTGCCACGCATCTTTTGGCCAATGGCGCTGATCTGCGCGCAATCCAGACCTTGCTGGGCCATGCCGATGTGGCCACAACGGAAATTTACACCCATGTTCTGGATGAGCGGCTCAAGACCTTGGTGATGGAGCATCACCCGCTGGCCCGCGATTGACCAGACCTGCCCGCCTGTC
>JBLRWJ010000002.1:16524-43190 GCA_047921315.1 Rhodobacterales bacterium | reverse complement strand
GATTGACCAGACCTGCCCGCCTGTCACCACACTGGCCCGCCTGTCGCCACACTTGAATGACAGCAAGCGCACCGCCATAACGTCAGTCACATCTACGCAGCTGATACTTTTGCAAGGACTGCATGACCATGGATACTTCTGTTCTGGATGCCGCTTTCTGGATCACGGCGGGTGGCATTTTGCTGCTGCTGGTCATGTCCGCGTTCTTTTCCGGCAGTGAAACCGCCCTGACGGCGGCCTCTCGGGGCAAGTTACGCGCGCAGGCGGACAAAGGATCAACCGGCGCGGCGCGGGCGCTGGCCATTACCGAGGATAACGAGCGGCTGATCGGCTCGGTCTTGTTGGGCAATAACCTTGTGAACATCCTTGCCACCTCTCTGGCTACGGCGTTGCTGACGCGGTTATTCGGCGAAAGCGGCGTGGCGGTAGCGACATTGGTGATGACCTTGCTGGTGCTGATCTTTGCCGAGGTGCTGCCAAAAACCTATGCGATCACCAATGCCGAAACCGCCGCCGCCATGGTCTCGCCGGTGATACAGCTTGTGGTCAAGGTCTTTGCCCCCATCGTCAGCGCGGTGCGCCTGCTGGTGCGGGGCGTATTGCGCCTGTTCGGGATTCAGGCTGATCCCGACAGCCGCATTCTGGCCGTGCGCGAGGAAATCGCAGGTGCGCTCTATCTGGGGCAATCCGAAGGCGTCGTGCAGAAAGAGGACCGCGACCGCATATTGGGCGCGCTGGATCTGGGCGACCGCACGGTGGAAGAAGTCATGCTGCATCGCAGCCAGATCGAGATGCTGGATGCAGATACAGATCCCGATGATCTGTTGCGCCGCTTGCTGGACAGCGCGCATACCCGCCTGCCGGTGTTTCAGGGTGATCCGGACAATATCGTGGGCGTGGTTCATGCCAAGGATCTGCTGCGCGCAATGCATAAAATGATGTTCGGCCCCGATGCCGCCCCCAACGGGCTGCGGGATTTCAAGATCCTTGATGTGGTGCGCCCGCCCTATTTCATCCCCGATACAACCACGCTGGACGACCAGATGCGCCAGTTCCTGCGCCGCCGCACCCATTTTGCACTGGTGGTGGATGAATATGGCAGCCTTGAAGGGTTGCTCACGCTGGAGGATATCCTTGAAGAGATCGTGGGCGAGATTACCGATGAATTCGACACGGCAGCGGAACATTCCGTCCAAAGACTGAAAGATGGCAGCTTCACCGTGGACGGGGCCATGACAATCCGCGATGTGAACCGCGCGATGGACTGGAACCTGCCCGATGATGAGGCCAATACCGTGGCCGGTCTGGTGATCTATGAGGCGCAGATGATCCCCAGTGTCGGGCAGGTTTTCAGTTTCCACGGATTCCGTTTTGAAGTGACGGGCCGCAAGGCGAACCGGATCACCAAGCTGAAAATACGCCCTTTGTGATCCCATCGCGGGGGTCTGGGCGCGCCAAAGCTGTTTCGTGATTTTTGCGACAGAAAAATGTCGTGTTCCGACTTGCCCTTTTGCGGCAGGCGTCAAACTCTGGCGGCACAGCAACAAAGGATGCAGCGATGAAGACCACTACCAGAGTAGCCGTGATCGGCGGCGGCGTTGTTGGCTGTTCGGTTCTGTATCACCTGACCAAACTGGGCTGGTCCGATGTGATGCTGATCGAACGCTCGGAGCTGACAAGCGGCAGCACATGGCATGCGGCGGGCGGGTTTCATACGCTGAACGGCGATACGAATATGGCCGCGCTGCAAGGCTATACCATCCGGCTTTATAAAGAGCTGGAGGCGATAACCGGCATGTCCTGCGGGCTGCATCATGTGGGCGGCATCACGCTGGCCGATAACCGCGAACGGTTTGACATGCTGGTGGCTGAACGCGCCAAGCACCGCTACATGGGGCTGGAAACGGAAATCGTCAGCCCGGAGGAGATCGCGCGCATCGCGCCGATCACCAATCTGGATGGCATCGTCGGCGGGCTTTATGATCCGCTGGACGGGCATCTTGATCCGTCCGGCACCACCCATGCCTATGCCCGCGCCGCCAAAATGGGCGGCGCCAGCATCGAGACGCATTGCAAGGTGATCGCCACAACCCAGCGCAGCGATGGCACATGGGATGTGGTGACAGAAAAAGGCACGGTGCATGCTGAACATGTGGTCAATGCAGGCGGGCTATGGGCGCGAGAGGTAGGCGCGATGGCGGGCGTCTATTTCCCGCTGCACCCGATGGAGCACCAGTATATCGTCACCGATGACCTGCCCGAGATTTACGGGCGCGAGACCGAGCATCCGCATGTGATGGACCCTGCCGGCGAAAGCTATCTGCGGCAGGAAGGGCGCGGGCTTTGTATCGGGTTTTATGAACAACCCTGCCGCCCTTGGGCCGTGGATGGCACGCCGTGGACTTTCGGGCACGAGTTGCTGCCCGACAATCTGGACAAGATCGAAGACAGCATCGCCTTTGCCTATCGCCGCTTTCCGATTCTGGAACGCGCGGGCGTAAAAACCGTGATCCACGGCCCCTTCACCTTTGCGCCTGATGGCAACCCGCTGGTTGGCCCCGTGCCGGGGATGCGCAATTACTGGTCTGCTTGCGCTGTGATGGCAGGGTTCAGCCAAGGCGGCGGCGTGGGCCTGATGCTGGCGCAATGGATGATTGAGGGCGAGACCGAGCGCGATACATTCGCCATGGATTGCGCCCGTTTCGGGGATTGGACAACGCCCGGCTTTACCCGCCCCAAGGTGATCGAGAATTACCAAAAACGCTTTTCCATCAGCTACCCGAATGAGGAATTGCCCGCCGCACGCCCCTTCCGCACCACGCCGATATATGATGTCTTTGACAGCATGGGCGCGGTCTGGGGCGCGCAATACGGGCTTGAGGTGGTCAATTACTTCGCGCAAGCCGACGAGCCGCGCTTTGAGACACCCAGCTTCCGCCGCTCCAACGCCTTCGCGGCGACAGCGCGCGAGGTCAGGGCCGTGCGTGCGGGTGTGGGCATCAACGAGGTGCAGAATTTCGGCAAATATCTGGTCACAGGTGCGGGCGCACGGGCATGGCTGGACCGCATCATGGCAGGCCGCATCCCGCAACCGGGGCGGTTGAGCCTGACGCCGATGCTGTCGCCCAAAGGGCGGCTGATCGGGGATTTCACTGTCTCCTGTCTGGCCGAAGACCGGTTCCAGTTGACCGCCAGTTATGGCGCGCAGGCCTATCACATGCGCTGGTTCGCACAGAATGCCGATGCGGATGTCAGGATCGAGAATATCTCGGACCGCCTGACCGGATTCCAGATCGCAGGGCCAAAGGCGCGGGATGTGCTGGCCGCCTGCACCCGCACCGATATCAGCGATATGGCATTCATGGATGTGCGCCGCATGACCGTGGGTATGGCCGATTGCACCGTGCAGCGCGTCAGCTATACCGGCGATCTGGGCTATGAGGTTTACTGCGATCCGATGGCGCAGCGCGCGCTATGGGCCGTGCTATGGGCAGAGGGTCAAAAGCACGGGATGCGCCCTTTCGGGATGCGCGCGATGATGAGCCTGCGGCTGGACAAGTTCTTTGGCAGTTGGCTGAACGAATTTTCGCCTGATTATACGGCGGCGGAAACCGGGCTGGACCGCTTTATCGCCTTCAAAAAGCCGGTTGATTTCATCGGTCGCGCCGCGGCCGAGGCCGAGCGTGCCGCTGGGCCGCAACGCAAGCTGTGCGCCTTTGAGGTGGATGCGCTGGATGCCGATGTAGTGGCCTATGAGCCGATCTGGCTGGATGGCAAGGTGCAGGGGTTCTGCACCTCGGGCGGTTATTCGCATCATGCGGGCAAGTCGGTCGCGCTGGGTTTTGTGCCGACAGACCGCGCCCATGCGGGGCTGGAGGTTGAGATCGAGATCATGGGCGATCTGCGCCCGGCCCGCCTGATCACCACACCGCTCTTTGATGTGGATGGCGCGCGGATGCGGGGCTGATCGCGTGGCAGGCTGCGCGATCCTGATCCTTGCGGCAGGCGCGTCATCGCGGATGCGGGGCGGTGACAAGCTGTTGGAACAGGTCGCAGGCCAACCCATATTGCGCCTGATGCTGGAACGGGCGTTGCGCGTGGCATCGGGGCCGGTGCTTTGCACCCTGCCCGCGCCTGATCATCCGCGCATGGCCTGTCTTGAGGGGCTGGATGTGACGCCGGTGATGGTGCCGGATGCGGCTGAAGGCATGGGCGCGTCCATCCGCGCAGGTGTCAGGGCGGTGCCAGCAGATTGCCCTGCAGTGATGATCCTGCCCGGCGATATGCCCGAATTGGACAAGACCGACCTGCGCCAGATGGTGCAGGCCCATGCGGCGCAGCCAGAGGCTATCTTGCGTGCAACCGACAAAACCGGCCAACACGGCCATCCGGTGATTTTTCCCGCAGACCTGTTCGATGACCTGCGCGCCTGCCATGGTGACAGCGGCGCACGCGACCTGCTGCGCAGACATTCACAGCGGGTTGTCACCGTCCCCCTGCCCGACCTGCACGCCACAACCGATCTGGACACCCCGGAGGATTGGGCCGCTTGGCGCGCGCGGCCCGACAGATCGCAATCCTGAAACCCCTCGGCAGAGGGTCAAAATAAAAACGGCCCAAGAGACTGCCACCCCTTGTGCCACCCCTTGAGCCGTTCCGTCATTTTCCGGAGCAGCGACAGCCCCCTGCCGCCACTCCGTCAAGCCTGTTCCGGAAACCTCCCGGACCAGACAGCTGCAACCGTCTTGCTCAGCGCGCCACCAGCATGGTTTCGTGCCGCTTGAGCGACCGGCGGGCCGCGTGATAGCCCTCCAGCCCTTTCTTTGTGCCCAGTTCCGGGAAAAGCTCCAGAATTTCGGCACGTTGCGCATTGCCCAACCCCTGAAGAGAATAATCACCGGGTTGGAAGCTCTCGCTCCAGCATCCGTTGGACAGAACCACTTCGTGCTGGTCAAACATGAAGTGGATATAGGTGATCGTGGATGCTGTGGCCGCCTCGATTCCTTTGGCCCCGGTCATGTGTTTTGCCGCTGCCAGCACCTCGTTCTCCTCGAAGTAGAGCGCGGTTTTCTCATTGTTGACCAGCATCCTGTGGTTGGGGCTGACCATCATATCCCGCTCTGGCAGGTTATCGCCCAAAGCCCCGCGCTTGATCAGCACGGGCCGCAAATGCGGGTGACGCGCCATATCCTGCGCCGATAGCGGCTTGGCACCGATCCAGCGAATTTCCTGAATACCGTTATCGCGCGTGATGATCCGGTCACCGACGCGCAGATCCTGCACCAGACGTTCACCGCGCGCCGTTGCAATGGCGGTGCCGGGGGTAAAGCAAGGCACGACATTTTCGATATTGATGAAAGTGGCCGTGCCGGTAACAGCCCCGTCCGCATCACGGAAAGTGACGGTTCCGTTCTCGGGGTTCTCCGCGCTGAAGGCCACCCGCAGAGAGCCGCCCGGCGCCACCGATCCGCGCAGATCCAGCGTGTCGAAATCATCGCCCTCTTCACCGCCATCGATAAAATCACCGGGTGTCGCGCCGATGATCAGATCGCGGTCGGCACCACCATAGATCATGTTCGGCCCCGGACCGCCGACCAACACATCATCGCCGTTCTCACCGAACAATGTGTCCGCCCCCGTGCCCCCGAACAGCGTATCATTGCCCTCGCCGCCGAACAGAATGTCATCGCCGGGGCCGCCATAAAGCAGGTCATCGCCAGCTTTGCCGTAGATCAGGTCATCACCCGCTTCGCCATACACCTCATCATCGCCCTGTCCGGCAAGAACGGTGTCATCCCCGTCCCCTGCCAGGATCAGATCATCGTTCGGCGCTCCGCCCGGTCGCGTTGCCACACCGGAATCGACGCGGTCGCCCTCAGGGTCACCGGTGTAATTTTCATCAATAATATCGGGGCCGGGCGTTCCTAAGATGCTCATGTGCGGCCACCGGCGATCTGGGCAGACGTCATCTCATGTTGAGCTTGCTTTGTATCGTCTAACATCATTGTCCTACTCCTCAGCCGCAGCCGGGGCTGGACCCGGCCGAACTCATAAATATGAGACGCCGCCCCGCTCTGCGGGAGTGGCCTCAGAAACTCACCAAAGTGACCTCAGAGGAAGCAAAAACGATACAGCAACCGCGTTCCGCCAAAAGCGGTTGATGCACAGCATCAGCACGGATTGATCCGACCATCGGATCTCAAGAGCAGCATCCCTTCGCATCCCGTTCGAGACACAACAGGTTGATGGCAGCCCCCGCAGCCAGCAGATTTTTACCCCCCAGTGGGTATGTCCAAATGGATAGCCCAACAGCGCGGAACAACAAACAGAAGATTTGCCGAAAAAAGCCAGATTTCCGCCTTAATGCAGGCACGGCCCGCCCAAGCTTTGTAAAATTATGTGAAATTTAGAAACAACCCGGACGCAGATGCCTGCCTCAAATGCTCTTAAAAACGGGGGTCAACCGCATGATTTCTGAAATTCCGCCAAAATTTTTCCAGCAATTGTTAACAAAGCCGCGACATTCTGCGGCCATAAACCATCCGTTAACTATGGCGTTTTTGTGATCAGAGCCGTTTGCTGCTTTGTCCACAAACACGCGTCAATCCTGCGCCCTTGCGACCTTTGACGCCGATTCCCGGCTTGTGATGGGGCCAAAGCACTAGAATCACCGACCCTTCCCACCAATATCCCGCGTTGCGTCGCATGCTTTTGGGGCTGATGGCTGATCCGGCACAGCAACTGCGCCACAGGCAGCCTGGCCCCCGCCCCTGCAGACAGCACAAAACCCATCAAAAGGAGGGATAGTTTGGTGCGGGTGGTCGGACTCGAACCGACACACCGTGAGGTAAGGGTGTTTGAGACCCTCGCGTCTACCATTCCGCCACACCCGCACGCGGCATTGCTGCCTCTCGCGTTGATTTATCGCCCGATCCCGGCTGCGTCCAGCCGAAAACGCAGGTTCTGCCGCGGTTTTCAGGTATTTGCCCTTTGCCCGCGCGGCCAGGGCCGCTAAACACCGCATGGAATAAGACCTTAGCACGCCAAACCAGTGGTTCAGACGCAAGGCAGGGCAGGATCAAAGGCCGTCAGAATGATAAAATCCCTCTATGACTGGACCCTGCGACAAGCGCAGCATCCCCGCGCGCTGTGGGTTCTTGCCTTTGTGGCCTTTATCGAATCCTCGGTCTTTCCGATCCCGCCAGATGTGCTGATGATTCCGATGATCATTGCGCGCCCGTCGCGGGCATGGCTGATCGCGGGCGTGGCGCTGATCTCCTCGGTTCTGGGGGGGATGCTGGGATATGTGATCGGCGCGTTCTTCTATGATGCAGTGGGACAACCCATTCTCGAGGCGTTGGGCAAAGGCGATGCGATGATCGCCTTCAACAGCCGTTTCAACGATATGGGCTTCTGGCCGGTGCTGATCGCGGGCATCACCCCCTTTCCCTATAAGGTGATCACCATCATGTCGGGCTGGACCGGCCTGCCCTTGGGGACGTTCATCATCACATCCATCATCGCCCGCGGGTTGCGGTTTTTCATCGTCGCGGCGCTGCTGTGGAAATTCGGCGCACCCATTCGTGATTTCATTGAAAAGCGGTTGGGCTTGCTGTTCACGCTTTTCGTCATCATTCTGGTGGCCGGATTTTACGGAGTGCGCTACCTGTGACCTTGACTGATCGCCAATGGATGATGCTGGCTGCTGCCGGATCTGCGGCCATGATGCTGGGCGCGCTGGCGTTTCAGCATATCGGTGGCTTGGCCCCTTGCGAGCTGTGCATCTGGCAGCGCTACCCCCATGTCATCGCAATCGGCATCGGCGCGCTGGCCGCCATTGCCGCATTTCCCAAGCGGGTGCTGGCAGTGCTGGCCTTTCTGGGGGCGGCCGCTGCCAGTGCCACAGCCGCAATCGGCATCTATCACACCGGGGTCGAGCGGGCTTGGTGGGATGGACCCGCCGCCTGCAGCAGCACGGGCGTATCGGGCCAATCAGCGCAAGACCTGTTCGCGCAGATCATGGCCGCCCCCCTCGTGCGCTGCGATGAGGTACCGTGGGAGATGTTCGGCCTGTCCATGGCAAGCTGGAACGCGGTGGCCTCCATCGGGCTGGCTGGCCTGTGGCTGATGGCGCTGCGGGCGATGCGCTGACGGCTTTGGCGCCTCTTGCGGCCAAACCCGCGCCGGGCTAGCGGCCCGATTTACGGGTGCTGAGCAACAGGTTCGTCTCGGAACTGACAACGCCCTCAAACCGCCGGATCGTCGCCAAGGCACGGTCCAGATCCTCCAGCGTTGCGGTACCGATCTCGACGATCATGTCCCATCGCCCATTGGTATTATGCACGGCGCGCACTGCGGCAAGACCGGTCAACTGGCGCAGGATACGGTCCGCACCGCGCCCCTCTACCCCGATCATCATCAAGCCGCGCACCGGATCTTGCGCCACATCCGCCCGCAGAACCACACTGAAACCGATGATATCCCCCTGCCGCTGCAACCGTTCGATCCGGGCGCGTATGGTGCTGCGCGACACGCCCAACTGATCGGATAATGACGAGAGCGAGGCACGCGCATCATGCCGCAAAGCGCGGATCAAGGCCTGATCAGTTTCATCCATTATGTCACTTCTTGCCTCCGATATGGTAGAACCTGTGCCATAATGGGCAAAATGCTGCCTGTATTCCATCCCTGAATGGCGCATTATCCGTTCAACCGCATAAGCAGGAGAAAGCCATGACCCCGCAGGATATTCTTTTGATCGGTTGCCCCGTTGACAGCGGCAAGCGCAGCCTTGGCTGTCTGATGGGGCCTGATGCCTACCGCACCGCAGGGCTTGCCGCCGCGCTGACGGATCTGGGCCACAGGGTGCGCGATCTGGGCAATATCGCCCCTGCCCCTGTTGATCCCCTCCCCGATGCCGCACCCCATCTGCATGCGCTGGCCGAAACCATCGGCTGGACCCGGTCCCTCTCCGAGGCGGCCCTTGCGGCCATGGCGCAGGGTATCCCGATTTTCATGGGCGGCGATCACAGCCTGTCGCTGGGCAGCGTTGCGGGGGTCAGCGCGCATGCCCATGCAGCAGGCAGACCGCAATTTGTCCTATGGCTGGACGCCCATAGCGATTTTCACACCCCGCGCAGCACCACATCGGGCAACCTGCATGGCACGCCACTGGCCTATGTCACCGGGCGTGAAGGGTTTGACGGCTTTCCGGCGCTGCGCGCGACCGTCCCGCAGGACAACATCTGCATCATCGGGCTGCGCTCGGTTGATCCCGCCGAACGCGCCGCGCTGCAGGCCAGCGGGATTCACCGCCATGACATGCGCGAGATTGACGAAAGCGGCATTGCCCGCCCCCTTGGCGCGTTTCTGGAGCGTGTCGCGGCGGCGAATGGCGCGCTGCATGTCTCGCTCGATGTGGATTTCATCGATCCGTCCATGGCACCAGCCGTCGGCACCACCGTGCCGGGCGGCGCCACCGTCCGCGAGGCGCATCTGGTCATGGAGATCCTGCATGATAGCGGGCTGATGACCTCGCTGGATCTGGTGGAACTGAACCCGTTTCTGGATGAACGCGGCCGCACCGCACAACTGATGGTAGATCTGGCCGCATCGGCCCTCGGACGGCGCGTCTTTGACCGCCCGACCCGGGCCTATGGCTAGCCCCCGCGCCTTCATTGTTCCCAAAATACTCACCTCCACAGGAGCCACCCCATGCTGACCCCCTCTGACAAGGCGCTGGTCCCTTTTGTCTGCGTCGATCACATGATGGGCCTCGTGCATCATCTGGGCCTGCCCCGCATGCTGCAGGATCTCGCCCGCTATATCGCGGATGATTTCCGCCGCTGGCCGCATTTTGACAAAACGCCGCGTGTCGCCAGCCATTCGGATGTGGGCGTGATCGAATTGATGCCCACGTCGGATGGTGATCTTTACGGCTTCAAATATGTCAACGGCCACCCGGCCAATACGCGCAGCGGTCTGCAAACGGTGACCGCTTTCGGGATGCTGGCGCGGGTCGATAACGGCTATCCGGTGCTGCTGTCAGAGATGACGCTGCTGACCGCGATCCGCACAGCGGCCACCTCGGCACTTGCGGCAAAACACCTCGCCCCTGAAGGGGCCACGACCATGGCGATGATCGGCAATGGCGCGCAGTCCGAGTTCCAGTCCGTGGCGATGCAGGCAATCTGCGGCATCACCCATGTGCGCCTGTTTGACATTGATCCCGCCGCCACGGCCAAAGCCATGCGCAATCTGCAAGGCTCCGGCATGCAGGTCACCCCCTGCACCAGCCCGCAAGAGGCGATACTGGGCGCGCAGATCATCACAACCTGCACGGCAGACAAGCAATATGCCACGATCCTGACTGATAACATGGTCGGCAGCGGTGTGCATATCAACGCCATCGGGGGGGATTGTCCCGGCAAGACGGAACTGCACCCCGACATCCTGCGGCGCGCCGCGATCTTTGTGGAATATCCCGAACAGACGCGGATCGAGGGCGAGATTCAGCAACTTGCGCCCGATCACCCGGTGACCGAGTTTTGGCAGGTGATCACCGGACAGGCAGAGGGCCGGCGCGATGCGCGCCAGATCACGCTGTTCGACAGTGTCGGCTTTGCGATCGAGGATTTCAGCGCCCTGCGCTATATCCGCGACCGGATCGGCGGCACGCCGTTTTTCCAACCGCTTGACCTGCTGGCCGATCCTGATGATCCGCGTGATCTGTTCGGCATGCTGGCCCGCGCCGCACCTTAATGTATCGCATCAACAAAGCATCGCTTTACATTGATACAAAAAGAAAAAGGAGAGATGCGCGCATCCCTCCAGTTTCGTGAATCAGGCTCAGTATATTAACCGCTCGGACCGTTTCGCCTGTGTCCTGATCCACGCGGGGCAAGCGCACCTGCCCCGTAACTTGCAGGCTTTCCGCTGAAAACCCACCATATGTGAGTGACGGGCATTTCTATGACGCCCGCCAGATCAATCAGCTGCACCCGCTTGTTGCGCCGCAAGTGTTGCATTTCATGCAGGTGCCGTTGCGCACCAGCGTGTAGTTGCCGCAATCGCCGCAGGCCTCGCCCTCGTAGCCCTGCATCTTGGCCTTGGTGCGTGCATCCATGCTGATCGTGCCGCTGGCGACCGCTGTTGTGGTCGTTGTCGACACGGTCGCGGCCGCGCGGTAGGCGGTTTCCGGCATCAGCGCATGGGTGCCTGTCGACATCAGCTCGTTCATGCCGTTCTGGCCGCCCTGAAACACCACCAGCTCCTGTGGCAGGCGTTTGCGCAGATAGCCGGTAGAGCTGATCTGCTTGAGCACCTCAAGGCTGCGTGATGCGGCAGTTTCAGAGATTTCCGACACGTTCGACACGCCCTCTTCCTCGCCCCGGCCCAGATCGTCAAAGCTGTGGCCTTGCGGCTTCACATGCGCCAGATCGGTGCGGTCCAGATAGGACACGGCCAGTTCGCGGAAGATGTAATCAAGGATCGAGGTGGCGTTCTTGATGCTGTCATTGCCCTGCACCAGCCCTGCGGGCTCGAACTTGGTGAAGGTGAAGGCATCCACAAACTCTTCCAGCGGCACGCCATATTGCAGGCCCACCGACACCGCGATGGCAAAGTTGTTCATCATCGCACGAAAGCCTGCGCCTTCCTTGTGCATGTCGATGAAAATCTCGCCCAACTGGCCATCACCATATTCGCCGGTGCGCAGATACACCTTGTGACCGCCGACAATGGCCTTTTGCGTGTAGCCCTTGCGCCGCTCGGGCAGCTTTTCGCGGCCACGGGCCACTTCCTTGATGATGATCTTCTCGACGATCTTTTCCGCGATCACGGCCGCTTTTTCCTGCGCCGAGCCGCTTTCCAGAATCTCCATCGCCTCGTCATCATCCTCGACCAGCGCGGATGCCAGCGGTTGGCTCAGCTTTGATCCGTCACGATAAAGCGCATTGGCCTTCACACCCAGTTTCCAGCTCAGCTCATAGGCTTTCTGGCAATCCTCGATCGTGGCGTCATTGGGCATGTTGATCGTCTTGGAGATCGCGCCCGAGATGAAGCTTTGCGCTGCCGCCATCATGTAGATATGGCTGTTAACCCCAAGATAACGCTTGCCTTTCTTGCCGCAAGGATTGGCGCAATCGAAGATGTGATAATGCGCAGGGTCCAGATGCGGGGCACCCTCCAGCGTCATAGTGCCGCAAACATGATCATTGGCCGCCTCGATATCAGCGCGTGAATAACCCAGATGCCGCAGCAGATCGAAGGTGGGATCGTTCAGTTTTTCTGCCGGAATGCCCAGCACGTTCTGGCAGAACTCACTGCCCAGCGTCCACTGGTTGAACACAAAGCGGATGTCAAAGGCAGAGCCAAGCGAGGCTTCGACTTTTTCAATCTCGCGCGGGCCAAAGCCGTGGCCGATCAGGCTGGTGGTGTTGATACCGGGCGCGTTGCCGATGCTGCCATGACCCACAGCATAGGACACGATCTCTTCGATCTGGGCCGAGCCATAGCCAAGGGTTTCCAGCGCTGCGGGCACCGAATGGTTGATGATCTTGAAGTAACCACCGCCTGCCAGTTTCTTGAACTTGACCAGCGCAAAGTCAGGCTCGATCCCTGTGGTGTCACAATCCATCACCAGACCGATGGTGCCTGTCGGCGCGATCACCGAGACTTGCGCATTGCGATAGCCGTGCTTCTCGCCAAGGCTCAGTGCCTCATCCCATGCGGACATCGCCAGATCAACCAGACGCGGATCAGGGCAGCTGGCGTGATCCAGCGGCACCGGCTTTGTGCGCAGCCCCTCATAGCCATCGGTTGCGCCATAGGCCGCGTTACGGTGGTTGCGGATGACGCGCAGCATATGTTTGCTGTTGCGCTTGTAGCCGTCAAACGCGCCCAGCTCCCCCGCCATTTCGGCAGATGTGGCATAGGCCACGCCGGTCATGATCGCGGTCAAGGCCCCTGCCATGGCGCGGCCTTCAGCGCTGTCATAGCCAAGGCCCATATTCATCAGCAGACCGCCGATATTGGCATAGCCCAGACCCAGCGTGCGGAAGTCATAGGACAGTTGCGCAATCTCCTTGGAGGGGAACTGCGCCATCAGCACGCTGATTTCCAGCGTCACGGTCCACAGACGCGTGGCATGCATATAGTCTTCGACCTGAAACTGACCGTCTTTGTAGAATGTCAGCAGATTCATCGAGGCCAGATTGCAGGCCGTATCGTCAAGGAACATGTATTCCGAGCAAGGATTCGAGGCACGGATCGCGCCATCCTCGGGGCAGGTGTGCCAGTCATTGACCGTATCGTGATACTGGATGCCGGGATCGGCGCAGGCCCATGCTGCATGGCCGATATCTTCCCACAGGTCACGCGCCTTGATGGTTTTGGCAACCGATCCATCGGTGCGGCGGATCAGTTCCCAATCGGCGTTATCCTCCACAGCCTTGAGGAACGCATCGGTCACGCGGACCGAGTTGTTGGAGTTCTGGCCAGATACGGATGCGTAGGCTTCCGAATCCCAATCGGTGTCATAGGTCGGAAATTCGATGCTGCCATAGCCCTGCTTGGCGTAATCCAGCACGCGCTTGACATAAGTCTCGGGGATCATGACCTTTTTCGCGCCGCGGATCGCATCCTTGAGCTGCGGATTCTTGGCCGGATCAACCGAATCCTCGGTGCTGCCATCCCATGCCTTGATCGCGGCGAAAATCGCGTTCAGCTTTTGCTCATGCATCTTCGATCCGGCGACGATACTGGCGACCTTCTGCTCTTCTTTCACCTTCCAGTTGATATATTCCTGCACATCGGGGTGATCGGCATCAACAATCACCATCTTGGCCGCACGCCGCGTGGTGCCGCCGGATTTGATCGCGCCTGCCGCGCGGTCCCCGATCTTGAGAAAGCCCATCAACCCGGATGATTTGCCGCCACCCGACAGACGCTCGCCATCGGCGCGCAGGGACGAGAAGTTGGTGCCGGTGCCAGAGCCGTATTTGAACAGCCGCGCCTCACGCACCCAAAGATCCATGATGCCGCCATCACCAACCAGATCATCCTTGACCGACTGGATAAAGCAGGCATGCGGCTGCGGATGCTCATAGGCGCTGGTGGATTTTGTCAGTTCCTTGGTTTTGTGATCGACATAATAATGGCCCTGGCTTGGCCCATCGATGCCATACGCCCAATGCAGGCCGGTGTTGAACCATTGCGGGCTGTTTGGGGCGGCGCGCTGCGTGGCAAGCATATAGCGCATCTCGTCGAAATAGGCGCGGGCGTCTTGCTCGGTGGTGAAATAGCCACCTTTCCAGCCCCAATAGGCCCATGCACCGGCCAGACGGTCAAAGACCTGCTTGGACGAGGTCTCACCGACCTTTTCAACCTTGTCACCATCGGGAACAGAGCGCCACAGGAATTCGGGCACATCTTTTTCGGCAACCTTTTTCAGTTTGACCGGAATGCCGGCCTTGCGAAAATATTTCTGCGCGATGACGTCCGAGGCCACTTGCGACCAGCTGGCAGGCACTTCGACCTCATCCAGACGAAAGACAATGGTTCCATCAGGGTTGCGGATTTCGGAAGCGGTCTTGACGAATTCCAGCGCCGCATATGCGTCCTGCCCGGCTTTGGTAAATTTTCTGTCGATCTTCATGTCTTGCCCCATCTGTAGCGTTTCTTGTCGATCCCGCGGCTTTGCGCGACACCACCGCACCGAGGGGCGAAGAAGACAAAACAACCCGCTGGCCTGCCATGGTTGCAAGCTGGCTCAAGCGTGGGTCAGTTCAGCCCGGCGATCCCTCCGCCCGGCCTCTGCCCGCAATGGCTTTTCGTTTTTGTCCCTCGCCGTGACCCTCTGCTGCAAACACAACATGTAGTGGGTCGCTTCCTCAGCCTGCACAATCTGGCGTATCCGGACGGGTGCCGTCAACGCAAAAGGTCATTAAGATCGCGTAAAAATCTGCTTGACCAATTTTTGCAAACCCCGCGCCAAAGCGATCGCGCGCGATTAAGATTCGCGGCCTTGGGGACAGAATTGTGGATATGCGCCGAAAGCCTTTGTATCTGACTTGGTTAAGGGGCAACTCTCAGGGGATAGGTTTACAAGGGTTGCATTGGCGGCAGGGCGACTCATGTCATAGACGTATCGTTACATGATGCGGAAAGGTCACGGAGACACCACCACATGTTGATAAGCAAACACCGATTCTTCCGCGACTCACATGGCAGATTGTGCTCACCCATCCCCGGTCTTTGCCGCGCGGTGCTGGCGCCGATCACCTGCGCGCTTATGCTGGGCTGCGCAGCCCCCTTGCCGCCACCGCCGCCCCCCTCTGGCCTGCCTGTCCCCGAACAACGCGCATTTTTCACAACATCGCCTGACAGCGTTTTCCCCGCTTTGCGTCAGGCCTGTGCCGCGCCGACACAGCGGGTGGTGCAGACCGGACCGGATGCCATCGAATGCCGGATGCTTTTGCCCCCGGATGCCACCGCCGGGGCCATTTTGCGATATGGCGGAATGGTGACTCAACTGCCGGAACTTGTGATCCGATTAAGGTTAACGCCAATCGATGCGGGCTATGAGCTGGCCGCGGCCCAGTATCTGGAAGTGCCCCGCGCCACAGGCGGCGATCTGCGCGTGGTCTATCCTGATCCGCAACTGGAGCGGCGCTTGCGCGCCGTGCTGGCATCCTTCGGGGGGGAAGTGTCACCCTGATCTGTTGACCACTCAGTAGAGGGCGGCAGGTAAAAAACAGCAGGCCCATCGCCCTGGCATGCTTGCTGCATGCCGTTTTCAACGATGTTTCCAAGTGTCTTTTCATGGTCGGGGCGGAGAGATTCGAACTCCCGACCCTCTGTTCCCAAAACAGATGCGCTACCAGGCTGCGCTACGCCCCGAACCGAGGTTGCTCTTAAACTGACTGCGCAGGATTGAAAAGCCCTTTAGGCAAGGATTTGTGGTTCTGTTTCGGCAAGATCAGAATTTTGTCTCAGCAGGGCCAAGCCGCACCATCAGGCGCAAAGGCCGGATGGCGCATTTCGTTGCCCGGAACGATCCCCATGGCACGGGCCAAGCCACCATTGATCTCTAAAACAGTCAGGATACCTGTCCCACCATCAATCGTGGTCTCATCACCGGGAATCGCATTGTGATGCACATGACGCACCACGCCCCTCTCATCCGTGAAAATCATATCAAGGTAAATCAATGTGTTGCGCATCCAGAATGTCGCGCGTTGCGGGCTGTCATAGATGAACAGCATGCCCGCGCTTTTTGGCATCGACTCGCGGAACATCAGGCCTTGATTGCGCAATTGCGGTGTATCGGCCAATTCGACCGTAAAGCGCGCCTGCCCCCAATCCCCCCGCAGCATGACGGTATCAGCACGGCATGCGGGCGTTTGGGCGCTGGCCTGCGCCGGCACCAGCACGGCACTGCAAATCAGGGTCAATATCAGCAGTGCCGTCCGGATCATTCAGGTTGCGCCTTCACGGCTGCTTCCCATGCGCAAACTTCGGTTGCCATACGACCACGCTTGCCATCGATCACGCGCAGGCACACCGCCTCGCCGGGTTGCAGATCAGCCAGACCGGAGCGGCGCAGCACCTCGATGTGAATAAAGACATCCTCGTTGCGCCCAAAAACATTGCCAAACCCAAAGCCTTTGGCCTTGTCGAACCATTTCACGCGCGATGGCTCCAACGGGGCGGCGCGCATGACTTCAGGGTCGATATCCTCGAAGTCGGCCAGCATGGCTGCTTCGCTACCAGCGGGCGGTTCGATGCTGAACACCTCGACAGCCTGACCACCACGCACAGTATCTTGCACGTCGATTTCTATCTTGGCTGCATCCGCGACCGAACTCTGGCCAAAGTTTCGCAGCACATTCGCATGCAACAGAATGTCAGGACCGCCTTCATCAGCGATAACAAAACCAAATCCCTTGACGGGATCGAACCATTTAACCACGCCAAACACTCTGCGGGTCATTGTCACATCTTGTGTCACTGTCTCACCCACATTTCGTTTTACAGTTTATCGAATGAACATCACTCATTCAGTATCGATACTTCAAGCTTAGCGCGCAGTCTACAAGATTGCATTTCCATTCACGTGACGTGAATGTCACGGGTTCAATCGCGTTATTTCCCAAGCGCTTTGGGCCGTCTCCCGGCGCCATACGTATCTGTCATGCAAGCGAAAGGCACCGTCCGCCCAGAACTCAATCTCAAGCGGATCAATCCGGTAGCCACCCCAATATGGCGGGCGTGGCGGATTTGGCCCTTTGAGCGCGGTTATCTTGGCCACCTCGGCCATCAATTCCGCGCGCGACCCCAACGGTTGCGATTGCCGCGATGCCCAAGCCCCCAGCCTGCTTTTGAGAGAGCGGGAGCGGTAATATTCATCCGCCTTTGGCCCGTCTTCCTTACTGACCAGCCCGCGCACCCTGATTTGGCGCCGCAACGATTTCCAGTGGATCACAAAAGCGGCCTTGCCGGCGCCGTCCAATTCGCGGGCCTTGGCGCTTTCATAGTTTGTGTAGAACACAAAGGCATCCGGCTCGATCTCTTTCAGCAAAACCATGCGCACATTGGGCAGACCATCGCGATCAACCGTCGACAGGGCAATGGCGTTGGCGTCATTGATCTCGCTTGTCTCCGCTTCAGCCAACCAGCGCTGCGCAATCGCAAACGGATCATCACCGGCGAAAATACCATCTCTGTCACTCATCCCGCCCACCTTTTTTGGCCACCTGGTCATAAGTACTGCCAAGCATTCGGCGCGCTGTCCACCGAAACCGGCCTTATACTTAGGGCTGACGCTACAGCACAAAACAGGACAAGGCAGAATTCATGCCCCATCGGCGAGACCCCGCCGACACCGCCCGCTCTTGATGCGTCACCTGCAATCCCCTAAAGGAAAGACCGACATCATCAATTGCAGGGATTGCGCAATGTCTAAAATGCTTATGGCCGGCAAGCGTGGTCTGATCATGGGTCTGGCCAACGATAAATCAATCGCATGGGGGATTGCCAAGGCCTGTGCCGATGCAGGCGCCGAACTGGCCTTTACCTATATGGGAGAATCCTTTCGCAAACGTGTGGCACCCTTGGCCGACAGTATCGGTGTGACCACGCTGATCGATTGCAATGTCTCTGATATGGACAGTGTCGATGCCGCCTTTGCCGAGATTGAAAAGACATGGGGCAAGCTGGATTTCATCGTCCATGCCATCGGCTTTTCGGACAAGGCGGAATTGCGCGGCCGTTATGTCGATACCAGCCGCGACAATTTTCTGATGACGATGGATATCAGCTGCTACAGCTTCACCGCTGTGATGCAGCGCGCCGAAAAACTGATGACAGAGGGCGGCAGCGCCCTGACGCTAACCTATTACGGCGCCGAACAGGTCATGCCGCATTACAATGTCATGGGCGTGGCCAAAGCCGCGCTGGAGGCATCGGTCAAATATATGGCCGAGGATCTGGGCAAGGACGGCATCCGCGTCAACGCGATCAGCGCGGGCCCGATCAAGACATTGGCGGCCTCCGGTATCGGTGATTTCCGCTATATCCTGAAATGGAACGAGCTGAACTCGCCGCTGCGCCGCAATGTCACGATTGATGATGTCGGCAAGTCGGCGCTTTATCTACTGTCTGATCTCGGCTCCGGTGTGACGGGTGAGACATTGCATGTCGATGCGGGCTATCATGTCGTCGGGATGAAGGCGGTGGATGCGCCCGATATCGATGCCGTGACCGGCCGCAAGGACGCCTGACATACTGCCGCCGCACATAAGGAACGATCCGATGACAGACCGCCTGCCCCATGAAAAAGGCTTTCATATCAGCTGGGATCAGATCCACCGTGACAGCCGCGCGCTGGCGTGGCGGTTGCAGGGATACGGGCCGGACAATGGCGCATGGCGCGCGGTTGTGGCGATCACCCGTGGCGGCATGGCCCCCGCGATGATCGTGAGCCGCGAGCTGGACATCCGCACCGTCGACACGATCTCGATCAAATCCTATGACCATCAGGCCCAATCCGAGGCAAAGGTGCTCAAGGCACCGGACGCCGCCTTGATGGGCGATGGCACGGGTATCCTGATCGTCGATGATCTTGTCGATAGCGGCAAAACCCTTGAAGTGGTGCGCAAAATGTATCCGAATGCGCATTTTGCCACGGTCTATGCCAAACCCAAAGGACGGCCTCAGGTGGATACATTCATCACAGAGGTCAGTCAGGATACGTGGATTTTCTTTCCATGGGATATGGCACTGCAATATGTCGAACCTTATCGCGGCAAGGACTGATCCATAACAGCGCGGGGATGCGCCATCCCTGCCAAGCGGCCTGCTTCTTCTTGCCTTAAATATCCAAATCTGCCCCCGCAGCCCGCATAACGTCTGATCCTGCCCTACCGGAGGCCCCAATGACCGTGACACGCACCAGCCAGACATTTGCCCCGCCGGTGATGGAGGCGCGGCGCTGGCTGGACGGGGTCGATTTTTCCCAAGACCGCCCCCTGATCAATGTCAGTCAGGCCGCCCCGGTGGAATTGCCCCCCCTTGCAATGCGCGAGGCGCTTGCCGATGCGGTTCTGACGACGGCGCAGGCGCATCTCTATGGTCCGGTGCTGGGCAGCGCGGAACTGCGCGCCGAGGTCGCGGCGCGCACGGCCCGTCTTTATGGCGGCGCGGTCAGCGCGGCGCAGGTTGCCATCACATCGGGCTGCAATCAGGCCTTTAACGCAGCCATCGTTACATTGTCCACCGAAGGGGATGAGGTGATCCTGCCAACCCCTTGGTATTTCAATCATAAAATGTGGCTTGATATGGTGGGTGTGCGCGCTGTGCCGCTGCCAACCGGCCCTGATATGCTGCCTGATCCCGATCAGGCCGCCGCCCTCATCACCCCGCGCACCCGCGCCATCACGCTGGTCAGCCCGAACAACCCCGCCGGTGTGGAATATCCCGCCCCCCTGATCCGCGCTTTTGCAGATCTGGCGCGGCGGCACGGTCTGGCGCTGATTGTCGATGAAACCTACCGTGATTTCCATTCGCGCAGCGGCCCCGCGCATGATCTGTTCACCGATCCTGACTGGGACGATACGCTGATCCAGCTTTATTCCTTTTCCAAGGCCTACCGGCTGACAGGTCACCGTGTCGGCGCGATGCTGGCCAGCCCTGCCCGTCTGGCCGAGGTCGAGAAGTTTCTCGATACCGTCACCATCTGCCCCAACCAGCTTGGCCAGATCGCCGCCCTTTGGGGGATGCAGCATCTGGATCAATGGCTGGCCGCAGAGCGCGACGAGATCCTGTCGCGCCGCGCCGCGATCGAGGCGGGCTTTCCCCGTCTGGCCAATCAGGGCTGGGCGCTGCGCGGTGTCGGGGCCTATTTTGCCTATGTGACGCATCCGTTCGATATGCCCTCGGACCAATTGGCGCAGAAGATGGTCTCGGCGGCGGCGGTGCTGGCGCTGCCCGGCACCATGTTCGTGCCCCCGGATGATCCGACCGGGGCGCGCCATCTGCGCATCGCCTTTGCCAATGTGGACAGTGCCGGGATCACAGAGTTGTTTGACCGGATGGCGGAACTGACCCTTTAGGCCGCCCGATCCGGCCTTGCCCCGCAGGCAGGCAACGCGTAGACAGTTTTCACATGAAAATTCCCCGGAAAGAGGCGATAATGGCACGCGGCGGTATCTCGAAAATCTTTGTCTGGATCCTTTTGGGCCTGCTCATCGTCGGGCTTGCGGGATTTGGCGCCACCAATCTGTCCGGCTCGTCGCGCAGCATCGGATCGGTTGGCGATCAATCGATCGATATCGATGATTATGCACGCAGCCTGCAGCAAGAGATCAGAGCGATCGAAGCGCAGACCCGCCAACCCCTCAGCTTTTCGCAGGCGCAATCCTATGGTCTGGACCGCGATGTGCTGGCGCGTCTGGTCACGGCAGCAGCCCTTGACAACGAAGCGGCGCGGCTTGGCATTTCTGTTGGCGATGACGTGGTGGCCGAACAGATCCTGCAGATCCAGACTTTCCAGTCGATCAATGGCAGTTTTGACCGCGACGCCTACCGCTTTGCGCTGCAACAGGCCGGGCTGACAGAGGCACGCTTTGAAGAACAGTTGCGCCGCGAAACCGCGCGCAGCCTGCTGCAAGGTGCCATGGCCCAAAGTGCGGTGATGCCCCAGACCTATATCGACACGCTGGTCGCCTATGCCGGTGAGCGGCGCGAATTCGGCTGGGCCATTCTGGATGCACCGCTGCTGGACACCCCGATCGGCCAACCCAGCGAGGCGGAATTGACCGATTGGTACGATGCCAACCCTGACGCCTTCACCACGCCCGCCGCAAAGCGGATTACCGCGGCGGTGCTGACGCCGACGATGATGCTTGATCAGATCATACTCGACGATGATGTGCTGCGCGCGGAATATGAGGCGCGCCATGCGGATTACAACACGCCCGAACGCCGTCTGGTCGAACGTCTGATCTTTTCCAACGAGACCACGGCCAGCACCGCGATTGCGGCCCTGAACGCAGGCGAGACCGATTTTGAAACATTGGTCGCAGACCGGGGCCTGTCGATGGTGGATGTGGATATGGGCGATGTCTCGCGCAGTGATCTGGGTGCCGCCGCCGATCCGGTGTTCGCCGCACAGGTTGGCAGCGTGGTTGGCCCCTATGCCAGCAATCTGGGTCCGGCGCTGTTTCGTGTCAACGCGCTGCTGGACGCTCAGAACATCCCCTTTGAAGAGGTGCGCGGCGATCTGTCCGCCGAACTGGCCCCTGATCGCGCCCGCCGCATGATCGAGGCGCAAGCCAGCGGTCTGGACGATATGCTGGCCGGCGGGGCCACATTGGAAGAACTGGTGGCCGATAGCGACATGCAGTTGCAATCCATCGACTGGTCGCCCGATGTGGATGAGGGTATTGCGGCCTATCCCGCCTTTCGCGCCGCAGCCCGCGCGCTGACCGCCGATGATTACCCCGCCTTGACCGAATTGGACGATGGCGGCATCTTCGCCATGCGGCTGGAGGAAGAGCTGCCCCCCCGCCTGCAGCCGCTGGACGAGGTGCGCGCCCAGGCCATCGCTGGCTGGCAAGCGGCAGAAACCCGCCGCGTGCTGCAAGACCGCGCCGATAGCATTGTGGCGCAATACGCCACCACCGGTGATCTGACAGCCTTGGGCCTGACCGTGACCGAAGAGGTGAACATCACCCGTGACCAGTTCATCCCCGGCACCGCCCCCGGCTTTTTGCAGCGCGTTTTCCAGATGCAGCCCGGCGATCTGGCGGTGATTGACGGCCCGGATGAGGGCGTTGGCCCCACCGTTCTGATCGTGCGGATGGACCGTATCCTGCCCGCGGACGAGGGCAATCCCGGTGTGGCCGCCCTGCGCACACGCCTGTCAGACAGCGCGCGCGCGGGCCTCGCGCAGGATCTGTTTCAGGCCTATGTTGGCCAGTTGCAGGGTCAGGCCGGGGTGCGGCTGGATCAATCCGCGATCAACGCAGTCCACGCCTCTTTCCAATAAGGACGCATGGTTTGGAACTGACCCCCGATTTCGACAGCTTCGCCCGCGCCTATGAGGCCGGAGACAATCAGGTTGTCTTTGCCCGTCTCGCAGCCGATCTGGACACGCCTGTCTCCCTGATGCTGAAGCTGACAGGCGGGGCCAAGGATGCCTTCATGCTGGAATCCGTCACAAGCGGCGAGGTGCGGGGCCGCTACTCGATCATCGGCATGAAACCGGATCTTGTCTGGCAATGCCACGGCCAGACCAGCCGCCTGAACCGTCACGCCCGCTTTGATCCCGATGCCTTCGTGGATCAGGACGGCGATCCGCTGCAGCACCTGCGTGACCTGATCGCACAAAGCCGGATCGCCCTGCCAGATGGCCTGCCTGCGGCCAGCGCGGGGCTCTTCGGCTATCTGGGCTATGACATGATCCGGCTTGTCGAAGACCTGCCCGATGTGAACCCTGATCCGCTGGGCCTGCCCGATGCGCTGATGCTGCGCCCCACCGTTGTGGCGGTGCTCGATGGCGTCAAGGGTGAGGTGACAGTCGTGTCCCCCGCATGGGTCAGTGATGGCCAATCCGCCCGCGCCGCCTATGCGCAAGCCGCTGAACGGGTGATGGACGCGCTGCGCGATCTGGAGCGCGCCCTGCCACAAGCCACGCGTGAGATGGGAGAGGCGGGCGATGCCGCGCCTCCGGTGTCGAACTTCGCGCATGACGCCTATCTGGCCGCGGTTGAAAAGGCCAAGGATTACATCCGCGCGGGCGATATCTTTCAGGTCGTGCCCTCGCAGCGCTGGACACAGGATTTCCCCCTACCCCCCTTCACGCTCTATCGCTCGCTCCGGCGCACCAACCCGTCGCCTTTCATGTTCTATTTCAACTTTGGCGGGTTTCAGGTGATCGGCGCCAGCCCCGAAATCCTTGTGCGCGTGTTCGGCCGCGAGGTAACGATCCGCCCCATCGCAGGCACCCGCCCCCGCGGTGCCACCCCCGAACAGGATCGCGCCTATGAGGCCGAATTGCTGGCTGATAAAAAAGAACTGGCAGAGCATCTGATGCTGCTGGATCTGGGCCGCAACGATGTCGGCCGCGTGGCCAAGATCGGCACTGTGCGCCCCACGGAACAATTCATCATCGAACGCTACAGCCATGTGATGCATATTGTGTCGAATGTCGTGGGCGAACTGGCCGAGGATCAGGACGCGCTCAGCGCCTTTTTCGCAGGCATGCCCGCAGGCACCGTGTCCGGCGCGCCCAAGGTCCGCGCCATGCAGATCATAGACGAGCTGGAGCCGGAAAAGCGCGGGCTTTATGGCGGCGGTGTGGGCTATTTCAGCGCGGGCGGCGATATGGATATGTGCATCGCGCTGCGCACGGCCATCGTCAAGGATGCCAAGCTCTATATTCAGGCAGGCGGCGGCGTGGTCTATGACAGTGATCCCGAGGCCGAATATCAGGAAACCGTCCATAAATCGAACGCGATCCGCCGCGCCGCTGCGGATGCCGCGCGGTTTTCAGGCGGCAACAGCTAAGGCGGCGCTTGGCCCATGATCCTGCACCGCCCCTGCGCTTCATTGTTCCATAAATACTCAATGCCCGGCGCCGCCCAGATCACAGGCCCCGTCAAAGGGGCACAAAGCTGGCCATGCCCCGTCTGATCCTGTTCAACAAACCCTTCGACGTGCTGTCGCAATTCACCGATAATTCCAGCGGCGACAGCAAACGCCTGACCCTGTCATCCTTTATCGCTATCCCCTCGGTCTATCCCGCGGGGCGGCTGGACCGGGACAGCGAGGGGCTGTTGCTGCTGACCGATGATGGTGGCCTGCAGGCCCGTATCAGCAACCCGAAACACAAGATGGCCAAGACCTATCTGGCGCAGGTCGAGGGTCTGCCCGATGCAGCCGCCTTGCAGGCCTTGCGGCAGGGCGTCACCCTCAAGGATGGCCCCACGCGACCGGCGCAGGTGCGCGCCCTGCCCGCGCCGGACTGGCTCTGGCCACGCGACCCGCCGGTAAGGTTTCGCAAAACGGTTCCCGATAGCTGGATCGAGCTGACCATTTCCGAGGGGCGCAACCGTCAGGTCAGGCGGATGACGGCCCATGTCGGCCATCCTACGCTGCGCCTGATCCGCACCCGCATCGGCGACTGGCATCTGCAAGATCTCGCCCCCGGCCAGTGGCGCGAGGGCTGATCGGCGCCGCGTCGTCAGGGCAGCTTTTCATAAAGGCTGTCTTTCTCTATGCGCGTATGCAGCCTGTATCCATTATGGGTCAGGATGTCCGCCACGCCGCCACGGTCCCAATCCTCGACCAGAATGAAACGCGGCGCACAGGCGGCAAAATCAAGCCCGCGCAACACTTGCAATTCGAACCCTTCCACATCAAGCGAGAAGAAATCCACCTTGGGGTTCCCCAGATCGGCAAGGATCGAACCCAAGCTGCGCGCTGGCACCTTATAGCGCGTGACCTGCGCGGATTGTCCGTATCTTGCGGCGATCTGTTCAAAGTGCTGGCGATGATCGGATAGCGACAACGCATTGTCCTGTGTCGCCACCATCGACATGCGATCCATATCGACAATCTCGACCGTACCGCCAGACGCTTCCTCGGCCACCAGTGCAGCATTTATCGTCACGCTTTCCGGACGTGCCGCGCCGCATTGCGCAGCGCGATGTGGTGTCGGTTCGACCAGTACACCGCGCCACCCCTGATGCCGGGCAAGGTAACAGGTGTTGGAACGGGTCACGCCATCATTTGCGCCCGCTTCGATGAACATACCATCCCGGAAGGGAAAGACCGACTGGATCAGCCTGTGCAGATGCGTCTCGGCATAAATACGGCGCGGCGGTACAAGCTCGAATTCACCACGTTTGATGGCCACCAAGGATGAATGCAGCGCAGGGCTGATACGCCTGACCGCTCGGCCTAAAATACTCATGAACAACTCACAAAACAAAACCAAAGATTGAACCATAGATTGGTCCGGTATGCAAGTCAACGGCGCAGGGCTGCCGCATCAAGACAAGGTTGCGCGACGATGCCCCTCCTTGTCCGGCTTTTGCATCCCTGTGGCCCTATCGCGCATCATTACCTATCAGCAAGGCCGAAACCGGGGCCAGTGCCACGCGGCGGGCGCGGTCCTGCAGCCCCCACAGCAACAGCGCCGAGATCGTGTCGGGCCGCAAGCGGCCCATCATGATCACGCCATCGTCATCGCCAAGCGGGGTGCCATCCGCATTGCGTTGTCCGGCCTTGAACGCCCCCTGATCCAGAAAGCGGCGGATTGCCGCGGCGTCCTGTCCGGCCCCGTCAAAATCACGAAACACAGTGGCCGAGGGGATACCGGCTTTGGCCGCCAGTTTCTGCGCTGTGTTCAGCCCGTTGGGCAGCATCACCAAACCATATCCCCGCTGGGCCACAATCGCCGAGACCTGATCCGAGATGTCGCGCCCCGACTGGAACCCGGTGGCGTCACCTTCCATCACCGCGACAGCGTCAGGAACCGCCGCGAGCGAAACTTCCATCGCAATCTCGACATCCTGCGCGGTTGAGGCCGGGTCCAGATCGATCAGGGCCATCACCTCGAACCCGGCCGCGCGGTAGCGGGCCGAGGCCGCGGCGGCATCGGGCCGTGCCGCATCGACCGCAAAGGTCAACGGATAGGGAAATCCTTGTAATGCGGCGGCGTCCACCACGCTATCGCCACGGTCGATCAGGATAATCGACAGGCGGGGCCGGTTGTCCGGATCATCGAATGGCAGGGCATTCTGCCGCAAAGGCGTGGCCATGTCTGCCGCATCCACACCTCTGTCCGCATCGCGGGCCGCATCGCCGTTACCCCCTGTGCTGGTGGCGGGACGATCGACAAGCGATGTGGCCAAGGTTCCGATGGCCGGGCGGATCACCGGCGCCATATCTGCGGGGGCCACGGGGGCCCCCGGTGCGGTCTGGTCGGGCGTGACGGCGGGGGGTGTCGCGTCTATCACGGGCAAGGCCTGACGCTGCCGGCTTGGCTGCGGGGCTGGCTCTGGCATGGTGTCGGGTTGCCGTTGCGGCGCAGGCACAGAGGAATCGGGCGCGCTGGAATAGGGCACGCGCGGTGTCTGGCCATCGGCTTGAGTGACGGG
>JBLRWJ010000002.1:0-16424 GCA_047921315.1 Rhodobacterales bacterium | reverse complement strand
CGGGCGCGCTGGAATAGGGCACGCGCGGTGTCTGGCCATCGGCTTGAGTGACGGGGCGCTCCTCTGTGCGGGTCTGGTCCTGTGCGGGCTGCTGAGGCCCGCCTGATGTAACGGGGCCGCGCGGGGCGATCCGGGGGGCGGCCTCTTGCAGGGCGGGCTGTTGCGGCGTGCTTGGGCGGGTGCTGCGCGGGCTTGTCTGGGTGTGCGGTGCCTGTGCGTCCGTGCTTTGCGGTGGCACCATGGCCACTGCGGACGCGCTGTCCGGCTCTGGCGGGGGGGGCATATCGGCGATGCCCTGATCCACGGGGGGCGTGCCGGCAGGGCTGCGATCTGCTTGGTCAAGCCCGGCGACAGGCGGCTCTGATTGCGCATCCAGCACCGGGGCCGGGCTGGTATCCGGGGCGATATCCGGCTGTGGCAAAACCGCCTGCTCATCCTCGCGCGCCGTGTTGAAACCACTGCCGGCAGGCACTTCCAGCGCCACGGCATCAGGTGCAGACGGGGCGGCTTCTTGTGCGCTGTGCTCCGCCTCGGCCATGGGTGGATCGGCTTGCGGCACCTCAGGCGCCTGTTGCGGCTGTGGTGCAGCCTCTGCCGTGTCCGCTGCTGTCTGCTCCGGTGGGGTGGGTATTGCGGCTTCGGGTGTGGTGGATATCTGCACCGGCGGCACAGCCACGCCCCGCGTTTGCGGCGGTCCTGACAGAATGGACAGCGCAGCAAGTCCGGTCACCGAGACCGCTGCCCCCATCAACACCCCACGCATCGTGCCTTTTGCCATCATCCTGCCCTTTCTTCGCCTCTGAGCCCATCTTGGCCCTTTACGGAACCGCGCCGTGACCCTGCTTGGCGGTCTTTTGTGACTGCCCTGACGCCGCCCCCGACACTGGCTGCACCCTGCCCCAAATCAGCCAGCCCGTCACCTGCCCAATCGTTCCGGTTCTTCGCCCCGGTTCTTCGCCCCGGTTCGTCGCCCCGGTTCGTCGCCCCGGTCCTTTACCTGCCGCATGATCAGACTTGTGACCAGATTGATCGGCATTCTGGGTCTCGGCCCTTGACGCTCCGGCGCAAGCCTGAACAAGTATACCGCGACCATGGTGCGGGCCTCCAGCCCCGAAACGGAAAAGATAGGCCAGATGCTGCTGCTCATCGATAACTACGACAGTTTCACTTATAATCTGGTGCATTATCTGGGCGATCTGGGCGCCGAGGTGGTGGTGCGCCGCAATGACGCGCTGGATGTGCAGGCCGCCATGGCGCTGAATCCGGCGGGCATTATCCTGTCCCCCGGCCCCTGTGATCCCGATCAGGCCGGCATTTGCCTTGCGCTGACAGCGGCCGCGGCGGCGACACAGACGCCGCTTTTGGGTGTGTGTCTGGGACATCAGACCATTGGTCAGGCCTTTGGCGGCCAGGTTGTGCGCTGCCACGAGATTGTGCATGGCAAGATGGGCGTGATGCATCACGCGGGCAAAGGCCTGTTTGCGGGCCTGCCCAACCCGTTCGAAGCCACACGCTATCATTCGCTGGTGGTCGCGCGTGACAGCCTGCCCGATTGTCTGGAGGTGACAGCTTGGTTGCAGGACGGCACAATCATGGGGTTGCAGCATCGGGAATTACCGATCCACGGCGTGCAGTTTCACCCCGAATCCATCGCCTCGCAGCATGGCCATGACCTGTTGCAGAATTTCCTGAACGTGATGAAGGTTCCAGCATGAGCGATGCGTTGAAACCGCTGATCGGTCTTGCCGCCGAGCGCCCCCTGACACGCGCCGAGGCCGAAATCGCCTTTGGCATCCTGTTTAACGGTGAGGCAACGCCCGCCCAGATCGGCGGGTTGCTGATGGCGCTGCGCACACGCGGCGAAACGGTGCAGGAATATGCCGCCGCCGCATCCGTGATGCGCGCCAAATGCCATGCTGTAAAGGCCCCTGCGGGGGCGATGGATATCGTGGGCACCGGCGGTGACGGGATGGGAACGCTGAATATCTCCACCGCAACGGCCTTTGTCGTGGCGGGGGCGGGCGTGCCTGTCGCCAAACATGGCAACCGCAACCTGAGTTCGAAATCAGGCGCGGCGGATGCTTTGACACAGCTTGGCATTGAGGTGATGATTGGACCGCAACTCGTTGAAAAGGCAATAAATGCCTGCGGGATCGCCTTTATGATGGCCCCCATGCACCACCCTGCCATGGCGCATGTCGGCCCGACCAGAGCGGAACTTGGCACGCGCACCATCTTCAATATCCTTGGCCCTCTGACCAATCCTGCAGGCGTCAAGCGCCAGTTGACAGGGGCCTATCGCCGCGATCTGATCCGCCCGATGGCCGAAGTGCTGGGCCAGTTGGGATCGGAACGCGCCTGGCTGGTGCATGGCGCGGACGGGACCGATGAAATGACCATCACCGGCGTCAGTTGGGTGGCCGCGCTGGAGCAGGATGGCACCGTGCGCGAGATTGAACTGCACCCCGAGGATTTCGGCCTGCCCGTACATCCGTTTGACGATATCATCGGCGGCACCCCGCAGGAAAATGCCGCCGCCCTGCGCGCGCTGCTGGCGGGCGCTCCGGGCGCGTATCGGGACGCGGTGCTGCTCAACGCGGCTGCGGCGCTGGTGGTGGCCGATCACGCCGCAGACCTGCATGAAGGCGTTGCCCGCGCCCGCGAAAGTATCGACAGCGGTGCTGCGTCCAACAAGCTGGCGATGCTGGCCAAACTGACATCGGAGGGATCATGACGACAACGATTCTGGAGCGCATCAAAGCCTATAAGCTGGAAGAAATTGCCGCAGACAAAGCCGCAAAACCAATCGCCGAGGTCGAGGCCGAGGCCAAGACAGCCCCGCAGGTGCGCGGCTTTGCCGATGCGCTGCACGGCGCAAGCCGCACCGGATATGGTCTGATTGCCGAAATCAAGAAGGCCAGCCCGTCCAAGGGCCTGATCCGCGCCGATTTTGACCCGGCCGCTTTGGCCACGGCCTATGCCGCAGGCGGTGCCACCTGCCTGTCTGTGCTGACCGATACCCCCAGCTTTCAGGGGGCCAAGGATTACCTTGTCGCCGCCCGCGCCGCCTGTGACCTGCCGGTCTTGCGCAAGGATTTCATGTATGATCCCTATCAGGTCGCCGAGGCGCGCGCGCTGGGGGCTGATTGCATCCTGATCATCATGGCCTCGGTTGATGATGCACAGGCGCAGGAGCTTGAATCCGCCGCCCATGACTGGGGGATGGATGCGCTGATCGAAGTGCATGATCAGGCCGAGTTGGAGCGCGCCAGCCTGCTCTCCTCACGCCTGATCGGGATCAACAACCGCAACCTCAACACATTCGAGACATCGCTGGATACCACACGCAGCCTGTCCAAACATGTGCCCGCAGACCGGATCATCGTATGTGAAAGCGGGCTTTCCTCGCCGCAGGATCTGGCTGATATGGCGATGTATGGCGCGCGCTGCTTTTTGATCGGGGAAAGCCTGATGCGTCAGGATGATGTGGAACAGGCCACGCGGCATCTGCTGGCCAATCCGCTGACCGCCGGGGGGATGTGATGGCAGATACATCCCAAAGCGGCGGGTTGACGCATTTTGATGCGCAGGGTCAGGCGCATATGGTTGATGTGTCAAACAAGGCGGTCACCGCGCGCGTGGCTGTCGCGGCGGGTTGGGTCAGAATGGCCCGGGCGACCTTTGACATCATCAGCGAGGGCCGCGCCAAGAAGGGTGATGTTCTGGGCATTGCCCGGTTGGCAGGCATCATGGGGGCAAAGAAAACCGCTGATCTGATCCCGCTGTGCCATCCGCTTCCGATCACATCGGTCACGGTTGACCTGAGCTTGGACGCGGACCTTCCCGGCGTGCAGATCACCGCCACGGTCAAAACCACCGGCCAGACCGGCGTCGAGATGGAGGCCCTCACCGCCGTCAGCACCGCCGCCCTGACCGTCTATGACATGAGCAAAGCGGTCGACAAGGCAATGGAGATCGGCGGCATTCGCGTGATGCTGAAAGACGGCGGAAAATCAGGAAAGTACACGGCGGAATGACGGTGCAAGGCAGGTCACTGGAGCTGTTTTTCATCGACGGCCGCCCGGACGGAATGCTGACAGCTGCGGCAATCGTTGCGGGCCGCTCTGCCAACGGGCGTACCAGTTGGGTGCTGCCATCAACCGGACAGACCTATGCCGATTGGGAAGAAGCCCTTGTGCAGGCAACAGAAGGCCAACCCGCATGATCACCGTAGATGTTGCGCAATCCCTGTGTCTTGATCTGGTGCGCCCCCTTTCCGCAGAACGCGTGCCCTTGGCGCAGGCGGCGGGGCGGGTGCTGGCCCGCGATGTGGCCGCCGGGCGTGCGCAGCCGCCATTTGCTGCCTCGGCCATGGATGGCTATGCCATACAGGCGCAGGATTGCGCCCCCGGCACCAGTCTGGATATCGTGGGCGAGGCAGCGGCAGGCCATGCATGGGACGGGCAGATCAGGCCGGGCGAGGCGCTGCGCATCTTTACCGGTGCGCCGGTCCCTGCAGGGGCCGACAGGGTTGTCATTCAGGAGGACGTGATCCGCAATGGCGCCCGCATCACCCTTGGCGATGTGGCGGCACAAGCCACGAATATCCGCCCCATGGGCGCTGATTTTGCCGCTGACTTCGTTCTGACGGCACCGCGCAGGCTGGGGGCGGCGGAACTTGCCCTTCTGGCCGCGATGAATGCCGGCCATTTATGTGTGGCGCGCAAACCTGTGGTGGCGATCATTGCCACGGGCGATGAACTGGTGATGCCCGGCGAAGACCCGCGCCCCGACCAGATCATCGCCTCAAACCTGTTTGCCCTCAAGGCGATGATCGACTCTGTCGGCGGGCAGGCGCGTTTGCTGCCCATCGCGCGGGATAGCGAAGCCTCTTTGATGACAGTCTATGACCTTGCGATGGGGGCCGATCTGATCGTCACGATCGGCGGCGCCTCTGTGGGTGATCATGATCTTGTGGCGCAGGTTGCAGCGCGCTTTGGGCTGGAGCAAAGTTTCTACAAAATCGCGATGCGCCCCGGAAAGCCGCTGATTGCAGGGGCGTTTGGCGATGGCACCCCCTATCTGGGCCTGCCCGGCAACCCGGTATCGGCCATTGTTTGCGGGCATTTATTCCTGCTGCCGATGCTGCGGGCCATGCAGGGGGTGCAGGATGTTCTGCCCCCCATTCTGGACGCGACCCTGACGGCCGCTGTCGGGCCGAACGGCCCGCGTGCGCATTACATGCGCGCCAAACTGGCAGATGGTGACGCAGGGCGCGTGGTGACAGCGTTTGACCGGCAAGACAGCTCCTTGCTGCGTGTTCTGTCCGAGGCGAATGGCCTGCTGATCCGCCCCGCCGGGGACGTGGCCCAGCCTGCAGGCACATCTGTCAAGGTGATGCCCTTTGCGTATTGATCGCAAAGGCCGCGGCGCAAGCCGGGGCCTGTGGAAAACGGAGCCTGTGGAAAACGGGGCCTGTGGAAAACGGGGCCTGTGGAAAACGGGGCCTGTGGAAAACGGGTTGACACAAAACGGGAACAATGGCAGAACAAAGAGGAATTTGTGCTGCTATATCCACGATCGGCGCTCCCGGCCTCTGCCCGCGCTGATCCAGAGGGACCGTTGCGATGCTGACAAAAAAACAACTCGATCTGCTGGATTTCATCCAGAGGCGCCTGCAACGTGACGGCGTGCCCCCATCTTTTGATGAGATGAAGGAAGCCCTTGATCTGCGGTCAAAATCCGGCATCCACCGCCTGATCACCGCGCTGGAGGAACGCGGCTTTGTCCGCCGTCTGGCCCACCGCGCCCGCGCCATCGAGATTATCAAACTGCCCGATGCGCTGATGGGCAAGCACGGGTTGGATCTGGCAACTGGCCAGACCGGCTTTGCACCGCGTGTGATCGAGGGGGATCGCCCCGCATCATCGCCCCCGCCTCAGGCGAGGCCTGTCCAGACAATCGAGGCGGTCGACCTGCCCGTGATGGGCCGTATCGCCGCCGGTGTCCCGATCGAGGCAATCAGCCATGTCTCGCACTCCGTCACAGTGCCCAGTGCCATGATCAGCGGCCGCGGCGAACATTACGCGTTGGAGGTGCGTGGTGATTCCATGATCGAAGCCGGGATCAACGATGGCGATGTGGTTGTGATCCGCGAGACATCGGTAGCCGATAACGGGGATATCGTTGTCGCCTTGGTCGAGGATCAGGAGGCGACGTTGAAGCGCTTTTCGCGGCGCGGCGATACGATTGCACTCGAAGCTGCCAACCCGGCTTATGAAACCCGCGTCTATCCCGATCATATGGTCAAGGTGCAGGGCCGGCTTGTCGGGCTGATCCGGACATACTGATCAGGAACGGGTTGGTCTGGGTCAATACTCTGGGGGCTGCCGCCGGGTTCTGGGGCGCGGGTTCCACAAACGGTCCCCGCCCAGATCGCGCATAGTGGTCAGGACAGGGGCATCATCGACCACATGAACCGCAACAGCGCCTGATCTTTGCAGGGCGGCGCGGTCAAACACGCGGCATGGCAGGCCTTCGGGCGCGGGTCCATCCAGGATCAGCCAATCCTGCGGGTCACATGCGGCATTTGCCACTGCTTTACGGCCGCGCAGATGGATCACCGCGCCATCCGTTCCAAAGGGCAATGGCATCGGTGTCCGCCAGCGATCTGCCGCCATGTCCTGCGTGGTTGGGTCACCGTCATGTTCCAGCCAGTTCTGCGCGACAAACCCCGCCCCCCGCGCCCGGCTGACAGCCCTGCCCTGCGGTGTCATCACACCCACCAGCGCCCCATCCGCCGAGATCAGGATCACCGGACGCTCTGTCGCGGCCCAAAGGCCAAGGGAAATAATCACCGGCAGCAGCCCGATCCACCTCGCGCGGCCATGCCACAGCATCACAAACAACGCGCCCAAAGCCATCATCGGCAGCACCGCGCCCGAGGGCGACAGAACCACCCCGCGCGCGCCATCAAGGCTTGAGACAGTATGCGCCACGGCCAGTATCCATGACAGACCCTGCCCCATGACCCAAAGCGCCCCCCCCTCCCAGCCGAACGGCATCAGGCAGGTCGCCACAACCGCCGCAGGCACCACCACTGTGCCCATCAACGGCACGCTCAACAGGTTGGCAATCAGGCCATAATGGGCGAATTGGTTGAAATGCGCAGCCCCCAGCGGGGCGGTGGCCAAACCGGCGATGGCCGAGGACATGACAACCGCCCCAACAGGGCGCATCCATTTCGGCAGGCGCGGCAATTCCGCATCCCGCAGCCATGCAAAGACAGCCACAAGCGCGGTTGTCGCGGCAAAGGACATCTGAAACCCCGGCCCCATCAAGGCATCCGGCCGCAGCACCAGAATGATCAGCGCCGCCACCGCCACCGCCCGCAGGGTCAGGGCGCGCCGGTCCAGCATGACCGCCAGCAGCACCACGGCCACCATGACAAAGGCGCGCTCTGTGGCCACATTGCCCCCCGACAGCGCCAGATACCCCGCCGCCACCACCAAGGCCAAGGCTGCTGACAGCTTTTTGGCCGGCACCCGCAGCCCCACAGCCGGAAGCGCCGCAAAGCCAAGGCGGAACAGGCTGAAGACGAATCCGCTCAGCAGCCCCATATGCAGGCCCGATATCGCCAGCAGATGGGCCAGATTAGACACGCGCAGCGCATCCAGCGTGGCTTGGCCCATGCCCGATCTGTCGCCGGCCATGACGGCGGCCGCAAAGGCCCCCGGCTCCCCCGGCAGGGCAGTTTGCACGCGGTCGGACAGCCACATGCGGGCGGTAAAGACAGGCTGATCCCCGGCAGGCGGATGCAACATCACCACCGGGGTCCGCGTGTAGCCCACGGCGCCCAGCCCCAGAAACCACGCATGGCGGCGAAAATCAAAGCTGTGCGGCTCGACCGGACCATTCGAGACGGACAGATGCCCCGTCATCATAACAACCTGCCCCGGTTTAGGCGTTACAAAGCCCTGTTCGCCATGCAATGACACCCGCACGCGCCGGGGCGTTGCCTGTGGCGCGACACGCTGCAGGACAACGCGGTCCAGCACAAGGCGCACCGCATCGGATGCGGAACGGTCAATCCCGACGATGCGGCCTTCAATCGGGCCATAATAGCGCCATGCAATCTGTGGCCCCGCCACCAGATGCGCCCGCGCCCCGGCCAGACAGATCCCTGCCGCCATCAAGGCCAAGGCCCAGCTCAGCGGGGCCATAACCGGCCCGCCGCGCCAGCCCGCCAGACAGGCCAGCGCGCAAATCACCATCAACGCGGCATAATGCATTGCCTCCGGCTCCCACCGCAGGCTGAAATAGAGGCCGATCCCAATCGCCAGAAACACAGGCACCCATGGAAACAGATATCCCCGCTGGGACAGAAACACCTGTTCGATCATCGCTGCAATCTGCAACTCTTGCCCCCTGCCGCGCGCATCGCTAGACATGCGCCAAGCCTACCCCGGCCATGATTACCGAAAGGTTAAGTTCTGCCATGTCATCCGCTGTCGTGACCCGTTTTGCCCCCTCTCCTACCGGATATCTGCATATTGGCGGCGCGCGGACAGCGTTGTTCAACTGGCTTTATGCACGCGGGCGCGGCGGCAAGTTTCTGCTACGGATCGAGGATACAGATCGCGCCCGCTCCACGCCCGAGGCGACAGAGGCGATCCTCAAAGGGTTGGCATGGCTGGGTCTGGACCATGACGGCGAGGCGATCAGCCAGTTCGCACGCGCCGCGCGCCATGCCGATGTGGCACGCCAGTTGCTGGATGAGGGCCGCGCCTACAAGTGCTTTGCCACCCAGGAGGAGATTGAAACCTTCCGGGAGGAGGCCCGGACTGCGGGCCGATCGACCCTGTATCGCAGCCCGTGGCGCGATGCAGATCCCGCGACCCATCCCGAGAATGCGCCCTTCGTGATCCGCATCAAGGCCCCGCAAGAGGGCGAAACCGTGATCGAGGATGAGGTGCAGGGCCGCGTCGTGATCCGCAATGACCAGCTTGACGATATGGTCTTGCTGCGCGGCGATGGCAGCCCGGTCTATATGCTGGCTGTGGTGGTGGATGATCACGATATGGGTGTGACCCATGTGATCCGGGGTGATGACCACCTCAACAACGCCGCGCGCCAGATGATGATTTATCACGCCATGGGGTGGAGCGTTCCGGTCTGGGCGCATATCCCGCTTATCCATGGCCCCGATGGCAAGAAACTCTCCAAACGTCACGGCGCTTTGGGTGTTGAGGAATATCAAGCACTTGGCTACCCTGCTGTCGGCATGCGGAACTATCTGACGCGGCTCGGCTGGAGCCATGGCGATGCCGAGTTTTTCAGCGATGCGCAGGCACTGGAATGGTTCGATATCGCGGGAATCGGGAAATCTCCGGCTCGGCTGGATTTCAAAAAGCTGGAAAATATCTGCGGGCAGCATATTGCCGCCGCACAGGATGCTGCGCTGCTGCATGAACTGCTTGATTTTTTGACAGCCACCCGGCAACCCGCCTTGCCCGCGCATAAGAAAGCCCTACTTTATGCAGCAATGCCCCATCTGAAAGAGCGCGCGAAGTCCTTCTTTGAACTTCTTGATAAAGCACAGTTTATCATGGCTGACCGTCCGATCGCCCCGGATGAGAAAGCGGCCGCGCACCTGAATGATGTATCCCGTGGTATACTGAGAGAATTGACGCCGCATCTGCAAAATGCTAGCTGGACGCGGGGCGATCTTGAACACGCCCTCAATGACTTCGCACAGATGCAGGGCATGACATTCGGCAAGCTGGCAGGGCCCATGCGGGCAGCGCTGGCAGGGCGCAGTGCCACGCCGAGTGTGTTTGACATGATGCTGGTGCTCGGGCGCGATGAAAGCCTGGCCCGCCTGACAGATGCCGCCGCCTGAAAACGGGTAACACCTTCTTCAGGCGAACAGACTATAAAGGCGCAACCGGCCTGCCGGAATCGCCAGTGAGGAAGGGACAAAAATGACAACACCTACCAAGACCGCAACGCTCAGTTTCGATGGCCAAAGCTTCGATCTGCCGGTGTATTCCCCGACCGCCGGTCCCGATGTGATCGACATACGCAAACTCTATTCCCAGGCCGGGGTCTTTACCTATGATCCGGGCTTCACCTCCACGGCCAGCTGCGACAGCACGATTACCTATATCGATGGCGATGAAGGGGTCTTGCTGCATCGCGGATATCCGATTGATCAACTCGCGTCCAAATCGCATTTCCTCGAAGTGTGCTATCTGCTGCTTTACGGCGAATTGCCCTCCTCAGCGCAGCTTGAGGATTTCGAGACCCGGGTCACGCGGCATACGATGATCCACGAGCAGATGCACAATTTCTTCCGCGGTTTCCGCCGCGATGCGCATCCGATGGCAACCATGGTGGGCGTGGTCGGTGCGATGTCCGCCTTTTATCATGACAGCCTGGATGTGAATGACCCCTGGCAGCGTGAGGTGGCCTCGATCCGCCTGATCGCAAAAATGCCGACAATTGCCGCGATGGCCTATAAATACTCTATCGGGCAGCCTTTCGTCTATCCGCGCAATGATCTGGATTATGCGGCGAATTTCCTCAACATGTGCTTCTCGGTCCCGGCAGAAACCTATCATGTGAACCCGATCGTCGCCCGCGCGATGGACCGGATTCTAACGCTGCATGCCGATCACGAGCAGAACGCCTCAACCTCCACCGTGCGCCTGGCCTCCTCCTCGGGTGCCAATCCATTCGCCTGTATCGCCGCAGGGATCGCCTGTCTGTGGGGTCCGGCGCATGGGGGTGCCAATCAGGCCTGTCTGGAAATGCTGCGTGAGATCGGCACGGTGGATCGTATCCCCGAATTCATCGCACGCGCCAAGGACAAGAACGATCCGTTCCGCCTGATGGGCTTTGGCCACCGCGTCTACAAGAACACAGACCCGCGCGCCAAGGTGCTGAAGCAATCCGCCGATGAAGTGCTGGAACTGCTGGGCGTGCATGACAACCCGTTGCTGCAGGTCGCCAAAGAGCTGGAGCATGTCGCCCTCAATGATCCCTATTTCATCGAGAAAAAGCTGTTCCCGAATGTGGATTTCTATTCAGGTATCATTCTGGAGGCGATCGGCTTTCCAACCTCGATGTTCACCCCCATTTTTGCATTGTCGCGCACCGTCGGCTGGATCAGCCAGTGGAAAGAGATGATCGCCGATCCACAGATGAAAATCGGCCGTCCGCGTCAGCTCTATATGGGTGAGACGCAACGCGAATACGTCGATATCGAAAACCGCTGACGCGGATCGAGAGTAAAGAACGGCGCCTGCAACGGGCGCCGTTTTGCGTTATCTGGATGAACAATCCTGTCATTCATCTGGTCAGGACATAAGAGATGATTGTGCAAAATGACGTATCATGCTCGGCTTTCTGGCTGTGGCTGGATGCGGCGTGCCTTTTGTGCCATTGATCTAGAGGACAACGCGTTCAATTGAATCCACCCCGCATAATGAACGCGTTGTTCTTTGAAAACGCGGCCTCATTCTGCGGAGTGAATGCATCAATCCGATCAAGCGCGATACGCTGTAGCCGAAGACGTCCGCAGGACGGATGAGGGGCTTATCGCCCCTCAAAATCCGCTGGCCGCTTTTCCAGAAAAGCCATCACGCCCTCTTTGAAATCGCGGGTCTTGCCACAGGTCCCCTGAAAACGCCCCTCCAACGCCAACTGCTCCTCCAGCGAATTGTCCCAACTCCCCCGGATCGCCTGTTTGACATGGGCATAGGCCACTGTCGGCCCCTGCGCCAGTTGCGCCGCGCGCGCGCGCCATGTGGTCTCGAACGCGTCATCCGCCACGGCCTCCCAGATCAGGCCCCAGTCATCTGCCTGCTGCGCGCTGATCTTGTCGGCGAACAGGGCCGCGCCCATGGCCTTGGCCGTGCCCATCTGCCGCGTCATCCAATAGGTACCGCCCGCATCCGGAATCAGCCCGATCCGGGTAAAAGCCTGCAGGAAATAGGCGCTTTGCGTCGCAATCACCACATCGGCCGCCAAGGCAAGATTGGCCCCTGCCCCGGCCGCCGCGCCATTTACCGCGCTGATGGTTGGAATCGGGCAGTCATAGATCGCCCGTAACATCGGCAGATATTCATCGCGCAGCGTGCGTTCCATATCAAGGTTGGCCGCATTGGCCCGGTCACTCAGGTCTTGTCCAGAGCAAAAGGCGCGCCCCTGCCCTGTCAGCACAAGAACCCGCGCTGTTTTGCCCGCCTCGCGCGCGGCGTCGGCAATCTCGGCCCGCATCTGCGTGTTCAGCGCGTTCATCTTGTCCGCACGGTTCAGGGTCAGCACCGCGACACCGTCGGTGATATCCAGTGTGATGGTCTGATATTGCATAGGGTCTGCCTTTCCTTAGCTCCGCCTCTGGCCGTAACATTACCGCAGCGTGTTTCAGGGGAAAGGTCAAACCCCGCGTCAGTCGTCCATAATCTTCCGCAAACGCCGGTTTTCTTCCTCGCTCAAGCTGTCAGTAGCGCTGTCAGCCAAAGGTTTGCGGCTGCGGAGATAGCTGACCCCGACACCAAGGGCGATCAGCATCATAAACGGCCCGGCAGCCCAGAGAATCCAATTGGCACCGCCTGTTGTGGGTTTCAGCAATGCGTATTCACCGTAGCGATCAACGATAAATTTGATCACCTCCTGATCGCTGTCACCTTCCACAAGGCGTTCGCGCACCATGATCCGCATATCGCGGGCCAGATCGGCATTGGATTCGTCGATGCTTTCATTGCGGCACACCATGCAGCGCAGGCCGCGCGACAGATCGCGCGCGCGGGCCTCAAGCGCGGGGTCGTCCAATACCTCGTCAGGTTGAACAGCCAACGCTTGGGTTGCTGTCAAAGGGGCCAAAGGGCCAAGCACCGACAGGGCCAGCCACAGCGTCAGGGCAAGTTGTCTCATTCCGCAGGCACCCCGCCAACCGGAGCGCGCTTTGCCGCGCCCGCCGCCACGCGGAAACGGCGATCTGTCAGGCTGATCATACCGCCAAGCGCCATCAGGATGGTGCCACCCCAGATCCAGTTGGCCAGGGGTTTGTAATAGGTGCGGATCGCCCAGCCACCGTTATTTTGCGGATCACCGATCACCACATAGACATCGCGCCAAAAGCCGATATCGATGGCCGCCTCGGTGGTTGGCATCTGCGCCACAGGATAAAAGCGTTTCTCAGGCGTCATGCTGGCAACAGCACGGCCGTTCCGCGTCAAATCAACAAATCCCATGGTCGAGATGTAATTCGGCCCCTCCACCCGTTGCACATCTGTCAATGACAAGGTGTAGCCCGCAACCTCGTACGGTTCGTTGAACTGGACCACGCGGATATCTTCCTGTTCCCAAGCCAGCATCGCAGCTATGCCCAGCATGGTCACGCCCAGCCCGGCATGGGAAACGCCCTTGCCCCAATCCGCGCGCGGCAGGCGGGTCAGCCGGCCAAAGCGGCCGGAAATCGGCCCCCGTCCGGTGCGGGACCAGATATCGACCAGCGCGCCGAAGACCAGCCAAGACCCGAGGAACAGACCAACAGGCCCCAAGGCCGAGCGTCCCGTCTGGATCGCAAATGCCAGAATGGCCAAGGACAGGGCCAGAATGAACGCCGGCACCAATGGGCGCAGACTGCGCCACAGATCGGCACGTTTCCACGGCATCATCGCGCCGATGGGCAATATGGCGCCGAGAACCACCAAGAAAGGTGTGAAGGCCATATCAAAGAAAGGCGGACCCACCGATAGCTTGCGATCAAACAACATCTCGGCGATCAGGGGCCAGATCGTGCCGATAAAGACCACAAAGCAGGAGACCGCCAGCAAGATATTGTTGAAAACCAGCGCACTTTCGCGGCTGACAAGGCTAAAGACGCCTTTCGCCTCCATCGTGCTGGCGCGGGCGGCAAACAGCATCAGCGCGCCGCCCATGAAAAAGCCAAGGATCATCAGGATGAACACGCCTCTTTCGGGGTCGTTGGCAAAGGCATGGACCGATGTGATCACGCCTGAGCGCACGATGAACGTGCCGATCAGCGAGAAGCCGAAAGCAAGGATCGCCAGCAGGATGGTCCAGCTTTTCAGGCTTTCGCGTTTTTCCACCACGATGGCGCAATGCAGCAGGGCGGCGGCCAGAAGCCATGGCATCAGGCTTGCGTTTTCGACCGGATCCCAGAACCAGAACCCGCCCCAGCCCAATTCGTAATAGGCCCACCAACTGCCAAGCCCGATCCCGATAGTCAGGTTGACCCACGCCACCAAGGTCCACGGACGGACCCAGCGGCCCCAAGCGGCATCCACCCGCCCCTCGATCAAGGCGGCAACCGCGAAAGAGAAAGCAAGGCTTAACCCGACATAACCAAGATAGAGAAAGGGCGGGTGAAATGCGAGACCGGGATCTTGCAGAAGCGGGTTCAGGTCCTGGCCATCAAACGGGGGCACAGCCATCCGTTCGAACGGGTTGGACGTGAACAGGATGAAGGCAAAAAAAGCAACAGACACAGATGATTGCACCGCCAGCACCCGCGCCTTGAGGGTGGGTGGCAGATTGCCCCCGAACCATGCCGCCATCGCCCCGAACAGTGTCAGGATCAGAACCCAGAGCAACATTGAGCCTTCATGATTGCCCCAGACGCCGCTGATTTTATAGATCATCGGTTTGAGGGAATGGGAATTATACACCACCAACGCGACCGAGAAATCAGAGGTCACAAACGCATAAGTCAGCGCGCCAAAGGAGAAGGCGGTCAGCATGAATTGCGCATTCGCGGCAGGTTCTGCCATGGCCATCCATCCCGGCCAGCGCTGATGCGCACCGATCATGGGAACCACGGCCTGCACACAGGCAACGAGGAAAGCGAGGATGAGGGCGAAATGTCCGAGTTCTACTATCATGCGGCCTGTATAGGGCCTGTGACAGGGCGGGCCAAATGGAATCGGCATGCCAGACCGATCACATTGTCGCGCCCCCTGTCCCGCACGCCCCCTTTGCCCCGGGCGTGCCGCAGACGGCGTCTATCGCCCGAACAACGGGTCACGTTCCGGCCTTGCCGGATTGCTGCGCCGCCAATCATTCAACGCGGCATTCGCGGCTTGATCCTCGGGCAAGCTGTCGGTTGGGGCGGGGTGCGCCAAGGCCTGCGCGGCCGCGTCATGCGGCGCCACGTCATCCCCAGCCTGCAACGTTTTCAACGCCTTGAGGTTGTCCATCACCTGCGGAACATGCGCCATGCTTTGGGCAACGCGGATCTGGAACTCCTGCCCTTTGGCCTGATGGCGCGCGCCGAAATAGAATGACACGACAGCCCCCAGCAACCACCATAGCGGTTCGGGCACGAGGGTGATTCCCTGCATCCGGCTGGCAAACCACACCGGATCCACCATCGCCGAGACAAACAGACCCAAGGTCCCCATGGCCATCAACGGCCGGGGCAACCTGTTGGCCGCATCGACGGCTCGGTCAAACCAGCCTTGCCTGACCAGCGTGAACTCGGTCCCGAACTGCGCCAATGCGGCCTGCCGCAAGGATGCGTCCCGCACCGCGCCCTCTTCGGCGTTTTCCCGAAACACCTCGGCGGTTTCGCGCAAGACATTGCGACCGCTACCAAAAATCAACCCGAGAATTCTGTCGATCAATGCCATGTCGCAACCCTTGCTGAAAACTCTGCGCGCGTCATGTGATAGCGCGGGTGGATGAACTCCTCTGCCCGCAAGATCCAGCCGCCTTTGGTGCCGTTGCGCGTGCGGGCGAATTTGCGGCTGGCGGGGCGCAGATCGGCAAGGCGCAGGTAATAGTTGCGCCTTGCAATCCCGTAGGCATCGGCCAGATGATCAGGGGCGGCGGCATGAGCGGCCTGTGTTGCGGCAATGGTCTGGGGGCCGATCAGCCCGTCCACTGTGACGGGTTGGCCCATCTGCCGCAGCAGGCGTTGCAGGATTTTGACCGCATTCGCGCCCGCATTGACATACATATCAAACACGCTGGCCTGAATACGGGCCGGTAGCTGATCGATCTTCGGGCGGCGGAAATAATGTTCGATGAATATCTCGGTGGCGCGGGCCGGTGTCATCGCGCGGACATCATCCACATCGATGATACCATCCCCGGTCAGATCCAGCCCCAACCGGCGCAGGGTGCCAATCGTGACCCCGTGCTTGGTGGCCCCGCCCGGATCAGCGGGATCATTTACAAAACCGCCCTCGCGGGCCACGATCTCCTGAGCGATCTGTTTGATGCTTTTCATGCGGCCTGTCCCTGTTTCTCACAGCAACAGACTGCACCAAGAGATTTAACAGCCCGCAAAAGCACCGTGCGCAGGCCGCCTTGGTGCCGGGATCATCCCGTCAGATCAGCGCTCAGGTGCCGCCAGCGCCATTCGGCTCTTGGTAGATACCTTGCTTTTTCAA
>JBLRWJ010000001.1:115282-117277 GCA_047921315.1 Rhodobacterales bacterium | reverse complement strand
AACCCCCGACCCCATCATTACGAATGACGTGCTCTACCAGCTGAGCTACAGCGGCCCACAGCAAAGGCGCTATAGCATCCTGTCCCAAGCTGGAAAAGACCTATTTTCGCGCCTCCTCGGCCTCCGAAGTCTTTGACTCCAATGGGTGATGCAGGGTTTCCTCATCAGGAAGAACTTCGGCATCCGGCACAATCGGATCAACTCTGACCTCTTTGTCCTCGATAGATCCCACGATCAAAGGCAACATTTCAGACGCGGCGGGTGTTGTTGTTGTTCCGGCCGGGGGTGCTGTCCACGCCAATGTGTCAAAGGATTCACAGTTTTCGCAGATCGGGACCCACTCCGCATGAATGTTGTGGCAGTTTTCGCAGACCCATTGCGGACCACGCGGAGCGGTCAAAGCACGCGCAAGCCATCCCTTTACCACGACATCGGATGCGCCTTCCCCCCGCGCAATGGCCGCCATCACCGTGAGGGCACGCGCATCAGGCGCAGTTTCAACCAGATCACCAAGCGCGCGGCGCGCTTCGGGGAAATCCTCGTTCGCAATGTGCAATTCCGCCAGAAGCAGCTTTGATTCCATGTGCTCGGGATGCTTTGCGATCAATGGTTTGAAACGCTTTAACCGGGCGGCAGGTTTTTCATCCGGCACAATCGCCGCAAAGGCTGCGGCCAGATCAGGGTGCGGACGGACTGCCCATGCCTTTTTGATGACGCGCGTCGCGTATTTTGCATTTCCCTGCTCAATATATCCTCGCGCGGCGAAAGCTGCTGCGGGGATCAGATCCGGCGAGAGTTTGTTGGCCTCGATCGCGGACTCACGGGCGCTGATATCGTTGCCCTCCAGCAGGATATCTTTGGCCTCGGACAAGGCCAGAACCGCATCGCGCCGCTTGTGAACGTCACGCGGCAAGCTGCCATATTTCAGCTTTGCCCCCAAAGTGCGGCGTGCCCCGGCCCAATCATGCGCGCTGGCCTGCAGCCGCAGCAGAACATCCTGCGTTTCCTCATGCTTGGGTCGCAGCCCCAAAGCCTTTTCGGCCAGCTTCATCGCGGTGGCAGCATCGCCATCAGCCAGCTTCTGCTTCATGATACCGCGCACGCCGACAAAACGTGTCGCATCATTCTTGAGAAGCCGCTTGTAAACCTCTTCGGCCTTGCGTCTGTCACCGCACATTTCGGCCGCCTGCGCGGTCAGTAGATTTGTCAGTTCGGGTTTGTGCAAATAACGCTCGGCCTTGCCGGCTTTGGCCATCGCCAACCGCCCCTCGCCCGCGGCCAGCGCCATCATGCCTTCGGATAAGGCCTGATACCCTTTGCGTTCACGGTTGCGGTTGAAATAGCGGGTGATTGCTGTTTCATCCCCATTGATGAACTTGAGAACCGCCACCATAAGCGCCATCAGCCGCAATGCCAGCCAAACGGCAAAGACCAGAGTGATCAAAAAGATCACGGCGTAGAGCGGCGACAGGTTTATCTCATACCCCGCCGCGGCAATACGAACGCCGCCGTCAAGCTCCATCAGATAGGCGGCCCCAAGGGTTGCTGCGGCAACCAGAACGACAAAAAGGATAATCTTGATAAGAGACCAGAGCATTCAGTTATCCTTCAATTCGCGTTCAGGGATTGCGCAAGATCCTGCGCCGCCGCCACCGTGGCAAGCCTTGTCTCGGCTTGCGCTGTCCATTGCGCCAATTCGGCCTTTGCTGCATCTGACAACATCTGTAGCTCTGTCAACGTGTCTGCCAAACGGCCTGCACGCAGGAAAGCCTCAGCACGCGACAAAACCGCGTCAGGATCATCGCCATCGCGTGGTTCAAGTGACCGCAGCCCAAGCTGGGATTGCAAAAACTCCCCCACACCAGAGCCGCCTGTCTCTTGGCGCGCCGCGCGCAAGGCATTGCGCGCCGCATCGGGAAAAGATGTCTGCAAAGCATTCAATGTCATCACACCACTTTCGGCCTGATCGGCCAATGGCTGCGGCACAACAAGGTC
>JBLRWJ010000001.1:22097-115182 GCA_047921315.1 Rhodobacterales bacterium | reverse complement strand
ATGTCATCACACCACTTTCGGCCTGATCGGCCAATGGCTGCGGCACAACAAGGTCGGTATCACGCAGATCGGCCAATGCCTCAATATATCCGGCACCGCTGTCCAATGCGGTCTGGATCCGGGTCAGCGCAGCGCGCTGCATGGCGGCACGCGCCGACATTTGCGCGGCTTCCTCCTCGCGCGCGGCACCTTCGGTCAGGGCGGCGATCTCGGCGCGCTGCGCCGCAAGCGTCTGGCGGATCTCGTCCAGGTCGCGGCGCGCACTGGCGATGGCGGCTGTAGCCTCATCGCTGTTGCCGCCGGCTTCGCCCACAGGGCGATCTTCCAACGCGTTGATCCGTTGTACAAGCGCCGCAATCTGGCTTGTCAGATCGTCAATCATGGGGGTTGAATCAACCACCTCTGCAGCCTCGGGGGCGGGTGCGTCTTCCAAGGCGGAAAGCCGCTGGGCCAATTCAGACAGGGTGCTGTCCTGCGCTGTGATCTGTTGTGTCAGGTTCGAAATCTGTTCCTGCGAACCGCCAGAACCGGGGATCGCAACGCCCTCCAGCACTCCGCTATGCGCCAGCCCAAACCCGATCACCGCCGCAACCGCGCCGCCAAAAACCATGGAAACAAAACCGCCCTTGCGGACAATAACCTGCTGCGCGGGCGGGGCGGGCGGCGTTACATCCGCTTCCGGCTGCGCCTGTGGTTGCTCATCTTGTGCTGCCTCCGGTTCAGCGCTCTCGGGTGGTTCATCTGCGATCACCTCATCCTTGGTTGTCGCGCCTTCATGGTCCGGGTCGGGGCCTTCAACTGATGTCTCTGACGGCTCTGCCTCTTTCTTGGGTTCATCCGTCGAAACACTGTCGTCAGGCGTGTCAGGCGCTACCTCAGGGGTGGTTTCAGACCGATCATCAGATGCCTGATCGTCAAGAATCACTGCATCCTGCACCTTTTCGAGAGGCAGATCCTCTTTGTCAGACGTTTTTTTCTTATCCGGCACCGGCAATCACCCTTTCGAATCTTACACTGTTTCCCGTAAGGTCCTGAAAACCTTACTGCGCATGGTCTGTTGCCTCAACCCGCTACTCTGGGTGGGGCGGATCGCTGCGCCAAGGGGCTTTATCCAGCAAGGCACCAATCTGTGTTGTGACAGTTTCAAAGTCAGGCTGAGCCGCTATGGCACAGTGATCAACCTCAAAAAGCAACGCATCAGCAACAGCTTCGCTGATGGCAATAACATAGGTCGGCGCTGCAAAAGGCCCAGCGCCCATTAAGATCGCGGTGCGCGGGGAAAAAAGCGGCAGGATCACCGGGTTTTCGCCGGCCAAGAGCGATTGCGCCTGCATTGTCAAAGGCAAGGCATGTTGCGAGTAAACAATCACCTGAGAGACAGAGCAGCCTTGCGCGCTCAGCCGTTCGGCAATCTCGCCGCGCGTATGCGCCCCGCGCAGATGCAACATCGGGCCGGGGGCTTGATCTTCCAGAATCCGAGCCACCAAAGAATCGGCATTCCCCCCCGCTGAGATCGCCTGCATGCCCGCCTCGCGTGCCGCGCGCGCCGTGGCATCACCAACGGTATAGCAAGGCAGGCTGCGTGGCCCATTCGCCTCTAAATAGGCCGCAACCCCATTGGTGGATGTAAAAATGAGCGTCTTGATACCGGACAGATCAGGAAGACGCGGATCAAACCTGATATCCATCAGAGGGGAAATACAAAAGCCAACCTGATCACCAAACAACGTAGCCCAAAGCGCCGCCATCCTGCGAGACGACGCTTCTGGTCGGGTCAGCAGAATGACAGGCCGTGTCATGATTGCCCCGGGATTGTTTGGATCGTCCTGTGGTGTTACCTCGCATCTGGTGTTCTTGCAACGACAAGGGCCACCAACCGCAGGGCTGACGCGACCATGGACAAAACACTGACAATACTTGGGCTGGAGAGCAGCTGTGACGATACGGCTGCGGCTGTCATCCGGCAAAGCGGCACTGATCCGGCCAAAATCCTGTCATCTGTCGTGATGGGCCAGTCAGATCTGCATGCAGATTTTGGCGGCGTTGTTCCCGAAATAGCTGCGCGCGCGCATACTGAAAAGTTGGATGTTTGTGTCAGACAGGCCCTGTTTGACAGCGGTTTGGACCTATCCGGCATCGATGCTGTGGCCGTAACCGCCGGTCCCGGCCTTATCGGGGGTGTGTTGGCCGGGGTGATGTGCGCCAAAGGGTTGGCCATAGGCGCCGGACTGCCGCTGATAGGCGTAAACCATCTTGCGGGTCACGCGTTGACACCCCGCCTGACGGATCAGATCGAATATCCTTATCTGATGCTTCTTGTATCGGGTGGTCATTGCCAGTTTCTGCTGGTCCAAGGCCCGGACCAGTTTACCCGCATCGGCGGAACGATTGATGACGCCCCCGGCGAAGCCTTTGATAAAACAGCCAGATTGCTGGGGCTTCCACAGCCGGGGGGGCCATCGGTCGAACGGGCCGCACAACACGGTGATCCTAAACGGTTTCCCTTTCCACGGCCTCTGCTGGACAGGGAAGGTTGCGATATGTCCTTCTCAGGGCTGAAGACAGCGCTTCTGCGGCTCCGCGACAAAGTGGTGTCTGAAAAGGGGGGGCTGACACAACGTGATCGCGCCGATCTATGCGCCGGGTTCCAGATGGCCGTGGCGGATGTATTGGCCGAAAAAACCCGCCGCGCCATTGCGTTTGCCTTGGCTAAAGGTGTTGCCCATCCTGTGCAGGCCGTTGCCGGAGGTGTCGCCGCAAACAAACTAATCCGCGAAAAACTAGAGACTGTTGCGGCCCAAAACGGCATAACCTTTGTGGCCCCGCCGCTTGCGCTATGTACTGATAACGCCGCGATGATCGCCTATGCGGGGCTGGAGCTGTTCCGCTCAGGCATGCAAGACGATATGACGCTGGCCGCGCGCCCGCGCTGGCCATTGGACCGCATCAGCCCGGCGCTGCTTGGCAGTGGCAAAAAGGGGGCCAAGGCATGATCACGGTTCTGGGTTCAGGCGCGTTCGGCACTGCTTTGGCGATTTCTTTGGCCAAATCAGGACAAACCGTCACCCTATGGTCACGCGATGCCGCGCAGGCCCGCATTATGCAGGACACCCGCCAAAACGCGGCGCGCTTGCCAGACATCACTTTTCCAGACAGCCTGCAAATCACTGCGCAATTGCCGCAAGCCGCGGGGCCCGCCTTGTTGGCCGTGCCGATGCAGCAACTGCGCAACCTGCTGACCGATCACGCCAAAGCATTGCAAGGCCGCGATCTTGTGGCCTGCTGCAAAGGGATCGAGCTTTCGTCCACCTTGGGGCCTGTTGCCCTGATCCGCCAAATGATGCCGGACAGTTCTGCCTCCATTTTGACAGGCCCCAGTTTCGCCCATGATATTGCCCGCGGCCTGCCAACGGCCCTGACGCTTGCATGCGCTGATGCAAGTTTGGGAAAGACCCTGCAACAGACACTCATAACGCAAAATCTGCGGATATATCGCACCAACGATACGATCGGTGCTGAACTGGGCGGTGCGCTAAAGAACGTGATAGCGATTGCAGCCGGTGCCGTCACCGGCGCAGGCTTGGGCGATAGTGCGCGCGCCGCCCTGATGACGCGGGGCTTTGCGGAAATGCAACGCCTTGCGCTGGCTGTCGGGGCACAAGCCGATACGTTGTCCGGGCTGTCCGGGTTCGGTGATCTGGTTCTGACCTGCACCAGCCCCCAAAGCCGCAACATGCAGTTTGGCATGTCCATAGGGCGCAATGAACCCTTTGACACCAGCATCACCGTCGAAGGCGCCGCCACCGCGCGCGCCGCTCTGGCACGTGCAAAAGCATTGGAAATTGACATGCCGATCACCGCAGCCGTTGTTGCCATGCTTGACGGGCAGGTCACCCTGCGCCAAGCCATGGATATGTTACTGTCACGTCCCCTGAAGGAGGAATGAATGCTTGTAGCCCTCATCGCCCGAGACAAGCCCGGCGCACTTGAAACCAGAATGGCGAACCGCGCCGCGCATCTGGACTATGTCGAACAAACCGGCATCGTCCAACAAGCCGGTCCTTTGCTGGATAGCGATGGCCAGATGATCGGATCGCTGCTGATCCTTGAGGTTGAGGATGTGGAAAGCGCCATGAAATGGGCCGTGAATGATCCCTATTCCAAAGCAGGGCTGTTCGGCGATGTGGAATTCATTCCATGGAAAAAAGTGATCGGCTGATGCGCTACTGGCTCTTCAAATCGGAACCATCAGTCTGGGGCTGGACCGATCAGGTCGCGCGCGGCAACAAGGGAGAGGAATGGGACGGCGTGCGCAACTATCAGGCGCGCAACTTCATGCGTGACATGGCGTTGGGCGATCTGGGGTTCTTTTATCATTCCCAAGATGAGAAAGCCATTGTTGGTATCGTGGAGGTTATCAAACAAGCGCATCCCGATAGCACGACCGACGATGAGCGTTGGGAATGTGTTGATATCAAAGCGGTCAAGCCTTTGAAGAAACCTGTTACGTTACAAGACGTTAAGGATGATCCGCGCCTGACAGACATGGTGCTTGTGCGCAATTCCCGTCTTTCTGTTCAGCCCGTCACGACCAAGGAGTGGGATATTATCCTTGAATTGGCAGACATGACTTGAAGGTCTAAACGCGGGGGGCTCTACTCAAAGCCAGAACCCCCCGCTACCCCACGTGCTCCCTACACACCACACGTGATTTCTGGATTAGGTTCCGGCCATACTGGCCCGGTCATCCGATAATTACCCGAGCACCGTCCTTTACGCAAATTCCGATTGCTGGCAATTTTCATAAACAAAAGCGCCCACCAAAACGGCGGGCGCTTGTTTCAGCATGAACATCGTTCAGTTGTAGACAGAGTCTTTTCCAAAATGCTTGGTAAGCATGTAGTAAACCACAGCACGATATTTGTTCCGCTCGGATTGACCATAGGTATCCAGAACAGAGTGGATCGCATCCATAAGCTTGGGATCATCCTGCAAGCCCAGCTTCTTGATCAGAAAATTCGTCTTGACGGTTTCCAGCTCGCTTGCCTGTGTCGCGGCAACGGTCGAGGCATCCGCATTATAGATGGCAGGACCGCACCCTATTGTAACCTTGGTCAGCAAATCCATATCTGGCTGCATGCCGCATTTATTCTTCAGATCATCCGCATAGCGAGCAATCAAATCATCACGCTTTCCCATTTCAACCTCCCTCGTTTCAAATCATTGGACGGCACGACCAGCCCCGACAGAACGTTAACGAGTCTTCCAAAGCACACAATGATTTTCAACACGCATGTTGAAAGGGCCCACCAATGGCAGGCCCTCATGCATGAACAGATTGGTACCGGATCAGTAGCGGTAATGCTCGGGCTTGAACGGACCTTCCGGCGTCACGCCGATATAGGCCGCCTGTTCCGCGTCCAGCTTGGTCAGCTTAACGCCGATCCGGTCCAGATGCAGCCGCGCCACTTTCTCATCCAAAGCTTTGGGCAGGATGTACACACCGGGCTGATACGCGTCACCCTTGGTCCACAGCTCGATCTGCGCCAACACCTGATTGGTAAAGCTGGCCGACATGACAAAAGACGGATGGCCAGTGGCATTGCCAAGGTTCAACAGACGGCCCTCGGACAGCAGAATGATCCGGTTGCCCGAAGGCATCTCAATCATATCAACCTGTTCTTTGATATTGGTCCATTTGTGGTTCTTGAGCGATGCAACCTGAATCTCGTTATCGAAATGGCCGATATTTCCGACAATCGCCATATCCTTCATCGCGCGCATATGCTCGATCCGGATAACATCTTTGTTGCCCGTTGTAGTGATGAAGATGTCAGCGGTGCCAACCACATCTTCCAGCAGTACAACCTCAAACCCGTCCATCGCGGCTTGCAACGCACAGATCGGATCAACCTCGGTCACCTTGACGCGGGCACCAGCACCCTGCAGCGATGCAGCTGACCCTTTGCCCACATCACCATAGCCGCACACAACAGCCACTTTGCCCGCCATCATCGTGTCAGTAGCGCGGCGGATACCGTCAACCAATGATTCCTTACAGCCATATTTGTTGTCAAATTTCGACTTCGTGACCGAATCGTTCACGTTGATCGCAGGGAAAGGCAGCAGGCCTTTCTTGTGCAGATCATAAAGACGATGCACACCGGTCGTCGTTTCCTCAGATACGCCCTTGATGGCATCGCGTGTTTTCGTAAACCAACCGGGGCTTGCGGCCATGCGCTTTTTGATCTGCGCCTTGATGACCTCTTCTTCCTCGGATTGCGGCACCGCAATAATGTCTTCGCCCGCCTCCGCCCGCGCGCCCAGCAAGACATACAGCGTCGCATCGCCGCCATCATCAAGGATCATATTCGCCCCTTCAGGGAACATGAATGACCTATCAAGGTAATCCCAATGCTCTTCCAGCGTCTGTCCCTTGATCGCAAAAACTGGCGTACCGCCGGCAGCAATGGCCGCTGCGGCATGATCCTGCGTGGAAAAGATATTGCATGATGCCCATCTCACATCCGCGCCCAGCGCCACAAGCGTTTCAATCAGAACCGCTGTCTGGATCGTCATGTGCAAAGACCCGACAATCCGCGCGCCTGTCAGCGGCTTGGTTTCACCATATTCAGCGCGGCATGCCATCAATCCGGGCATTTCAGTCTCGGCAATATCAAGCTCCTTGCGGCCATAGCCAGCAAGCGCGATATCCTTCACAATATAATCCTTGGCCATTTGGGGCACCCTTTGAATAGTCTCTTTGATCGCAGCGAGTAGCACTGTTTGCACTATGCCACAACGCTGCATAGGATAGCGCGCGCTGTTGTTTTGTCATGCAGGCACAGACCAAACTTGCACATCTTGGCTTGGCAAACATAAAACCTGCAAAGCACCGATGGAGAATGCGATGCCCAAACCCCCCCGCGCCTGGCAACGGATGCTGTCCGGCCGCCGCCTTGATCTGCTTGATCCAACACCCGTCGATATCGAGATCGAAGACATCGCCCATGGTTTGGCATTTGTGGCGCGCTGGAACGGGCAGACCCGTGGTGATCACGCCTATTCGGTTGCTGAACATTCCCTTCTGGTGGAAACCCTGTTCACACGGATGACACCCGGCATTGCCGCCAAATGGCAGTTGGCCGCCCTGCTGCATGATGCGCCCGAATATGTGATCGGCGACATGATCAGCCCCGTAAAATCAGCCGTAGGGCCCGGCTATGAGGATTTGGACGCGCGCCTTACCGCGGCGATTCACATCCGCTTTGGCCTGCCCGCAACCATCCCTGCCGTCATCAAAAAACAAATCAAACAGGCAGACCGTATCAGCGCATGGATGGAAGCGGTCGAGATTGCCGGCTTCAGCAAGGCCGAGGCGGACAAACTGTTTGGAAAGCCGGATCAGTCTCTAATAAGCGGATTGTCGATTGATCTGCGCCCGCCTGTCATTGTCCGTGCCAACTATACCGCCCGCCACAATGCGCTGCTGGCCCAGATTGGCTGAGCCTTTCCTTCATTGTTCTTCAAATACTCACAGGCCCAGGTCACCCCACAGAACGCGGATCAGATCAGGAACTCCGCCAATGTCTCATCATTGGTGATGTCACGATAGGCAAATCCGGCCGCGTTCAATTGAGACAAAAGCGATGTAAAATTCTCTGGGCGGGTCGTCTCTATTCCGATCAAGACAGAGCCGAAATTGCGCGCCGATTTCTTGAGGTATTCGAACCGGGCAATGTCATCATCCGGGCCAAGAATATTCAAAAACTCCTTCAGCGCGCCGGGGCGCTGCGGCATCCGCAGGATGAAATACTTCTTTACCCCGGAATAACGCTGCGCACGTTCCTTCACCTCTGGCAAACGCTCAAAATCAAAATTGCCGCCTGATGTCACACAGACGACTGTCTTGCCTTTGATCTTGTCGGCAACATCCACCAAGGCATCTACGGCCAGCGCACCTGCAGGCTCCAACACAATACCTTCCACATTCAGCATCTCAAGGATCGTCGTGCAGATGCGGTCCTCAGGGGCAGCCACAACATCGTGTGGATCAATATCCTTGAGCCGCGCAAAGGTCTGCGCGCCAATACAGGCAACAGCCGCACCGTCGACAAACGTGTTCACTTTATCCAGTTTGACAGGCCGCCCCGCAGCCAATGCGGCACGCAGGCTGGCACCACCCAATGGCTCAACAAAACTATAGGACAGTTGCGTGCCGAAAAAACTGCGCACCCCCGCCGACAACCCACCGCCCCCCACAGGCAGAAGGATATGATCGGGCGCAAAGCCCAGATCCTGCTCTATTTCCACGGCAACCGAGGCTTGGCCTTCAATCACATCAACATCATCAAACGGCGACAGAAAATACCCGCCATGTTCCGCGCAATACGCTTGAGCCGAGGCAAGTGTGTCATCGAAGTAATCACCCGTCAGCCGAATTTCGATGGCATCGCCCCCGAACATGCCGGTCTTTTGGATCTTTTGCTGCGGTGTCGTCACCGGCATAAAGATCACGCCCCTGACGCCAAAGTGGCGGCACATGAACGCAACACCCTGCGCATGGTTTCCAGCAGAGGCGCAGACAAACAGCCGCCGATCCGGATCACCGGCCAGCACCTTGCGCATCGCATTGAAGGCGCCGCGCAGCTTGTAGGATCGCACCGGCGAAAGATCTTCCCGCTTCAGCCAGATATCCGCCTCAAACCGTTCGGACAGATGCGCGTTGCGCAGCAGGGGCGTGGCGGGAAAAACCGCGCGCATGGCGCGTTCGGCTGCGCGGGCCTGATCTTGAAACTTGCTCATCCCCGATCTCTGGCGCAGCTTGGCCATTCACGCAAGCCAAAGCTGCATTTGCCCGGCAACCTTGCCCTGCGCCACAAAACCCGTTAATCGCCCCGAAACGTATTCACTGGGGAAAAACACATGTCCGCGCCCAAGAAAGTCGTGCTGGCCTATTCCGGCGGCCTTGATACCTCGATCATCCTGAAATGGTTGCAAACCGAATATGGTTGCGAGGTTGTGACCTTTACCGCTGATCTCGGTCAGGGAGAAGAGTTGGAGCCCGCGCGCGCCAAGGCCGAGCTGCTGGGAATTGCGCCATCCAACATCTATATCGAAGATGTCCGCGAAGAATTTGTGCGCGATTTCGTGTTCCCGATGTTCCGCGCCAACGCGCTCTATGAGGGGCTGTATCTTCTGGGCACATCCATCGCCCGCCCTCTGATCTCCAAGCGATTGGTTGAGATTGCCGCCGAAACCGGTGCTGATGCAGTGGCCCATGGCGCAACAGGCAAGGGGAATGATCAGGTCCGTTTTGAGCTGAGCGCCTATGCGTTGAACCCCGATATCAAGGTCATCGCGCCATGGCGGATCTGGGATCTGACCAGCCGCACCAAGCTGATCGAATTCGCCGAAGCGAATCAGATTCCCATCGCCAAGGATAAACGCGGCGAGGCGCCGTTCAGTGTTGATGCCAACCTGCTGCACACCTCATCCGAGGGCAAGGCGCTGGAAGATCCCGCCGTGCAAGCGCCCGAATATGTGTATCAGCGCACCGTCGCGCCAGAGGATGCACCCGATACCCCCGAATATATCGAGATCAGCTTCGAGCGTGGCGATGCCACTGCCATCAACGGAGAGGCTCTCAGCCCTGCCACAATCCTGACAAAGCTGAACGAACTGGGCGGCAAACACGGGATCGGGCGGCTGGATTTCGTGGAAAACCGCTTTGTCGGCATGAAGTCGCGCGGCATTTATGAAACACCGGGCGGCACTGTCCTGCTTGAGGCGCATCGCGGCATCGAACAGATCACGCTGGATGCCGGCGCTGGCCACCTCAAAGACAGCATCATGCCGCGCTATGCCGAACTGATCTATAACGGCTTCTGGTTCAGCCCAGAGCGTGAGATGCTGCAAGCCCTGATCGACAAGAGCCAGGAACATGTCACAGGCACGGTGCGGCTCAAGCTCTATAAAGGTATGGCGACCTGTGTTGGTCGCTGGTCCGATCACAGCCTGTATTCCGAAGCGCATGTGACATTCGAAGATGATGCAGGCGCCTATGATCAAAAAGACGCCCAAGGCTTCATCCGCCTCAACGCGCTGCGGCTGAAACTGATCGCCACGCGCGATCGTCGCCTGAAAGGCTGAAACAGTCTCTGATATTCATGCAAAGGGCGGCACCAAACCGCCCTTTTTGTATTGGGGTTACAGCTTGTGTTTCTCCAAACGCCGATAATGCGGCAGGGCTTGTTCTACCAATTCAGCCGCAGCCCCCGTCAAATCAGGCGGCGCCCCCTCAACCGGGGCAAAGCCTGTTGAGGTATGAACCGATGCATACCAATGCGGCGCCCATACCCCGTCTGACGGGTGCCCACCTGCAGGCCATGACAACATTGCCGGATCAAAAGGCAAATCCAACGCAGCACACAGGCGCGTCAACATGCCCTCAGGATCACGCCTGATATCAGCGGAATCGATCACGACAGGGCTGTCGCCTTGCGCAATCAGGCTTTCATACAGATCGGTTTGCTGCGAAAATCCGATATCAGCCAAAGTCGGGTTATCGTATTTCGCACCAAAGCTTGCCACAACGCGCGCCGGATGCCGGATCAGGAACACATGGCGCATGCCCGCCATCCAACCGCGTGGAATGCCCGCAATCATGTGCTGGGTCATATGCTTTTGATAGAAATGCGCGCGCCCATCAGGGACCGGACCAGTCAGCATTGCGGCCACTTCTTCAGGATCGACTGATTGCGATGCAATAATGTCATCCCGCATCGGGTGGTCCAATCCGGTTCGTGTCAGATAGGCCGCATAGAAAGGTTCATCCACAACCGCGAAATCGGCCCTCGCCCCGAAGGAATACATCATTGCCGTTGACAGGTTGCGCGGCCCCGACCACATTGCAATCCGCATGATCAGGCCGTTTCCCGCTGGATCAGAGCCTGATAGAGCATTCTGATCTGCTTGGTGATCTGCCCCATCTGGCCATCACCAATCTGGCGTCCGTCAATGCTGCCAACGGGTGTCTGCGCCCCAAAAGTGCCTGTAAGGAACGCCTCATCCGCACCGTAAGTATCAACCAGGGAAAAGTTCCTCTCGAATACCGGGATGCCGTTTTCGCGGCACAGATCAATCACCTTTTGCCGGGTTATGCCGTTCATGCAGTAATCGCCCGTGCTGGTCCAAACCTGCCCTTTGCGGACGATAAAGAAATTGCAGGCATTGGTTGTGTTTACAAACCCGTGCACATCCAGCATCAACGCCTCGTCCGCGCCGGCCTTTTCAGCAGCGATACAGGCCAGAATACAGTTCAGTTTTGAATGGCTGTTCAGTTTGGGATCCTGAGTCATCGGCAGCCCGCGCAAATGCGGCACAGTAGCCAACCTGATCGGGCGCGGGATACTGGGCTTGGAGTGCTCCATGATAATCACAACTGTTGGCCCTTGCCGTGAAAGCGACGGATGCTGGAACGGGCGTGTTTTGACGCCCCTTGTCACCATCAGGCGGGCATGGGCGTTTTCCGTCATCTCATTGGCGGCTTGCGTGTCTAACACGGCTTGAATCATCTGGTCCCGCGTCAATCCGATCTCCAGATCAATGGCTTTTACCGCCTCGAACAGACGATCCATATGTTCGTCAAGAAAAGCCCATGATCCGTTATAAAGGCGAATCCCTTCCCACACGCCATCACCCAGCATGAACCCGCTGTCATAGACGCTGACAACCGCTTCGGCCTTTGGCACGATCCGGCCATTCACCCAAATCCGGATGGTTTCATTGCGGGTATCTTCTGCCGCTTGATGCGTTGTCACATGGTCGGTCATCCGCCCCTCCTGTTTTGACAGGCAGGCTAAACCGGAAGTATCGGTATGAAAAGTGCTCGCGCTGTTTCACCGTTGCGTGACAGTCAAACTTGTTGCTTTGCAGCGATGGTAAGCTTGTGCACTCTCATATTCTCATCGCGGAGGTGCACAATGAAACGCAGGCTTAGTGATTTCAAACTGATCATTCTGGTTCTGGCTCTGATGGCAGGGTTTGCCGTCAAGGGAAGCCGCGCCCATGCAGCAGAAACAGCTATTTCCTCTGCCAAGGCCGTGCTGGGGCAAAACATTGTCACGCAAGTGCTGGACATAGCGCCCTTTTACAGGGCAGAGGACTACCATCAGGAGTATTACAAGGGAACCAACCTTGTGATCACCCGCTTTGGCGTCATCACACAAGCTGATGCCTATAAACGCTATCGCGATGGCTGCGGACGGGACCAGCGCGTGCGGCAGCTTTGGGGCAATCAGGCACCCTTTGTGGGCGGCTGATCCATTTGCTGGATCTCCAGTAGATCAGGTATCACATCCGCAGTACCAAGCCGCGTCACCATCAATGCAGCCGCTTTGGTTGCCAATCCTATAGATTGTTCCATCGGCATACCACGGTCCAACCCTGCAAGAAGATATCCCGTAAACGTATCCCCCGCCCCGGTTGTATCCACAGGGGTGACAGGCAGCGCCGCAAAACTTTGTGATGCCCCGGTGTCTGCCTGATGCCACCGGCAACCCTTGGCCCCAAGCGTGACAATAACATCAGGCACGCCCAGTGTTTCTGGCGGCTTGCCCAATGAATCGGTCAACTGACTGGCCTCAAGCGCATTCAGAATCAGCATATCCAGATATGGCAAAACCGCTTCAATGGCGGACACATCGAAAGGTGCGGCAGCATAGACCACGCGCAACCCCATATCATACCCGGTTTTGGCACCGTAGACCTGATGGCAGGTTTCGTTCTGAAGAAGCAGGAAATCACCGGGGGAGGCTTCGGCGAGTGCAAGCCCGACACGGCTTTGCGGAATCGCCTGATTGGCACCGGGGATAATCACGATTGAATTCTCGCCCGACGGGTCCAACAGGATAATCGCATGGCCCGTTGCCTGATCCACGGTTTCAATATGCCGCGTATCAACGCCATATTCCGTCAGCAGATCCCTTGCCCAACGCCCGTCTTGCCCGACAGAGCCGATATGCACAATGCGCGCAGCGCCGCGAGCCGCGGCAACAGACATGTTTGCACCTTTGCCGCCCAAAGCACGGCTTAACCCTGTTGCCGCCACAGTCTCGCCCGGTTGGGGCAGATGTGGCACGCGATACAACATATCAGCATTGATAGAGCCAAGGTTATAGATCGCCATGCCACCCTTTCAGGCCCGCCATCAACGCACCTTGCACGCTGCCAGCATCGCCATGTTCAAAATATCATTCGCGGTAGAATTCGTGGAACAGATTTGAATGGATTTATCCACACCAGACAAGATTGGCCCGATCACAGTGGCACCTGCCATTTCCTGCATCAACTTGACCGAGATTGATGCGGAATGTCGTGCAGGCACCACAAGGATATTGGCTGGACCGGTCAATCGCTGAAACGGGTAGATCGACTGCGCCTTGGGGTTTAACGCGACATCCACGGTCATCTCGCCCTCAAACTCGAAATCAACACCTCGCGCCTCCAGAACTTGGGGGGCGCGGTGCATTTTCTCCGCTCTTTCCGATCTTGGATACCCGAAGGTTGAAAAGCTGACAAACGCAACGCGTGGTTCAAGCCCCAGATCATGGGCCACATCAGCGGCACGTTCCGCAATCGTTGCCAAATCATTCTCATCGGGCCATTCATGCACCAGTGTATCCGCGATCAGAACGATCTTGCCCTTGTGCAACAGGGCTGTCACACCCGCAGCCCCATGCGCGGCATCCGCATCAAAAACATGGTTAATCAAGTCCATGACATGGGCGGCCTTGCGGGTGGCCCCGGTCACAAGCCCATCGCCATGCCCATGCGCCAGCAGCAGCGCTGAAAACACATGCCGGTCGCGTGCGGCCAGCCGGTGGATATCATGCCTGTCAAAGCCCTTGCGCTGCAGTCTCTGATACAAAAACTCCTTATATGTCTCCAGATGCGGGGTGTTTGCGGCATTCACCACCTCAAGCTCGGCCACGGCATCGGCCATACCGGCCGCTTCCAGTTTGGCTTTGACATCATAATCGCGCCCGACGATCAGCGCCTTGCCCATGCCTGAGCGCTGATAGCTTACAGCGGCGCGCAACACACGCGGATCATCCCCCTCGGCAAAAATCATCCGCGCCTGATTGGCACGCGCGCGGGCATGAATACCGCGCAGAATATTCGCCGTGGGATCCATCCGGCCTTTCAGCCCGGCCTCATAGCTTTCCATATCGATGATCGGGCGACGGGCAGCACCCGTTTTCATGCCCGCCCGCGCAACGGCAGGAGGAATGCGATAAATCAGGCGCGGATCAAACGGTGTGGGAATGATGTAATCCCGTCCGAAACTGAGGTTCTTGCCATAGGCCATCGCCACCTCATCCGGCACATCCTCCCGCGCCAGTTCTGCCAAGGCTTCGGCGCAGGCGATCTTCATCTCATCATTGATGGCGCGTGCATGGATATCCAGCGCGCCACGGAAAAGATAGGGAAAGCCCAGCACATTATTGACCTGATTCGGATAATCCGAACGCCCGGTCGCCACAATCGCATCAGGGCGCACAGCATGCGCTTCTTCTGGCGTGATCTCCGGGTCAGGGTTGGCCATCGCAAAGATCACCGGATCGGACGCCATGGATTCAACCATCGCCTGCGTCACCGCACCTTTGGCTGACACACCCAAAAACACATCTGCGCCATTCATGGCCTCTTCTAGGCTGCGCAGATCGGTGCGGGCGGCATGGGCAGATTTCCACTGGTTCATCCCCTCGCTGCGGCCCTGATAGATCACGCCTTTGGTGTCACACATGATGCAGTTGTCATGTTTCGCGCCCATCGATTTGAGCAATTCCAGACAGGCGATGCCTGCGGCCCCTGCCCCGTTCAAGACAATCCGCACCTCTTCGATTTTCTTACCCGACAGATGCAGCGCGTTAATAAGGCCAGCGGCACAGATAACGGCCGTTCCATGCTGATCGTCATGAAAAACGGGGATATCCATCACCTCTTTCAGACGTTGCTCGATGATGAAGCATTCCGGTGCCTTGATATCCTCAAGGTTGATACCGCCAAAGGTTGGCCCCATCAGCCGCACAGCGTTGATAAAGGCTTCCGGGTCTTCGGTGTCCAATTCGATATCGATACTGTTCACATCCGCAAAGCGTTTGAACAAAACCGATTTCCCCTCCATCACCGGCTTGGAGGCAAGCGCACCCAGATTGCCAAGACCAAGAACCGCCGTGCCATTGGAGATGACAGCCACAAGATTGCCCTTGTTGGTATAGTCATAAGCTGTCTCTGGTGCCGCCGCGATTTCCTCGCAGGGCACAGCAACGCCGGGGGAATAGGCCAGCGACAGATCACGCTGGGTGGCCATTGGCACTGTCGCTGTGATCTCGAACTTGCCGGGCATCGGCTCCATATGAAAGGCAAGCGCCTCTTCGCGGGTCAGTCTGGTTTTTGTCATTCGCTTGGCCTGTTCCTCTGCGGGGTCAGGGCGTCATAGCCTGCTGTTGCGCCCGCCTCAACGGTTTTGCGTTTTCACCTTTCACCACCACAAAGGGATTTGTAAGGTTTGTCCCAACACATAAAGGAGCCACCGTGACAACCGCACATGCCGCCGCAACACCCATGATGGCGCAGTTTCTAGGGATCAAGGCGCAATATCCCGGCGCTTTGCTGTTCTACCGGATGGGCGATTTCTATGAGATGTTTTTTGATGACGCGGTAGCAGCCTCTCAGGCGCTGGATATCGCGCTGACGAAACGCGGCCAGCATGAAGGGCAGGATATACCGATGTGCGGCGTGCCGGTTCACGCGGCCGAAGGGTATCTGCTGGCACTGATCCGCAAAGGGTTTCGCGTTGCGGTATGCGAACAGCTGGAAGACCCGGCCGAGGCAAAGAAGCGCGGTTCAAAATCTGTGGTCAAACGTGATGTTGTCCGTCTTGTCACCCCCGGAACCTTGACCGAGGATTCGCTGCTGGAGGCGCGGCGCAACAACTACCTTTGCGCCTATGCGTCTGTCCGGGAGGAAGGGGCTTTGGCTTGGGTCGATATTTCAACAGGTGAAAGCCATGTAATGCCGCTCGCTCCGGTGCGGCTGGGCCCGGAACTGGCAAGGCTGATGCCGTCCGAAGTGGTCATTTCAGAAGCGTCAGAGCGTGATTTGGGCGAAATAGTCTCTGAATCCGGCGCTGCGCTGACACCGTTAAGCCGCGCCTCATTTGACAGTCTGGGTGCAGAAAAGCGGCTTTGCGCGCTTTATGGTGTGGGATCACTTGACGCGTTTGGAAATTTTACGCGCGCTGAAATCTCTGCCCTTGGTGCTGTGGTTGAATATCTGGATATTACGCAGAAAGGCAAATTGCCGCTGCTGCGGCATCCGGTGCGAGAGGCCGAAGCAGGCGTGATGCAGATTGATGCTGCAACGCGGCGCAATCTGGAACTGACACATGCCCTATCAGGGGGGCGCGCGGGTTCGTTGCTCTCTGCCATTGACGGGACAATCACCGCAGGTGGCGCGCGCTTGTTGGAGCGCAGGCTGTCAAGCCCCTCGCGCCATCTGGAAACGGTGCAAGACCGTCTTGATGCGGTGGCGTTTCTGCATAACCAGAGCCGCCTGACACATGATTTGCGCGATGCCTTGCGCAAAGTCCCGGATCTTGACCGCGCCTTGTCCCGTCTGGCGCTGGATCGTGGCGGGCCGCGCGATCTGGCCTCTATCCGCAACGGGTTGGAGCAGGCAGATCAGGTCTGCCGCCTGATTGATGGCCTTGAATTGCCAAAGCTGTTGGCGGATTGCACTCAAGATCTGGAAGGGCATGATGGCCTGCTGAATCTGCTTGGGCAGGCTTTGGTGGCCGAGCCACCGCTATTGATGCGCGATGGCGGCTTTATCTGCGCGGGTTATGATCAAGAACTGGACGATATGCGCGCCCTGCGCGATGAAGGGCGTTCCGTGATTGCCAGAATGCAGACGGAATACGCCGCGCAAACCGGTATCCAATCGCTGAAGATCAAACATAACAACGTCCTGGGTTATTTCATCGAAGTAACCGCAACCCATGCCGACAGGATGCTGTCTGAACCGCTGTCTGATACGTTCCGTCACCGTCAGACAACAGCCAACCAGTTACGCTTTACAACCCCCGATCTGACCGAAATGGAAACCCGCATTCTGAATGCTGGCGGACATGCGCTTGATATCGAAAAGCGGCTCTATTCCACGCTGAAAGATGCGGTTCTGGATTGCGCTGCTCAGATCAACGCCGCGGCCCGCGCGCTGTCAGAGCTTGATGTCGCCAGCGCGCTTGCCGATCTTGCCAGTGGCGAGGGTTGGACACGTCCCGTGGTGGGGCAATCGCGTCGCCTGTTGATAGAGGGCGGGCGCCATCCTGTGGTGGAACAGGCATTGCGCAAGCAAGGCGGTGCGCCCTTCGTTGCCAATGATTGTGATCTTGGGGATACCGCTGATATCTGGCTTCTGACTGGTCCCAACATGGCCGGTAAATCCACCTTTCTTCGTCAGACAGCCCTGATCGCGCTGCTGGCCCAGATAGGCAGCTTTGTTCCGGCAACACGGGCCGAGATCGGGCTGGTCAGCCAACTGTTCAGCCGCGTTGGCGCGTCAGATGATCTGGCGCGGGGGCGGTCTACCTTTATGGTGGAGATGGTCGAAACGGCTGCCATCCTCAATCAGGCGGATGATCACGCGCTGGTCATTCTGGATGAAATCGGGCGCGGCACAGCCACTTATGATGGTCTGTCAATCGCATGGGCAACGCTGGAGCATCTGCATGATGCAAACCGTTGTCGCGCCTTGTTTGCCACGCATTATCACGAATTGACCGCCCTTGCGAACAAGCTGCAGCGGGTGGAAAACGCCACTGTCACCGTTAAGGAATTTGAAGGTGATGTGATTTTTCTGCATGAGGTGCGCAAAGGTGCTGCGGACCGGTCTTATGGTGTGCAGGTGGCCAAGCTTGCCGGGCTTCCCGAGTCTGTTGTCAACCGCGCCCGCGTTGTTCTTGATGCGCTTGAAAAGGGAGAGCGTGAAGGAGCAGGCAAACAAAAGGCGATCATCGATGATCTGCCGCTGTTTTCCATGGCCGCGCCCCCACCACAATCCGCGCCCGCCAAACCCTCCATGCTGGACACGCGGATGAAAGATATACATCCGGATGAACTTAGCCCGCGTGAGGCGCTTCAGCTATTGTATGAACTCAAAGAAGTGTCCCAAATCTGATTGAGACACTTCTTTATCTGATCTGCCGATGTCAGCTTGCCGGCATAGAGGAAACGCCAACCTGCGCGGGACGCAGCAGACGGTCATAAAGCATGAAACCATCACCGGACACCTGAATGATCTCCCCGGATTTTGTGCCGGGAACCGGGGCTTCAAACATCGCCTGATGCATCTGCGGATCAAACCGGTCACCGACCTGCGGGCTAATCACGGTGATCCCGTGCTTGCCGAACACGCTGAGCAATTCGCGCAGCGTCAGCTCAACCCCCTCCAGCAAGGGGCCGAAAGCGGTGCGCTGTTCCTCGGTGGCAACCTCCAGCGCGCGCTTCAGGTTGTCATGTACAGGAAGCAAATCCCGCGCCAGTTTGGAGCCGCCATACTGCTCCGCTTCGCGCCGGTCCTTATCCGAGCGTTTGCGCGCATTCTCGGCATCCGCCAGCGCGCGCATGAACCGGTCCTTAAGCTCATCCCGCTCCGCTCTCAGACTATCCAGTTCAATCGCCTCATCACTGTATTCCGCCGAATCCTCGGCATATTCTTCCGCCTCGGCGGTTTCGATATCATCAAGGAAATCGTCTTTCTTCGGCTCTGCCATCACTCACCTCTAGCTCCGGTCGGATATCATTCTGCCAACCAGTTGTGCCGTGTAATCCACAATCGGCACAATGCGTCCATAATTCAGGCGCGTGGGTCCGATAACCCCGACCGCGCCGATGATCTTACGATCAGCGTTCATATATGGACTGACAACCAAAGAGGAACCCGAAAGTGAGAAAAGTTTGTTCTCAGACCCAATAAAAATGCGCACGCCTTCGCCATCCTGTGTCAGATCAAGGAATTCCGCGATGTCTTTCTTCCGCTCAAGATCATCAAACAGCGTGCGGATACGGTCCAGCTCCTCATCACCGCCGCCGCTGGCGTTCAGCAGATTGGCACGACCACGGACAATCAAACGCTCTGGCGCCTCACCTTCGCCTGCCCAGACGGCAAGACCGCTTTCCACCAACGCATGCGCCAGCCCGTCAATCTCCTGACGGCGCGATTCAATTTCGCGGCGGATCGCGGTCTGAAGATCCGACAGGGTCTTTCCCTCAATCAGAGCATTGAGGAAATTCGCAGCCTCGCGCATCGAAGACGGAGTTTGCCCCGCTGGCGGCGTAAAAATCCGGTTCTCGACATGGCCATCGCCAAAAACCAGCACCACAAGCGCGCGGTCATGGGCCAAACTCACAAATTCGACATGCTTGATCGGGGCCTCATGCTTGGGCGCCAATACCAGCGATGCGCCTTGCGTGACACCGGATAACGCGGTGCTGATCCGGTCCAGCATCCCGGTGACACCCGATGTGTTGCTGCCCATCGTATCGTCAATCTTCTGGCGGTCCTGATCATTCAGATCGCTGACCTCCAGCAGACCGTCAACAAACATGCGCAAGCCACGCTGTGTCGGAATGCGCCCGGCGCTGACATGGGGGCTACCCAACAGGCCAAGATATTCCAGATCCTGCATGACATTGCGGATGGTTGCCGGGCTGACCTTTTCATTCATGCTGCGGGTCAAGGTCCGGCTACCGACAGGATCACCGCTTGCAAGATACCCTTCAACAACACGACGAAACACCTCGCGCGAGCGGTCGTTCATCTCGTCTAGGATCGATGTTCCTTCTTTCATGACAGACTTTCCTAACAGATCGCCATTAAAGTGCATGGGGCCAAAAGGTCAATCAGGCTTGCGTTAGGGATATCACGGGCTGTATCCCCTGCGATAACAAATGAAAGGTTTCCTTATGCGCCCGTCAGGACGAAAACTAAACGAGATGCGGACGGTTTCAATCGAAACCGGTGTAACCAAACATGCAGAAGGGTCATGTATGATCCGCATCGGTGACACGCATGTTCTGTGTACTGCCACAATCGAAGACCGCGTGCCGCCCTTTATCAAAGGAACTGGGCTAGGCTGGGTCACAGCTGAATACGGGATGCTGCCCCGCTCCACCACCAGCCGGATGCGCCGCGAGGCGACCAGCGGTAAGCAAGGCGGCAGAACCGTGGAAATCCAGCGGTTGATCGGGCGTTCGCTACGGGCAGGCGTTGACCGTGTCGCGCTGGGCGAGCGCCAGATCACAGTTGATTGTGACGTGATCCAAGCAGATGGCGGCACGCGCTGTGCATCTATCACTGGTGGTTGGGTCGCGCTGCGGCTGGCTGTCGACAAGTTGATGAAAACTGGCGCTGTCATCAGCGATCCGCTGATCCAGCCTGTGGCTGCCGTATCTTGCGGGATTTATGCAGGCCAGCCAGTGCTTGATCTGGATTATCCCGAAGATAGCGAAGCAGGCGTAGACGGTAACTTTATCATGCTGGCCAACAGTCAGTTGATAGAGGTGCAGATGTCAGCCGAAGGCGCGACCTATTCCCGCGCCCAGATGAACGAGCTGCTGGATCTTGCCGAACTTGGCGTCAAAGATCTTGTCGCGGCACAAAGGGCTGCTGTTGATGCGTAAATTTTCCGGCGATCGTCTTTTGGTAGCCACACATAACGCCGGCAAACTGGAAGAGATTGCCGATCTGCTGCGCCCCTTCGGCATTCATGTTGTGGGCGCAGCAGAGTTGAATCTTCCTGAACCGGTGGAAACTGAAGATAACTTTATCGGTAACGCGCGGATCAAGGCCCATGCCGCATCGCGGGCTACGGGCTTACCGGCCCTGGCTGATGATTCCGGCATCGCGATTGATGCGCTGAACGGCGCGCCCGGCGTCTACACCGCTGATTGGGCCGAAACGCCGGATGGCCGCGATTTCAAATTGGCCATGACACGTGCGCATGATGCCCTTGAAGCCGCGAATGCGCCGTTCCCGCGGACCGCGCAATTCTGCTGCACTTTGGTTCTGGCATGGCCGGATGGTCACGATGAGGTTTTTGAAGGCGTGATGAAAGGCCAGGTTGTCTGGCCAATGCGCGGCGATCAGGGGCATGGCTATGATCCGATCTTCCAGCCAGACGGGTATGATCTGACATTCGGCGAGATGGACCGCTGGGAAAAGAACCGTATCAGCCATCGCTCTGACGCGTTCAGAAAACTGGTTGCAGGCTGTTTTGAGTGAGGATTGGCAACAAGGCGGGTTCGCCATTTATCTGCATTGGCCGTTTTGTCAGGCCAAATGCCCCTATTGCGACTTCAACAGCCATGTCTCATTGCAGATTGATCAATCCCGTTGGTTAAAGGCCTACCTGACTGAACTTGACCGATATGCGCAGCAAACGCCCGGGCGTGTATTGACCTCTGTGTTTTTTGGGGGCGGCACCCCCAGCCTGATGAATCCCGATGTGGTTGCAGGCGTCTTGGCGCGCATTAAACACCACTGGCCACAAGCCAATGATATAGAAGTGACGCTAGAAGCGAATCCCGGTTCTGTCGAGGCTGGCCGCTTCAAAGGATATTCTGATGCAGGCGTGAACAGAATTTCTATGGGAATTCAGTCACTTGACGATCACAGCCTGCAGCGGCTGGGCCGTGTTCATTCTGTAAAGGAGGCTTTGGCCGCCTTTGACATAGCCCGTCATCAATTTGAACGGGTCAGTTTTGATTTGATCTATGCCCGACAGGACCAATCCCTTGAGGCTTGGAAATCCGAGTTGAAGCAAGCTCTGGATATGGCGGTGGACCACCTTTCCCTCTACCAGTTAACGATCGAAGAAGGCACCGCCTTTGGTGATCGCTACGCGCGGGGCCGCTTGAAGGGGCTGCCAACAGACGATGTATCGGCTGACATGTATCTTGCAACCCAAGACCTATGCGAAGCCGCTGGGTTTGAATGTTATGAAATATCCAACCACGCAAGACCCGGCGCTGAATCCCGGCATAACAGGGTCTATTGGTCCTATGGCGACTACATCGGTATCGGCCCCGGTGCCCATGGCCGCATAACCTTGGGCGGAAAACGCTTTGCAACCGAGGCGTTCAGCAATCCGGGTCAGTGGCTGGACCGGGTCGAGCGCAACACAACTGAGAAGACACGTGACAGTCTGTCAGCCGATGATCAGGCCAGCGAGTTTCTCATGATGGGCTTAAGATTGGTCGAAGGTATTGATCCTGATCGCTATTTGCAGCTTGCCGGGCACAAACTTCCCCAAGATCGGCTGGATAATTTGGTGGACCTGGGCATGATCACGGCCAGCGCCACACGGATAGCCGCAACAAGGCAAGGCAGAATGGTGCTGAACGCGATACTGGCAGACCTTCTGACGAACTGATCGTTCAAGACCCAAGCTTTTGGCAAAGAACATCCAGATCATCCAGGCTCGCATAGCGCACGGTGACCACGCCGGATTCAAGCCCAGCCTCATGCTGGATTGATACTTTCATACGCAGGTTAGCGGAAAGATCGGCCTCTAAAGCACGCGTATCGGCGTCTTTCTCGCTTGGCGCACGATCCTTTGGCTTTGGCCTTGCTTTCTCATCCCCTGCTTCTTGCTGCGCCTTTGCCAAGCGTTCAGTCTCACGCACAGACAAGCCATCCTGAATGACCTTGCGCGCCAAAGCGACCGGATCTGCCGCAGTAATCAAGGCACGGGCATGACCCGCGGACATTTTGCCATCCCGCAAATAGGCCTGGACCTCTTCTGGCAACTGCAACAGGCGCACCAGATTAGCGATGTAACTGCGGCTTTTTCCAAGCACTTCAGACAGCTTATCTTGTGTATGACCAAACTTTTCCATCAACTGCTTGTATCCAGCAGCCTCCTCAACGGGGTTCAGATCAGCCCTTTGGATATTCTCGATAATGGCGATTTCCAGAACTTCTGTATCGTCAAACTCTCGCAGCAAGACTGGCAACTCGTGTAACTGCGCCATCTGCGCGGCACGCCAGCGGCGCTCCCCCGCGACGATCTCAAATGTACCTTCTGCCAAGACCCGACGGCGCACGATCAACGGCTGGATGACGCCTTTCTCGCGAATGGATGCTGCCAGATCCTCTAACTGTTCGGCAACAAAACTGCGCCTCGGCTGATTCGGGTTGGGAAAGACTTTCTCGATCGGAACAAGAAAATCCGGCCTTCTGGATTGCTGCGAAGCAGACCCACGATCATCATCAGGCGCTACATCGGCCATGAGCGCCGAAAGCCCGCGCCCCAATCCACGCATTTTAGGCTTCTTATCGGTCATACCCCCGCCCCTTCGCTTACGACCAAACGGCCATGATTCAATAACAGCTCTTCCGCCAAGGCGATGTAGGCGCGCGCGCCTTTGGAATCTGGATCATAATCCAGAACCGACTTTGCGAAAGACGGCGCCTCGGACAGTCTGACATTCCGCGGGATTACTGTCTTGAAAACCAACTCGCCCAAATTCTCCCGCGCATCAAGCTCTACCTGCTGGGACAGGTTATTGCGGCTATCATACATCGTTAACACAACCCCTTCGATCCTGAGAGCCGCATTGGCGGTTTGTCTGACCTCACGAATGGTGAGCATCAGTTGCGACAACCCCTCAAGAGCGAAAAACTCTGACTGCAGCGGCACCAACACTGAATGGGCCGCAACCATTGCATTCACCGTCAACAGATTGAGAGATGGCGGGCAATCTATCAATATGTAGTCATAGTTCAGTTCATCCATTGCGAATTGACGCAACGCATCATGCAACAGAAAGCTACGCTTTTCATTCGACACAAGCTCTACATCCGCAGAGCTGAGATCAACGGTGGCCGGAACAATGTGCAGCTCTTCTGTCGCCGTTGGTTGAATAACGTCCTGCAGGCTGACATCATCCAACAACAGTTCATAGGTGGTGTAATCGCGATTATCAGGGGCAATCCCCAAACCGGTCGATGCATTGCCCTGCGGGTCAAGATCAATCACCAATACCTTACAGCTACACTGAGCAAGGGCCGCACCCAGATTGATGGTGGTCGTGGTCTTTCCGACGCCGCCTTTTTGGTTTGCGATAGCAATAATGCGGGGTCCCGGCGGGCGTAACGGATCAGACACGCGATATTTCTCCGATTCTCAGAACGACAGATCCATGTCCTGTTTCACTTTTAAGGGCATCAAAGGTAAATGACCACTCTTGCTGCGCGTCATCCACCTCTTTCTGCCAGCTTGCACCCTTTGGAAAAAGGGCGATCCCGCCCGTTTTCAGATGCATCTGAGCGTAGCCAAGCAAGGTTCCCAAATCGGCCAACGCCCGCGCCGAAACAACATCAGCCGATTGCGGTTGCAAAACCTCGATACGTTCTGGCAACACCTCTCCATCAAGCTCCAGCTCACGTAAAGCTGTCCGAAGAAAGGCCGATTTCCGCTTGTCACTTTCAACAAGGCGGATCAACCCTTGCGTTGGTATGTCACGCGCCATAATCGCAACCACAATCCCGGGCAACCCCGCGCCACTTCCCAGATCAAGCCAAAGATCAAAGTCTTCAGGTCCAGCCCGATATACTTGAAGTGAATCGCTGATGTGACGGTCCCATATTGCAGGGACAGTCGACTTGGCTATCAAATTGATTTTGGGTGTCCATTTTTCTATCAGCTGAACGTAGCGCTCAAGGCTTTCAAATGTTTCACGTGAAACATTCAGATCGTCAGCTGCCACTAAGCTCATGCGGACTTCTCCCGCCGCGCTTGGCGCAGTTTTGCCAGAAGAAGGGTTAAGGCTGCTGGCGTCATTCCATCGATTCGCCCTGCCTGCAAAAGGTTTGCGGGCCGGGTACGCTCCAGCTTGGACTTCAACTCGTTTGACAGCCCGTCTATCAAGGAAAATTGAAAATCCTCTGGTATCGCGTGCCCCTCGTCTCGCCGCATCGCATCGATGTCTTTCTGCTGACGCTCAATGTAATTTGCGTACAGGGCATCGCGGGACAGTTGCGTTCGGGAGTCATCGTCAATCACACTCAGTTCCGGATCAAGCTGCAAAAGATGGTCAAAAGTAACATCTGGAAAAGACAAAAGTTGGAAAGCTGTCCGGCGGGAACCATCCTGATTGACAGTAAGGCCCAGTCCACTCAACGACTTCGAGGTATAACTTTTTTGATCAAGCAGAGTTCGCCCTTGTGCCAGAGCGGCCATTTTCTGTCGGAAAGCAACCTGACGCTCTATCCCCACGCAACCCAGATCAATTCCCTTCTGAGTCAACCGCTGATCAGCATTATCTGCACGCAGTGACAGCCTGAACTCCGCCCTTGACGTAAACATCCGGTAAGGTTCTGACACCCCACGAGATACCAGATCGTCAATCATCACGCCAATATAGCTATCTGAGCGGCTAAAAATAACCGGCTCACGCCCCAAAGCAAGTGCTGCAGCGTTCAAACCTGCAACCAACCCTTGCGCAGCGGCTTCTTCATACCCTGTCGTTCCATTGATCTGGCCAGCAAGAAAAAGCCCCGGCACCGCACGTAACGCCAAGCGAAGATCCAACGCGCGCGGATCGACATAGTCGTACTCAATGGCATAGCCCGGTTGAAGAATAACCGCGCCCTCAAGGCCCCGTATTGAGCGGACATATTCGTGCTGAACATCTACGGGAAGCGAGGTTGAAATTCCATTAGGATAAATCGTGTGATCATCCAGACTTTCCGGTTCCAGAAAAATCTGATGCGATGACTTATCCGAAAAACGGACGACCTTATCCTCAATCGATGGGCAGTATCTTGGCCCAATCCCATCGATATAACCGCCATACATGGCGGATCGTTTAAGGTTTTCCTGAATAATATTATGCGTTTGTTGATTTGTATGGGTAATGCCGCAAGATACCTGCCGCAACGCAGGCGCCTTTGAAAGAAACGAAAATAATACAGGTTTTTCATCGGCAGGCTGGGTCTCCAACAGATCCCAATTGATTGTTCTGCCATCCAGGCGTGGCGGAGTCCCTGTTTTTAACCTTCCCAACGGAAGCCCAAAACTATCCATACGCTCAGCGAGGGGAACAGATGGGCGATCCCCCATACGTCCACCGGGATGGGATTTGTCGCCAATATGAATGACCCCACGCAGGAAGGTTCCGGTTGTCAGCACAACGGTTGGGGAATTTATTTGAGAGCCATCAGACAAAATGACCCCGCCTACCGCATCTCCTTGCATCAAAAAATCGGTCACTTCCGCTTCTATGATGGTCAACCCCAGGGCGTGGGCCAATTCCTTCTGCATCGTATCCCGGTAAACGCGCCTGTCAGACTGCGTCCGTGGGCCCTGCACGGCCGGGCCTTTGCGCCGATTCAAGAGACGAAACTGTATACCGGAGGCATCAGCAACACGCCCCATAACACCATCCATTGCATCAATCTCACGCACAAGGTGGCCCTTACCAAGCCCCCCGATCGCGGGATTACAGGACATAACGCCAATGCCTGCGCGTGAAATCGTAATCAGCGCTGTCCTTGCGCCCATACGCGCCGCAGAATGCGCCGCCTCTGCACCGGCATGGCCGCCACCCACGACTATCACATCGAAGTCAGATTGTTTCACGTGAAACATTCCTCATTTCCCAACACAAAAGCTAGAGAAGATTTCATCCAACAAATTCTCAACATCCACCCGACCAACCAGCGATTCCAGTGCTCTTGTTGCCTGTCGTATCTCTTCCGCCGCCAGATCATACATATCAGGACCAAATTCAAGATGCCGAAAAGCATCCCCCAGACAGGTATTTGCCCTCAGTAAAGCCACCCTATGCCGCTCTCGCGTTGCAATACCAGGATTCGCTGCCCGTTTCGACAACCGATCGGAAATCTCTCTTACCAGAGATTCGATCCCTTCACCACTGATCCCGGAAACCGCGCCCGTTTTATCCACCAAAAGATCAGCCTTGGCTTTTACGATGATGTCATCCGGCAGCGGTGAAACATCGGTATCCACACCATCCTCGATCAGAAACACCCGCAAATCTGCCCGAGCAGCACGCTCTTTGGCGCGGCGAATACCGATCCCTTCAACAACATCCGTGGTCTCACGCAGGCCGGCCGTATCCAGCAACGTCACCGGAAGCCCATCCAGATCCATGCGGACTTCGATAATGTCCCGTGTTGTACCGGCAAATTCTGATGTGATGGCGGCATCGCGCCCGGCAAGTGCGTTCAGTAAGGTTGATTTGCCTACATTGGGCGCGCCCACGATGGCCACTTCAAACCCGGAGCGTATGCGCTCTGCTGTTTTTACGCCGTCAATCTCTCGCGTCAAAGCTGTTTTCACGCGGTTCAACAGGTCTGACACCTCTGGCGTGACGTCAACTGGAACGTCTTCATCAACAAAATCAATCGTCGCTTCCAGTAACGCTGCAGCACGGATCAGATCCCGACGCCAACCTTCAGCCAGACTTCCAAGATCGCCAGATAGAACACGCAGCGCTTGACGCCGCTGCGCTTCGGTTTCTGCATCAATCAGATCGGCAAGGCCCTCAACCTGCGCCAGATCCAACCGCCCATTCTCCAATGCACGCCGCGTGAACTCCCCTGCCTCTGCTGCGCGCAAATCGGGCATTTCAGAAAGACACCGCAAAACGGCTGAGATCACAGCAGCACTACCATGCAGATGCAACTCAACAACAGCTTCACCCGTAAAGCTGGCGCCATGGGGAAAGGCCAGAACCAGCGCCTCGTCCAATCTCAGACCAGATTGATCTTTAAGAACCCTGAGAGTAGCGATACGCGGCTCTGGCACGATGCCAGACAATAGCTGGCAAGCGTCAAAAGCACCCGGTCCCGAAATCCGTATAACGGCCACACCTGCCCGTCCCTGAGCAGTAGCAAGGGCATAGATAGTATCCATGAACAGTGTAACCCTATGTTTTAATAAACAAAGTTACGAGTTCATTGAATCGAAAAACTCGCTGTTTGTTTTGGTCTGTTTCAATTTCGAGATCAGGAATTCGATAGCATCTGTCGTACCCATCGGGTTGAGAATACGCCGCAAGACAAATGTTTTATGCAAATCCTTTGCATCAACCAGCAAGTCTTCCTTGCGTGTTCCAGATTTGAGAATATCCATCGCCGGGAACACGCGTTTATCTGCAACTTTACGGTCCAGCACGATTTCCGAGTTACCTGTTCCTTTGAACTCTTCAAAGATGACCTCATCCATGCGGCTACCTGTATCAACAAGCGCCGTTGCAATGATTGTCAGCGAACCACCTTCTTCGACATTTCGCGCCGCACCAAAGAACCGTTTGGGCCGCTGCAAGGCGTTTGCGTCCACACCGCCGGTGAGTACCTTACCAGAGGAAGGCACCACCGTGTTGAACGCACGCCCAAGGCGCGTGATACTATCCAGCAAGATCACAACGTCACGCTTATGTTCAACCAGACGCTTGGCCTTTTCGATCACCATTTCCGATACGGCCACATGGCGCGTTGCAGGCTCATCAAAGGTAGAAGAGATCACCTCCCCTTTCACGGAACGCTGCATATCTGTCACTTCTTCCGGCCGTTCATCAATCAACAGAACGATCAGATAACACTCTGGATGATTACGCTCGATCGAATGCGCGATATTCTGCAGCAACACTGTCTTACCGGTTCGCGGTGGCGCAACGATCAATGACCGTTGGCCTTTCCCGATCGGTGCCACCAGATCAATAATCCTTGCAGAGCGGTCTTTGATCGTCGGATCTTCGATCTCCATCTTCAGGCGCTCATCTGGATAGAGCGGCGTCAGGTTTTCAAACGCAATCTTATGACGAGCCCGATCCGGGTTTTCGAAATTGATCGAGTTTATGCTTGTCAGCGCAAAGTACCGTTCGTTCTCTTCCGGCGCTTTCATAACACCATCGATGGAATCACCTGTCCGCAACGCATATTGCCGGATCATTTCCGGGGACACATAGATATCATCGGGGCCGGGCAGATAGTTGGCCTCAGGCGAGCGCAGAAAGCCGAATCCGTCCTGAAGCACCTCCAGCACACCATCGCCGCCAATTTCCCAACCCTCTTCGGCCATTTCCTTGAGGATGGCGAACATCATATCGCCTTTCCGCATGGTTGACGCATTCTCGATCTCAAGATCCTCGGCCATCGCCAAAAGGTCCTTTGGACTCTTGGCCTTAAGCTCGCCCAGATTCAGCCGCTCGATGGTTTCGGGAACTTCAATAACGTCATCATTCATGGGGATATCCTGAAGACCGGGCAACGGCCCGGCGCTTGATCTTGGCTGCGATGGAAACATCCGCCCGGACGGGCGGCTTATCCGCTGTTTAGGTAAAGCCGGCCCGCAAGTCAATTCGCATCAGAATTTGACAACCACCGCAACCACAATGGCGATCAACAGCACGGTCGGTACTTCATTCATCAATCGGTAACCACGACCTGATAATCTGTTCGCTCCCGATGCAAATTCCTTGCGGCGCTGCCCCAACCACATGTGGAACCATGTCATGCCCAGAACAGCAGCAGCTTTGACCCATGGCCAGATAGCAGACCAATCCACAATCCCCGGTGTGATGACCAAAAGCAGGCCAAAGACCCAGACAGCAATGAGCGACGGGTTCATGATGTAACGATAGAGTTTGAACTCCATCACTGTGAACACCTGATCGCGGCTGTCACCCGGAATCGACTGTTCTGTGTGATATACGAACAGCCTTGGCAGATAGAACACCCCGGCCATCCATGTGATGACTGCAATGATATGCAGGGATTTTGTCCATGGGTAGGCCAGTGCCAGAAAATCAGTCATGAGATCCCCTTGATCGCTGATCCCTCTTAAAAAATAAATATATAAGAGAAAAGGATGATGTTTATGTAGAGCATCACTTTAGCTGTGGATTACAGTGTTATCTTCAGGATCATCACAGCCGCGTGTCTCTGTGGATAAGATTGGGAATGATTGTAAATATCTCACTATTCAAGGATATTTATTATATAAAACAATACCTTAAAATCATCATTGGGTTTTCTGGCTGTGTATGGAACTTGTAATAAGCTGTGGTTGACTTGGTTTACCCACATCGGTCAATCCATCCCCCACACATGGGGACAACAGAGCCCGGATTTTTAACTTATCCCCTCCTCAGCCTTGCCTTGCATCGAAAAGCTAAATTGCCCAGTAATCATCCCTAAGAAATTCTTACCGTGATCCACCGGGTTATACACATGGCGCAAACATTGATACTCGCTTCGGGTTCCACAATCCGTGCGCAGCTTCTGGCCCAGGCGGGTCTGGAATTTTTGGTCGAACAGCCGCGTGTTGACGAAGAAATGCTGCGCTCGGCCTTGTTGGCTGATGGTGCTACACCCCGCGATCTGGCTGATGCGCTGGCTGAGATGAAATCTCTGCGGGTCAGTAAAAAAAATCCTGATGCTATGGTGATAGGATGTGATCAGGTTCTGGATTTCGGTGGGCAGGTCTTTTCCAAACCCCGGTCTCGGGCAGAGGCGCGTCAGCAACTGATGCAGCTGCGTGGCAAGCGGCACAGCCTGTTATCTGCTGTCGTCATCTGCGAGGCCGGCAAACCGATCTGGCGTCATATCGGGCAGGTGCGCTTGTTTGTCCGTGATTTCAGCGAGGCTTGGCTTGATGGCTATCTGGATCGAAACTGGCCGGATATTGCTGATGCGGTCGGCGCCTATAAGTTGGAGAAAGAGGGTGTGCGCCTGTTTTCGCGGGTTGATGGTGACTATTTCACCGTGTTGGGGCTGCCACTTCTGGATATAGTGTCTTATCTGTCGTTGAGGGGAGACATCGAAGCATGACGATAGAGTCCAAGCCCTTGCAGCGAATCCCGCTTGCTGGCGTGATCGGATCACCCGTTGCACATTCCAAATCACCGTTATTGCATGGCCACTGGCTTAGATCGCTTGGTATTCCGGGGTTCTACATCCCGATGGAGGTCAGTCAGGATGATCTGATCCAAGTGCTGCGCAGCCTGCCCAAGGCAGGGTTTGTCGGGGTCAATGTCACCATCCCCCACAAGGTTGCAGTTCTTGAGATTGCGGATCTGGTCACGGATCGCGCCACGTTGATTGGGGCCGCGAACACGCTGATCTTTCGCCAGGACGGAAAGATTCATGCCGATAATACCGATGGTTACGGCTTTATCGAGAATTTACGCCAAAATGCGCCGGGATGGATGCCTACAGCCGGGCCTGCCGCTGTTCTTGGTGCCGGTGGTGCCGCCCGTGCAGTTATCGCATCCCTGCTGGACGTGGGCGTGCCAGAGATCATGATATCCAACCGGACGCGGATCAGGGCGGAAGGGCTTCAGCATGACTTTGGCAACCGTCTGCGCGTTGTGGATTGGGTGCAGGCTGGCAACATGCTGGAGGATGCCGCGACGGTTGTGAATACAACATCATTGGGAATGGTGGGAAAGCCAGAACTGCGTATCCCGTTGGATGGTTTGCAAAAAGGCGCATTGGTCACGGATCTGGTCTATGCGCCGTTGCAAACAAGATTGCTGCGTGTCGCACAAGATATGGGATGTATTACAGTGGATGGGTTGGGCATGCTTCTGCATCAGGCTGTCCCGGGGTTTGAGCGGTGGTTCGGCACGCGCCCTGTTGTTGATGCCGATACGCGGGCGGCGGTGCTAAAATGACATTTCTGATTGGACTGACCGGATCAATCGGGATGGGTAAATCCACCACGGCAAAGGTTTTTGCAGCCGAAGGCTGTGCGGTCTGGGATGCAGATGCTGCGGTGCACCGTCTTTACGCCGCCAATGGCGATGCGGTTGCCCCGATCGCAGCGGCATTTTCGGATGCGGTGATTGATGGTGCGGTGTCCCGTGATGCCCTCAAGCGGATTATTGGCCACGACCCCAATGCTTTGCGCGTGATCGAGCAGATTGTTCATCCTTTGGTAGCAAAAGACCGTGCTGAGTTCATCAAGGCGAGTCAGGCTGATATCATTGTCTTGGATATTCCGCTGCTGTTTGAAAATGGCGGTGACGCGCGTGTTGATGCCACGGTGTGTGTCTCAATTGATCCGGTTGAGCAGAAACGCCGCGTGATGGGGCGTGGTACGATGACAGAGGATCAGTTCAACGCGATCCTGGCAAAGCAAATGCCGGATGCAGACAAGCGGGCGCGTGCAGATTATGTGATTATCACCGATACAGCGGATCATGCCGCCGAACAGGTGCGCGCCGTTTTGGCCGATATCAGAAAGCAGATAGAGAATGCGTGAAATCGTACTTGATACGGAAACAACAGGCTTTGAACCCGCAGAGGGTGATCGGATCGTTGAGATAGGCGCGGTTGAACTTTACAACCACATGCCCACGGGGCGCACATTTCATGAATATATCAACCCGCAGCGTGACATGCCGCAAGCCGCCTTCGAGGTGCATGGTCTGGGCAATGATTTTCTGCGGGACAAGCCGCTTTTCGCGCAAATCGGGCCAAAATTTCTGGAATTTGTGGGGGATGCCAAGCTGGTGATCCACAATGCTGCATTTGACATGAAATTTCTTAATGCCGAGCTGGGATGGGTCAAGCTGCCGCTTTTGCCCATGGATCAGGCCATAGATACATTGTTGATTGCGCGAAAGAAATTTCCCGGCTCACCCGCGTCACTGGATGCGCTGTGCCGGCGTTTTGGAATCCAGATGGAGCGTGCGCTGCATGGCGCGCTTCTGGATAGCCAGATCCTTGCGGAAGTGTATCTTGAACTGATCGGCGGAAGACAGCCTGACTTTGGTTTGTCCGCGTCAACCTTGTCTGAGGATAATACAACAAATACGGATAACTGGCGGCCTAAACCGCGCCAAATGCCGTTGAAAGCGCGTATTTCGGATGAAGAAGCCGCCGCCCATGCTGCCTTTGTAAAGGCGATGGGCGACGGCGCATTATGGTTAAAACAGGGCTGAGCGCGCAGCGCGCAACATTATGCGTTTGGCGTTGCGGCCTGTTCAGATTGGCGGCGCGCCAGTTCACTGCGGTAAAGCTGAACAAAATCAATGACATCCATGTTCAGTGGCGGGAAACCACCGTCACGAGTCACATCTGATACAATGCGGCGCACGAACGGGAACAGCATCCGCGGGCATTCAATCAGCAAGAACGGGTGCATCTGGTCAGTGGGCACGCCCTCAATATGGAAGACGCCTGCATATTCAAGCTCCAGCAGGAACAGCTTTGAAGTGCTATCCTTGACCGAGCTGTCGACGACAAGCTTCAAGGTCACTTCATACTGGTTTTCCGTGGTCCGCTTTTTGGCATCCAGATTAACCTGAACCTTGACGTCTGGCTGCACTTCGCCGCTGACGCCTTTTTGGGCCAGAACATTCTCGAAGGACATATCCTTTATGAACTGGCTGAGGATGCTCATCTTCAGTTGCGGGGCGGGTGCCGCTGGCTGTGCTGCTGTGTCTGTTGCGCCATTCTCGGCCATGGGAATTCTCCGGATTAAATGTTTGCTGCCGGTTGTCTAGCAGCCGCTTGGCCCAGCCTCAATGCCAAGCCTTGGACTCATAGGGCAATATATACCCTCAATGCTTTGTCCAGCCTGAAGGGTGATGTGTGGGTTTCTTGTTGGGCTCCACTTCGTAGAACTCCCCGTCAATCACATCCGGGCGGTGCGGCCCATGACCCTGCGCATCAAACGGGTCTGGGTTTGACCTGCGCACAGGATCACCCTGACCCATCTGAAAATGGGCCACTTTGATGCGGGCGCGCAGAAAGCGGAAAACCGTGGTGCGTATCCCCGGCATCAACAGGGCAAATCCAACGCCATCGGTGAAAAAACCGGGCGTAAGCAGCAAAACGCCTGCAATCAGGATCATTGCCCCATGGGCGAGAGGTTCGGTTGGATTATCAAGCTCGGAAAACGAGCGTTGCAGGTTCATCATGGCCAACCGCCCCTGCGCTTTCACCAGGATCGTGCCAAAAACAGCCGTTAACACCACAATCGCCAGCGTTGGCCACAAGCCGATCCAGCCGCCAATCTGAATGAACAGAGCGATCTCGATGATCGGTATTGCTACAAATGCAACAAAAAGCCACATCCGAGGATTCCTTTCATTCCCGCCTACGGTGGACTTGGCCCACCCTTCCCCCTACATAAGAGCGATAACGCACGCTTTCCATGCCAGACCCCCCGAGAGGTTCAAATGAATTCGCCCATCCTTCAGCTTCTGGTACTTGCCGGCATCGCTGTTTTTCTGATTCTTCGTCTGAAAAATGTTTTGGGCACACGCGAGGGCTTTGAAAAGCCCCCCGTCCCGCGTGAGGCCGCCCAACCTGACCGTCGCCGCGATTTTGAAGTGATCGAAGGCGGGCCGGACCACGACATCATAGATAATGTTGAACCGGGCAGCGAAACAGCCAAGACACTGACGGCGATGAAACGGGTTGACCCTTCATTCAGCGTGGCAGAGTTTTTGCAAGGTGCGCGATACGCCTATGAGATGATCCTGATGGGTTTCGAGCGCGGCGATATGGACAGCATCAAGGATTTCCTTGCGGATGATGTCTATGAGACTTTTGCCGAAGTTGTCGCAATGCGCGAAGAACAGGGCCTGAGCATCGATGCCGAATTTATCGGTATCCGCGAATTGAGCCTGAACAGCGCCACCTTTGACAAAGACAGCAACCTTGGCGAAGTGTCGGTCAAGTTTGTGGGTGAACTCACCTCGGTTGTGCGCAACAGCGATGGTGAGATCATTGAAGGCAAGCCAAATGAGATCAAGCGCCAGAAAGATATCTGGACGTTTGCACGGGTGATGGGCACCGATGATCCGAATTGGCAGCTTGTCGCCACGGGCGAATGATCCGGGCGCTGAAAGCACTGGCCTTGGGTTGGCTGACAATGACGGCATCTCCCGCACAGTCACAACCAAGCTACACGGTTCTTGATTTCAGCCAGTTGGACGGTTGGGCTGCTGATGATCATTCAGCGGCCCTTCGTGCTTTTCTGAACACCTGCATGGATATGAAAGACCCTGATTGGTCCAGCCTGTGTGCTGTCGCGCAGGCAGAGCACCGGCTGCATGCAAACGCCACCGCGTTCTTTGAGCTGTTCTTTCGTCCCGTCCTTATTGAGGATGGCAAAGATGCCCTTTTTACGGGGTATTTTGAACCGGAACTGTCCGGCTCTCTTGTTCCGGGTGGCCGCTACAGGTTTCCGGTCTATCGCTTGCCACCAGAGGCGCGCGGCAATGATATCTGGCTGTCTCGCCATGACATCGAAACCTCAGGCGTCATGCAGGGGCGCGGGCTGGAGATTGCATGGGTTGATGATCCGGTAGAGCTGTTTTTTCTGCAGATCCAGGGATCAGGGTGGATCAAGCTACCGGATGGGCGCAGCATCCGCGTTGGCTATGCCGGGGCGAATGGCCATACCTATCGGTCTGTCGGTGCTGAACTTGTGCGGCGCGGCACCTATGAGCCGCATCAGGTATCCGCTGAGGTGATCAAGAACTGGGTGCGCCGCAACAGCGAAGCGGGGCTGGAGCTGCTGCGCCACAACCCGTCATTCGTGTTTTTCCGCGAGGTTAGTCACGTTGCGGCAGACCGGGGGCCATTGGGCGCGATGAACCGCTCTGTCACTGATCTGCGCACGATAGCGGTTGATCCGGCCTATACCCCCTTGGGCGCCCCTGTGTGGATCGAAAAGGATGGCGCAACACCCATGCGCCGCCTGATGATTGCGCAGGATACCGGCTCGGCTATCAAGGGGGCGCAGCGGGCGGATATCTTTTTTGGCACGGGTGATACGGCCGGGCGTGCGGCTGGGCAACTCAGGGATCCGGGGCGGATGATTGTGTTGCTGCCGATCCAGCGCGCCTATGCGATGGCAAACATGGATGGCTCCGAATGACCCGCCGCCGTTTGCGACCCGATGAGGTTGAGCTGTGGCGTCAGATTGCGGCCACGACAGACAGATTGCACCCCGAAGCGACGCGCGGCGAAGACCATCCGCCAAGGCCCAAGCCAAAACCCCGCAAGACACCGCAACCGCGCTTGCCTGAATTTTCTGTCGGACAAGCCACCCGTCAGGCGACAGTGGCCCATGATCTGAAGCCCGCTTTGGCCGATCAGCTTCGCGGTGCCCCGGTCAGCATGGACAGCAAGGCCTTTGCCCGGATGAAGCGCGGCAAGCTTGTCCCTGAAGGCCGCATTGATTTACACGGCATGAACATGGATCGTGCGCATCCCGCGCTTACGGCTTTTATCTTGCGGGCGCAGGCCAGCGGTAAGCGGCTGGTCTTGGTGATCACCGGCAAGGGGCGCGACCGGGATGAAGGCGGGCCAATTCCTGTTCCGCGCGGTATCCTGAAACATCAGGTGCCCAACTGGTTGTCATCCCCGCCGCTTGCGCAGGCGGTTCTCCAGATCACCGAGGCGCATATATCCCATGGTGGCGCCGGGGCCTATTATGTCTATCTGCGCCGCCACAGGTGATGCGGGGCCATGGATGCACCAGACCGGATTACAGCACATAGCGGCTGATATCAGCCGACCGCATCAATTCACCCAGATTTGCATCCACAAACGCTGCATCCACAACAACATTCTGCCCTGACCGGTCTGGCGCGGTAAAGGACAGTTCCTCAAAGACCCGCTCCATCACGGTATAAAGCCGTCTGGCGCCGATATTCTCGACGGTATGGTTAACCTCGGCAGCGATCTTGGCCAGCGCCGCAATCCCGTCTTCGGTAAAGGTGACTGTCACCTCTTCCGTCGCCATAAGCGCGGAATATTGCCGCGTCAGGGCGTTTTCAGTTTCGGTCAGGATGCGAACAAAATCTTCTTCCGTCAGGGCGCGCAGTTCTACCCTGATCGGCAGGCGGCCCTGAAGCTCTGGCAACAGATCTGATGGCTTGGCAATATGAAATGCGCCAGAGGCAATGAACAGCACATGATCGGTTTTCACCGGTCCGAATTTCGTGCTGACGGTGGTGCCCTCAATCAGCGGGAGCAGGTCGCGTTGCACGCCTTCGCGGCTGACATCGGCGCCACGGGCATCGGACCGCGCGCAGACCTTGTCAATCTCGTCCAGAAAAACGATGCCGTTCTGCTCAACAGCATCAATCGCGGCGCGGTTCACTGTTTCATCGTCCAGCAGCTTGTCCGCCTCTTCACCCAGCAGGATATCATAGCTTTCTGCCACGCTCAGCCGCTTGCGCTGTTTACGTTGACCAAAGGCCTTGCCGAACAGATCACCAATATTCATCATCCCCATCTGGTTGCCGGGCTGGCCGGGGATGTCCATCATCGGGAAAGGGCTTGAGGAATCGGCCACATCCAATTCAATCACAGTCGAGTCCAGCTCGCCTGATTTCAGCTTTTTGCGGAACATCTCGCGCGTCGCCTCGCGTGCGTCTTCGCCCGCAATGGCGGTGATCACCCGCTCTTCTGCGGCCAGATGGGCCTTGGCGCGGACATCGTCTCGCATGTGTTCGCGTGTCATGGCGATTGAAATATCCACCAGATCGCGGATAATCTGCTCCACATCCCGACCGACATAGCCAACTTCGGTAAACTTCGTTGCCTCAACCTTGAGAAAGGGCGCACGCGCCAGCTTGGCCAGACGGCGGCTGATCTCGGTTTTGCCTACGCCGGTGGGTCCGATCATCAGGATGTTCTTGGGATAGACCTCATCGCGCAGATCATCGCCCAATTGTTTGCGCCGCCACCTGTTGCGCAGGGCAACCGCGACAGCGCGTTTGGCATCTTTCTGTCCAATGATGAAACGGTCCAACTCGGACACAATCTCGCGGGGGGTCAGGTCTGTCATGGTATTCCTTCCGGGGAAATGGCTTATTTCCCGATCGTCTCAACCGTCAGGTTGCCATTGGTATAAACACAAATATCCGATGCAATCGCCATGGCTTTGCGGGCAATCTGCTCGGCTGTCAGATCGCTGTCCATCATCGCGCGGGCGGCTGCCAAAGCATAATTCCCACCCGATCCGATCGCCGTGACGTCATGTTCTGGCTCCAGAACATCGCCAGCCCCGGTGATGACATAGATATCGGCACCATCGCTCACAATCAGCATGGCTTCCAGCTTTTGCAGATATTTGTCTGTGCGCCAGTCCTTGGCCAGTTCGACAGAAGCGCGCGCCAATTGGCCCGGCGTTGCCTCAAGCTTGGCTTCCAGCCGCTCCAGCAGGGTAAATGCATCTGCCGTTGATCCTGCGAAACCTGCGACAACGTCAAAGCCGCCGGGTGACAACCGCCGCACCTTGCGGGCGGTGCCTTTGATGACCGTTTGCCCCAAACTGACCTGCCCGTCACCTGCGATCACCACTTTGCCGTCTTTCTTGACGCCAATGATCGTGGTTCCGTGCCATCCGGGAAAGTGGGTATCAGCCATTGGGCCCTCCTGTTTCTGCCCGATATATGGAAGCTTGCGGCGCAAGGCACAAGGGCCGGACTTGTCTGTATGCTTGTCAGGGCGTAGCGTTTCTGACCATGGCACAGGCGCAAACGATCACCTTTTATCTTGATGATAGCCTGCGCATCAGCGCCAAGGCGGGCGATCATAATTTTATCGGTAAAATCGCATCTGTTTTGCAGGCAGCAGGCCACAAGATCGCGTATCGCCCCAATTCCAGCACCGCGCGGTTGGCATCAGCGTTGCGACCCGGTTTTGCGATGTTCCACATGGATCACCCCATACATGCAAGCGCATTAACCATGCGAAGGGTCTATCACTACCCGTTCTGGCAGATAGAGCAGACAGCACAACGATGGGATTGGCATGTTGCAAAGACGGTCTTCTCCCCAGATGACATTGATCTGGACGAAGCGGCACGCTTTGCGAATTTCTGGCGCAAGCGTTTGTTTCCTATGGCAGAAAAGGCGCGCCGGGATGGGTTTGTCTATGTGCCATTGCAAGGGCGGTTGATGGACAAACGGTCTTTCCAATCGGCAAGCCCGGTTGAGATGCTGGAGGCAACGCTGCGCCTTGACCCGGACCGCATGATTGTGGCGACCTTTCATCCAAAGGAAACCTACACCGATACAGAGCGGCGCGTGATCCATGATCTGGCAGAGGCCAATCCAAGGCTAAGCATCAAGACAGGCGCGATGGATCGCCTTTTGCCAGCCTGTGATTATGTCGTGACGCAAAATTCTTCTGCTGCATTCAACGCGCTGTTTTTCAACAAACCGATCCTTCTGTTTGCCCGCGCAGATTTTCACCATATCGCGGCAAATGTGCATGAATTGGGTGTGGCCGGGGCCTTTCAGAACGTTCAGAAAGCGGTCCCCGATCACGCTGCATATTTGTGGTGGTTCTGGCAAAAAATGGCAATCAACGCGGGGCGCCCGGACGCAGAGGATCGGATACATGCGGCGCTGCAACGGGCAGGTTGGCCAGTTTAGAGACAAAAAGATTATCAAATGAAAAAGGGCACCACAAAGGGCGCCCTTTTGTCAGAAACAAGTGAGGAAGATCAGATTGCGCCCTCAATCCAGCTCTGCAGGGCGGCCTTGGGGGCAGCACCGGCGCGGTTGGACACAACCTGACCGTCTTTGAAGATGAACAACGCAGGAATACCACGCACACCCATTGCGGCGGCGGCGTTGGGGTTGTTGTCAACATCAACCTTGGCAATCTTGACGCGGCCTTCAAACTCGGCTGACAGCTCTTCCAGAGCGGGGCCGATCTGCTTGCAAGGGCCGCACCATTCGGCCCAGAAATCCACCACTACGGGGATATCGGAATTCTTGACTTCGGCATCGAATGTTTCGTCCGTAACAGCAACAGTCGCCATTGGCTTTCTCCTGTGGAAATGGTTGGCCGCAAACCTATGGATGCGAGCGACCAGCGTCAAGGGATGGTGCTGCGCTGCAGCGCCTGCATCACCAGATCGTTTGGCAGCGGCATCAGGGTGGCGCTGCGTGTCCAAAGGATTGCGGTATCAACTTGTCGTCCGGGAAAAATCTGTCTCAACGCCGCTGCATAGGCACCCATCTGGCGCAAGATACCCTCTGGACAGGTATCAGCATGGCTGGGCACCATCGCATTGGTTTTGAAGTCCACAGCAAGAATGCGGTCTTCGTTAATAATTAAACGGTCGATGGTGCCATGAATACGCCGCCCGCCAATTTCGGGCAGGTCCGCTGATACCGGAACCTCGACAAGCGCATCGTCTTTGAACAACCAGCCAAGATCAGGGGCCATCAGAACGGTGCCGGCCTCTTCAATGAGCGGCGCAAATGCGCCGGGTTGCGCGGCTTCTGCATTGCGCGCAAGGATCTTGACGCCAAGCTCTGTCCAGCGGTCCGGCTCTATGGTTGGCAACACCTCCAGCAACAGATGTATCTGGGTTCCGCGCTGCTTCGCCGCCTCTTCTGTCAATCCGCTATCACCGGGCAATGCTTTGGCCCCGCCAAGGTCAGAAGGGCTGATAGTTTCGGGCTGTTGCACCACCACGGGCGCTGATTGGTCAAAAAGCGGATCAAGCACGCCTTGCTCTATGTTTTCCGCCTTGTCAGAGCCTGTTTGAGGCGCAGACCAGGCCCCGTTTTCCAGCCGCAGCCCTTCTCCAAACGGAAAGGAATGCCGCACGGCCCCTGATGCCTGCATCGCCGTTTCGACCTGCTGAAACCAGCTGCTGCCTTCTTTGCCAAGGTCGCCCGCAGTGGCCACAATAAGCCACTTTTCCGCACGCGTCATGGCAACATATAGCAGGCGGTTGCGTTCCGCCTCTTGCGCATCTTTCTGTGCGTTCTGCGCCTCCTGCAGGGGGCCGGGGGCGGCGGCGCTGGCTGTTTTCCACAAAGCACGGCCTTTATGCACCAGCATCATGTCGCGGATCGTGTTATCGCGCCGCCCGGTATCGGGAAGAATCACAATCGGCGCCTCCAACCCCTTTGCCCCATGCACTGTCATGACGCGGATGCGGTTGCCCGCGCTGTCCATCTGGCGCTTGATCTCAAGCTCGTCGGTTTCCATCCAGACCAGAAAGCCGGTGAGGCTTGGGATATTGCCGCGTTCATAACTCAAAGCCTGGGCCAGAAAGGCATCAATGCCGTCTTCAGCCTCTTGCCCCAAGCGCCCGAGCAGGCGGCGGCGCCCGTCATGCCGCGTCAGAACGCGCTCGATCAGCTCATATGGGCGCAGAAAATCGGATTTGTCGCGCAGATCATGCAGAATGGCCAATGTGTCCGGATGGGCGGCGGCTTGTTTGCGCAGCGCTTCCCAAAGATACCCGTTTCGACCCTGTGCAAGCTTAAAAAGCCTTTGCTCATCCCAGCCGAACAGCGGTGATTTCAATGCAATCGCCAAGGACAAATCATCTTCGGGGGTGGCAAGGAACGTCAATAGGGCGGCAAGGTCGCGCACTGCCAGTTCTGCACCCACCTTCAGACGGTCTGCGCCCGCGACATCAAGACCATGATCCTTGCAAGCGCGAATAACCTCGTGAAAAAGCGATGAGCGGCGCTGCACAAGGATCAGAAAATCCCCCTCGGTGACCGGGCGTGTCTGATAATGACCTGTTTGCCCAATCTCAACCGGAATGGGCTGGCATTCATCAATCATCTTGCGGATATGTGCGGCAACGCGTTCCGCAAGCAAAACCATATGATCCCGCTCTCCCCGCCGATCGACAGGATCAAACCACGCTCCTTTTTCCGGGGTGGCTGGCTTTTCGACCACAGGCCATAGATCAACACGGCCGGGCATTTCGGATTTGAAAGCACGGTGAAGTGATCCGGCAGCAAAGCCAGCAGCTTCCCGCCCGACAAATGTCTGATCCACCAATCGTAAGATCGATTCGGCAGAGCGGAAAGAGAACTCCAGCTCCATTGATAGAAGCGGTTGATTGGTCATGCCCAGCCGCTCGCCAAATTCAGCCTGCATCCTGTCAAATTCGCGTGGATCAGCGCCTTGGAAAGAATAGATTGACTGTTTCTTGTCGCCGACAACAAAGATCGTTCGCGCAATATCTGATCTTGCGCCAACGCCGCTGGTAAACTCTTGCGCAAGCCGTTCAATGACCTGCCATTGGACGGGGCTGGTATCTTGCGCCTCATCCACCAGAATATGGTCAATGCCGCCATCCAGACGATACAGCACCCAAGAGGCCACAGCCGGATCAGTCAGCAGATCGCGCGCTTTGACGATAAGATCGTCAAAATCCAGCCAACCACGCAGGGTCTTTTGTTTTTCATAGGCCGGAAGAAAGGCGCGGGCAAACCGATGCAAGGCAAGCGTTTTCTCGGTAGCATCCAGCGCGATACGCGCCTCACGGGCGCTTTCCACCCGCTCCATCCAGCTATCCAGCGCGGGCATGATATCAGGCAGTTTGCGCTGGCAGGGTTTGGTTGGAAAAGTCCCTATCTTGGCGGAAAACGGCTGCTTTGCCTTGTCGCCTGTCAAAAAGATATCTTCAAGCTCAGGCAATTCGGAAACGCACGCTCCGGTCAGAGCGGCGAGCCGCTTGCCTGCCCTGCTATCATTGGGCCCGCTGGCCAGAAGTGCGGGAACCAACTGTTTCAGAATTTCCGCCTCATCGCCCAAGAACACTTGGCTGAGAATATCCTTGGCTGAATAGGCCGGCGGCAGCCCGAACCATTCAAGAACGTCATCGCGTATCACATCGGTTTGAAAGGTGGTGCGATGCGCCGTGATGTTGCGGGTCAGATCGTCAAAATCCTGCCCCGAATAGATTTTGGCCATCCCCTCAACAACATCGGCCTGATGGCCATCCGCCATGGCCTGCACAATTTCGGCGCGCAGCCGCTTGGCCGTATGGTCCTCCATCTCGGTAAATTGTGGCGTGACGCCTGCCTCAAGGGGAAAGCGCCGCAAAAGTGAGGCGCAGAACGAATGGATCGTCTGAATTTTCAAACCACCGGGGGTTTCGATCGCGCGGGCAAATAATGTGCGCGCTTGCCTAAGGGTGTTTGCTTGGATTGATCCGTCAATCCCCAGATCCCGCAGGGCCAATTGCAAGTCTTTGTCTGGCAGCATTGCCCAGCCGCCCAGCCGTTTGAACAGCCTGTTCTGCATCTCGCTCGCAGCGGCTTTGGTGTAGGTCAGACAAAGGATATGTTGCGGCTCTACCCCGGACAGAAGAAGGCGGGCAACGCGATCAGTCAGAACCCGTGTCTTGCCAGATCCGGCATTCGCCGAAAGCCATGTCGAGCTATCGGGGCGGGCGGCCTGAACCTGACGCTCGGTCGCATCATCGCGGATCATGTCAGATCCTCTGGCTCTGGATTTTGCGTCGCATCCCATTCACCAAAGCGGGCAAGCTGATCATAGTCGCCCTTGTCGACATCCTTGAACATTGCCCTGCGTGACGTATAGCCTTGGGTTGGGCTTGAATAGGCTCTGATCAATGCGTCAAACTCCTGCCAGACCTTTTCGGCTGGCTCTTCTTCCAGCGGGGCGGGCTGCTCTTTCTGTGCGCTGCCGACACCGATATAAGCGGCCCGGATCACAGGGGCTGCGTCCAGATCAACAAACGCGCCGCGTTCCGCCATCGCCGCCTCAAGTAAAAGCTGTTTGTCAAAGAAAGCCTGTTCATCTTTGGTTGGCAGGCGGCCTGTCTTGTAGTCATATATGTGAAACGCGCCTGTGGCATCACGATCAATCCTGTCGGCTTTTACCGTCAGGGTAAAATCCAGATCATCAAGGCGCGCGGCGCCCTTGCGCTCGAATGCAACGGGGCGCGCAGTGGCGCGGCGTGCCTTTTCGCTGCTGACAAACCACCCCGCCGCCCGTGACAGGCGCGCCTTCCACAGCACGCGAATTTCGGCCCAAGGCACGTTTTGATGCAAGGCGGTGTCGACCAGTGCCATCAGATCGGCTTCTGTCAGGGTCTCCGGCGCGGCATCCAGCCCTTTAACAAATGCCTCCAGCACATCATGTGTCACGATTCCACGCAAAAGGGCGTCGGGGGCCTGCATCAGGCTGTCCAGCGGCCTCAGGCCAAGGACATGCCGCGCATAGATCGCATAGGGGTCTCTGATCAGGCGCTTGATCTCTGTGACTGACAAGCATTTGGGCCGCGTCGTAACGGGGGGCCGCGGTGAAGGGCGGGGCGCCGGGGGCTGCTGCCGGGGGGTTTCAAGTTGCTCCACCCGTTTTAACCAAGCGGTTCCCTTCGCCCGCATCTCCTGAACAGCGCGTGGCCCACCCTGATCAGGCAGCCCTTCAAGCAGGTTCAGCATACGATTGACCCAGCGCGAGGTGACGGTTTGCGCATCGTCAGACCGGATTGAACGGGTTAGCCAAACCTCGGGTGCGGCGACCGCTTGTTGGAAATCATGGGCAGACAGGCCAATACGCCGTTCCGGCAATAACAGACCCGCATCATGGCGCATTTTTCGGTTTAGCCATGGATCGGGGCTGGGCATCTCTGGCCAGCTTCCCTCATTCAGACCACCCAAAATAACCAGATCGGCCCCCTGCACCCGCGCCTCCAGCGTGCCCCAGATCAGGATCGCGGAATGCGGTGAATCCCTGTCGCGGACCTCTGCACCGGACAGGATCGCGCCGAACAGATCGGCATAATCAATCGCGTCCATGGTGCCGCCGGCATCCGCCTCGGCTTGCAGCATATCAACAACGCGCCGCGCCTCTTGTCCGGGTTTTTCCTTCCATAGCTCGCCAGAACCTTCACCTTCTGCGCCCTGACTGATCTGTTCGGCCAGCGTCAGATGGGCGGCCAGCCTGTCCGACAATGTGCGCTCGCCATCCAGACATTTGTCGATGAAACATGTGATCAGCCATTCAACCCATATATGCGCGTCTTCGGCCTTGCGGCCTGCTGCCCAAGCCCGCAGTCGGGCAGCATCGGGAAAGGGCGGGCCGTTACGCCGGATATGCAGCTCCAGCTCGCGGGTCAGAAGCAGATGCGCCCCGCGACCCGCCTTTGAACTGGAAGATGTCAGCGGATGATTAAGAAGCGTGATCAGCGCCTCAGATGTCAGTTTGTGCTGAAACAGAGCCGCAACATGCCGCAGAAACCGGCCGGGCGGTGACAGGTTGAGCGGGGTGCCCGCGCTATCATCGGGCAGGATATCCCATCGATCCAGTGCCGCGGTCACTTGCCGGGTCAGCATCCTGTCCGGTGTGATCAGCGCCGCCGTAATCCCATCCTCGGCGGCCTGTCTGAGCCGCATGGCAATGGCCATCGCCTCGGCGCGGGCTGAAGGCGCCTCGACCAGCGTGACATTTGCCAATGCGCCGGATAGATCCGACAGGGTCGGCCCCTCGGACAGCCATTGATCCGTGACCGGGGCGGGGCGCAAGGCCAGCGACATCAGCGCGTTGCGCGCGGGTGATGGTGGGCTGGTCGTGGACCAGCGGTCTATGTCGTTTGGCAACAGGTCCAGATCCCGCATCAGCAGGCGAAACCGGAACTGGGGATGATCCTCTGCGCGCAAGGCGTCATCCAAATCTGCCCATGACAGGGCAGGCATGTCAAAATCAAACCCGGGCAGCACGATGGCACCTTGGGGCAAACTGGCAATCGCTGTCATCAGCAAGCGGGTTGTCCCGCGTGATCCGGTAGATCCGGCAAGGATGACGGGATGCGCGGGGGGATCTGTCGCCCATTGTTCAATCAGGTCCAGAATAACCCGTCTTTGCCGGGCTTCTTGATCAGGGGCTTCCACGCTGCCATCGAAAAACTGCTGAACTATTCCCAAAAACTGTTGCGCGCGCGCCCAGTGTCCGGATTGATCGGACACATCCAGATTGCGGATCACATCAGGGCTGACCCCTTCACCCTGCATTTCATCCAGCAACGCGGCCAGACTATCCGAGAGATCATAGAGAGATGCGCGCGGCGCCAGATCCGGTTGGCTATCCAGCAATCCTGACACCAGTTGCGAAATCTCCAGCCTTCGGCGCAAGGGTGACACCGCAAAGGGTATCTGCGCTAGCCCCGCCTCATCACCCAGATCGGTTACCAGCTTGATATTTGGCAACAAAAGGGCTGGCCCGGCGTCAAACAGGTCACGGACCCGTCGTGCCATGCGGCGCGTGTTCACGATAAGCTGAACGCGGGCCAACGCATCGGGCGGCTGACCCTCAAACCGATACATCAGCCCCTCAACCAGCGCCTTTGGAAAATCGGTGCCGGGCGGCAGACCAAAGACGCGCGGTTTCTGCGCTGGCTCAAACATCAGATGTTCCAATCATGCGTTCTGCCAGGGTGACCCCCTCTGGATGCCCAACGTCGCACCAAAGGCCCGGATAGGGCAGACCAAAGATACGGCCATTTTGCAGCATTCTGTCCCAGAGCAGGTTCAAGGAAAAGGCCGGTTCCGTGATGTCGGCCAGACCTGCCGTTTTGATGATCTGGACACCCCCATAAATATAATCAGTCCCCCGCCGCAGTTGTCCGTTACCTTCGATGACAAAATCCCCCTGTCCGGTATGGCCCACCGCATTTGCAAGGCGAATGCAGACCAGCAAAGCATCCATTCTGTCAGGGTCCCATGTGTTTTGTGCCAATATCAACGGGTTGGGGCCCTTCCAGATGGCGTCCGTGTTCATGGTAAAGACGGGGCCTGTGCCCAAGAGGGGCAACGCGTGCCGCAACCCGCCGCCGGTTTCCAGAATATCGGGCAACTCGACAGATAACACCGCATCGGTTTGCGCTAAATGGTTGCTTAGCATCTCTGCCTTATAATGCAGGTTGACCACTTTACGCGGCACACCGGCATCTTGGACAAGGTCCAATGCGTGGTCAATCAAGGCGCGACCCGCAACAGGGATCAGCGGCTTTGGTTGATGCGCTGTCAGGTGCCCCATCCGGGTTCCGAAACCCGCGGCAAACAACATCACGGATTGGGGATTGTGGCGCATTTGTCCTTGAGCCTTTTCAGGATGGCTGGTGTCGGGGCAGGCAAAACATCCGTGATAAGGGATGCGACCGGGCTGAGCGCGGGATGATCCAGATCACGCAAAAGCAGATCCCAGACGCGGGGTATCAGATCTACGTAATGCGCCTTGCCATTCATCAGGCAAAGACGCCCGAAAACACCAAGGATGCGCAGGTTGCGTTGCGCGCCCAGAACGGCATAGGCCGCGCGAAAGGCGGTATTGTCCTGCCCTGTGGCATCCACATAGCGATCAATCATTGCTGCTTCGATCGCGGGCGGCACATCGCGGCGCGCATCCTGAAGCACCGAAACCAGATCATAGGCAGGGTGTCCTGCCATGGCATCCTGAAAATCCAGCAAACCAACGCGGGCTGGTCCATCCCTGTCTGGCAGCCAGATCAGGTTCTCTGCGTGATAATCGCGCTGGATCAGAACCGATTTATCCGCCGCATAGTGATGAAGGATTGGACCAAAAGACGCACGGAACTTCTGCTCTGCGGCAGCATCCTCAGCCAGCGCGCCGCCCAGATACCAACGCCAGGCCAGCGCGGCCATGTCCAGCATGATGTCGGGATCATAGGCTGGCAGATCGTCTGGTGGTGCGGTTTTATGCAAATGGATCAACGCATCGGTCGCGGCCTCATAAAGCATTCCTTCTTTTGAAGGATCGCGCAGGATCACGCGCGCAAACAGATCGTCACCCAGATCTTCCAGCAACAGAAACCCGTTCTCTGTATCCTCTGCCAAAAGCGTGGGCGCGCTTAACCCCAGATCTGTGAGAAACCGCGCGATTTGAATAAACGGGGTGATGTCTTCGCCCTTGTCGCGTGGTGCATCCATCAGAACGGCTGTTTTCTCATGCAGGGACAATCGCTCGTAACGGCGGTTTGATGCATCGCCTGCCAAGGGCCTGCGTTCAGCGCCTGCCCAGGCTGTTGCCGCGATGAATCTATCTGCCATGCGCTCACGCTTGGTCACTGGTAAGTCCCTTCAGGCGTACATCCCATTGCGGGTCTGTCCACGTTAATTCCAACCGCCGCATATCGTCTGTTTCGCCCTGACCCAGCCGTAATGTCAAAGCGGTATCGGGCTGCAATTCACCCAAACGATCCGGCCATTCAATCAGGCAAATTGCGGTTTCAAACGCATCGGTCAACCCAAGTTCGACAATGTCTTCTGGGCCTGACAGACGATACAGATCAGCGTGCCAAATCTCTGTATCCCCGGCATCATAGGTCTGAACCAAGGTGAAGGTTGGCGATGGGACATCTTCCTGCACGCGCAATCGAGACTGGATCAGACTGCGCGCGAGATGGGTTTTGCCCGCGCCGATTAACCCCTCCAACAACAGCGTATCGCCTGCCCGCAACAGTTTGCCAAGGCGGGCTGCAAATACTTCTGTCTCCTGCGGGGAGCGAAGGGTGATCAGGATTGGCTGTAACATCATGACGGCAGAGTAGCCTGCCCATCAAGACCCGCAAGTGCGATCGGGTTTTGTTTCAGGCGGTCGAGCGTAAATCACTGTCTGTCGCTGCGATCTGTCCGATATCTTCGATCTGAAAAGTCACAAGTGTTGTCCCCCCGGGCATCGGCACAACATGGCAGGTCACGGGCCGCCCATCCTTGAGCATGATGTCAGCGCACCATTCGCTTCGTTCGCCAAACTGAACCACAAAATCCCGCAGATCACCCCATACAGGTGTCGGCTGGCTTCCCGCTTGCCAGTGGCGTGAGGCGTCGTTCACCGAGATATCGGCAAAACTACTGTCCGGGTCGATCTTCCACATCTGACGATAGGCCGTGTTGGAAAAAGCCAGCAGGCCGGATGCAGAAAAGACCGCGATGGATTGATCCAGCGTGTTCAACACGGACTGACCCAGCTCCAGTTGCGACCGAAAGCGGCGCATGGAAGAGATTTCGGCGCTGATATCCTCAAACAGAAAGGCGACCGCACCGTCAGGGTGCGGGCGGCCACTGATCCGGTAGGTCAAGCCTGATGGCAGGGTCCATGTCTCTCGATATTGTCCGCTGTCAGCGGCGGCCACCAGATCTGTTATCTGGTCACGCCAAGAGCGGTAATTCTTCGGCTCTGGCATCATGTTGCGGTCACGCAGCCGGTCAAAGAAGGACAAAAGATTTGGCCTTGCACTGAGAAATTCAGCCGGAAGCGTTGTCAGATCAATCAAGGCGGGATTGAACAGGGCCAATTGTCGTTTGCGATCAAAGATCGCCAGACCGATGGAAAGCTGCGCAAAGGTTTTGGTGAGGGTCTGCACAAAATTGCGCTGCGCGATCTCTGCATTCACAACGGCATTCACATCCGTCGCATAGTTCATCCATCCCGCATCCAGCTTAAGAGAGCGTATATCAAACCAATAGGGGTTCGTGGCCCCTTTGGGCATAAGGGACAGTCGAAAAGATGCAAGACCATCAGGCGCTTGCAAAGGGATGTTGAACAGGGATGGGACAGGTGATGCCTCGTGGTCGTCAGTCTTGAACCTTTTGACCAGATCCAGATAGGCCGTGTTGGCCCACACAACCCGCCCCTGCGGATCGGATTGCCAGATGGGATAGGGCGCGCCGGTCACCGCCTGTCTTAGCCAGTCCGCCTCATCCTGCAGACCGGATACATGGGCGCGATCACATGTCATTGGTTCAATCAGCGTCATCCGGGTGTGCCCATCCCACCAGTCAACAATCAGCTTTCCAGTGTTTTCCGGCGTCAGGGCTTCGAAAATGGTCTGACCCTTCGGCGGTATCCTCGGGGGATGATCAGGCAGCTTTGCAAAGCGCGTCCCGAAGATGTGCAAAATGCGGGTCCAGTCATCTTGGTCACGGTCTGTCGGCCGTTCAGAACTGTCATATCTATCCAGAAAGGCAGCGCCCGCATCCGTCATCTGGATCAGGCTTCGATCTGAAAACAGAAACACAACCTGATCATCCGGGGGCGGTGGCAAGCCGGGTTCAGGGGTTGCCGCCCGATTACGGGAGGGCCGCCTGTCAGCCAGAACCAGCGCAATCACCACAAGGCTGCCAAGCAACACCCCGGCCAGAATTGCAAATCCAATCTGCGGCAGGCTGTCCGATAGCACCCTTTTTCCCCCGTTCTATCCAGAGGCTTATCTTATGCGCGAAATCGTTAAGGTGCCGTTAACGATGCTTGTTTCCGGCTAAGGCGGTGCCAGCCTGGCAACATCTAATAGCTGTCCAGTAGCCGGTTTTCCCCCATTGGCATCTTGGTATTGCCGCGCCGCGCATCAATCTTGACACGCGGCCAGACCACCTCGACGATCGCGCCGCATTTCTCGGGCTGTTCCGCAGTGGCCAGATAAGGATCACGCCCGTTGGCAAAGCTGATTTCCGCCCCTGAGCGTTCCAGCAGTGTCTTGGCGATAAACAGACCAAGGCCCATGCCTTCATATTCAGGCCTTTGCGCTCTGTCCGGCTCATTGCGGCGCAGGCGCATGAACGGATCGCCGATGCGCCCCATCATATTGAGCGGATAGCCCAGGCCATCATCCATGATCCGTACAGCAACGGTGTCATCGTCCCAGACCGTTTCAACCCAGACATTGGCGCGCGCAAAATCTACGCCGTTTTGCAGTAAGTTGCGCAACCCATGCACCACATCTGGCCGCCGGAATATGACGGGCTGATTCTGACTGTCTTCCTGGGTCAGCCCATCCTGAAAGTGGATGTCTTTGCCCCGCTTGAGGTGGGGCGCGGCAGCCTCGCGCACGACGGTACCCAGAGGGGCCTGCCGCAGCATCAGATCATCCTTACCCGCACGACCCATGGATCTGAGGATATCCCGGCATCGATTGGCCTGATCGCGGATCAGGCGCGCATCTTCCTGAAGTTCGGGAAAATCATCCAATTCCTCGATCAGCTCAGCGCTGGTCAGCTTTATTGTCGCCAGCGGTGTGCCCAGCTCATGCGCGGCGGCTGCCACAACGCCACCCAGATCCGTCAGCTTTTGCTCGCGCGCCAGAGCCATTTGTGTGGCTTGCAAAGCATCTGACATAGAATGCATCTCTTGGGTGACACGGCGCGAATAAAAGCTGAGGAATACAACCGCAATTGTAATCGCAACCCAGTTCCCGAACACAAAGATGTCCGGCACCCGCAGCAAAAACCCCTGTTCAGTCCGCAGCGGCATATGAAATTCAGCCAGCAGCGTGACAGCAAGGATCGCGGTAATCCCCAGAAACACGGTGGAACGCAAGGTCAGAACCAGCGCAGATACCGTGACGGGACCAAGGATGAGAATATAAAACGGATTATGCAGCCCGCCCGTCAGATATAGCAGCAACGCCAGTTGCAGCAGATCAAACAGAACCATCAGCAAGTTTTCAGTTTCGGACAGGCGCTTGTTCTCGGGAAAAATGAACATCGCGATCAGGTTACCCATGACCGAGACACTGACGACCAGCAGGCAAAGCCCCATCTCGATCTGCAGGCTATAAGCCTGCTGCGCCACGAAAAGCGCGATCAGTTGCCCGACAACAGCAGCCCAGCGCAACAGGATGATGGTCCGCAGGCGGACCCAGTTCCCGCGCTCGTGCCCTTTGAGGACGCCAAATTCCATATCACTCATATGTGCGCCTTCGTCTCGTTGCATGTTGGGCTCAAGTCGTAAATATGGGGGCCGACCGTCCGAAAGGCCAGAATGATCGCGTATCCCAGCGCGATCTCGCATCAGGGCGTCCAAGTATAAAGGAGAACATCATGCTTAGACTCTATGCCATAGTGGCCGCAGGGCTGGTGGTTGCGATGACAGCGGGTGTCTATCTTTATATGACCTTCGCAGAGAATGGCGACAAATACGCGCAATGCCGGTCCACCGCTGTTGCTGGCGGGGTGTCGCAGATTGGTGGCCCGTTCACCTTGATCGATGAAACGGGTGCTACCGTGACAGAAACGGATGTGATTGATCAACCGGCGTTGATCTATTTTGGGTATACGTTTTGCCCGGATGTATGCCCGCTTGATACCGCGCGAAATGCCGAGGCGATCGACATTCTGGAGGAGCGCGGGCAGATGGTGAAACCTGTGTTCATCTCGATCGATCCAGAGCGTGACACGCCCGAAGTTGTTGATGCCTTCACGGCCAATCTGCACGAGCGTATGCTGGGCCTGACCGGCACCGCGGAGCAGGTTCGCGCCGCCAGCCGCGCCTACCGGACCTTTTACCAGAAACAAAAACCCGCCGCCGGGGATGAGGATTATTACCTCGTGGATCACACAACGATGAGTTACCTTGCCTTTCCAGAGGAAGGGGTCGTCGAGGTTTTCCAGCGCGCGTTGCGGGCCGACGATATCGCAGATCGTATTCAATGCTTTCTTGATGCGCGCTGATCTGGTGGCTTTATTTGACGCTCGTCAGGACGCGCTATAATAGACATCATTGATCTTGAATAGATCGGGGGAGAGCCGGGTGGCAGAAGACCTGAACGATATCGGAGAGGATAGAACACTTCTTCTTCTGGATGATGACGATGCCTTTTTGAAGCGTCTTGCCAAGGCGATGGAGAAACGCGGCTTTGATGTTGAAATGGCAGGGTCCGTGGCTGCGGGCAAAGCGATTGCGACAGCACGCCCTCCGGCATATGCCGTTTGTGATCTGCGTCTGGAAGATGGCAACGGGCTTGATGTGGTCGAGGTGCTGCGCGAAAAGCGCCCTGATTGCCGCATTGTGGTGCTGACGGGTTATGGCGCCATCGCCACCGCTGTAGCCGCCGTCAAGATTGGCGCAACAGATTACCTGAGCAAACCAGCGGACGCGACAGACATCACGCATGCATTGCTTGCAACCGGGGCTGATCTGCCGCCTCCGCCCGAAAACCCGATGAGCGCTGATCGCGTGCGGTGGGAACACATACAGCGCGTATACGAACTGTGTGATCGCAACGTGTCGGAAACAGCGCGCAGACTGAATATGCATCGCCGCACATTGCAGCGCATTCTGGCGAAACGGTCCCCGCGCTGATCATCTGGCGGAGAATTGTTGCGACATTGCGTGTTTGAAGGCGTCTGCAGTCTGGTCATAGGCGTTGATGATCGCGGCCAGATCAACCTGCGCCGCATCCCCTTTTGCGGCCATTGACTCACCTTGCTGACACAGGGCCGATACCTTTGAAAATCCAAGGTTCAGAACACACCCTTTGAGAAAATGAAGATCCGCCTCCAGCGATGCGGGTTCAGGATAATCACGCAATCGCGCCACAACAGCGGATGTTTCCACAAGAAAAAGATCCACAACATCGGCAAAGCTGTCATCCCCGATTTCATCCCGCAAGTCGCGCACGCGTGTCCAATCAATCATCCGAGCCTCTGAGCTTGTTGAAGGCAGCATAAGCGCAAGCAGCCTAATGATTGATGAATACACTTAATTTTATGTTTCACCGGTCAGTAAGATATTCGCCCTAAGACTGCTGCAAAGCCCCTCAAAAGGTCAGCGTGGTCCGGTTCATATGCATTTCCTTCAAGAACAAATGCCAACCCCGGCAGCCGCAGCTACGGCGCCGCTGCATGTCCTTGTGGTGGATGACAGCAGCTTGCAACGCCGCATTCTGGCAGCATCGCTGCAGCGGTGGGGCTATCGTGTGACCGAAGCGGAAAGCGGTGGGGATGCTTTGGCGATCTGTCTTTCGGATCCACCGGATCTGGTATTGAGCGATTGGATGATGCCGGGGATGGACGGGCTGGAATTCTGTCAGGCATTCCGCCAGTTACCGCGGGAGGAATATGGATATTTTATCTTGCTGACCTCAAAGGCGGAGAAAGAGGATGTGGCGCTGGGCCTTGATTGCGGGGCGGATGATTTCCTGACCAAGCCTGTCAATCCCGCAGAGTTGCGGGCGCGGATCAGCGCGGGCACGCGGATCATTGATATGCAGCGCCAGTTGACGGAAAAGAACCGCCTGATCTGCAGCACCTTGCGTGAGCTTCAGACGCTGTATGAGGCGTTGGATAATGATCTGATCGCCGCCAAGAAACTGCAACAATCGCTTTTGCGTGAAAGGTTCCGGGATTTCGGGGCGGCGCAAGTATCCTTGCAGCTTCGGTCATCGGGGCATGTCGGCGGTGATCTTGTTGGTTTCTTTCCGGCAGGCGGGTCCCGGATCGGGCTATTTGCGCTTGATGTCTCGGGTCACGGGATCAGCTCCGCGCTGATGACGGCGCGACTGGCGGGGTATCTTTCCTCTGCCTCGCCAGAACATAACATTGCCCTTATCCGCAACGAGGATGGAACCCTCGCGCCCTTGCCGCCCGCCTGCGTGGTTGAAATGCTCAACCGCCTTGTGTTGGAGGAAGTGCAGACCGAGCATTATTTTACGCTTTTGCTGGCCGATATCGATCTGGCCACCGGCCGTGCTGTCATGGTGCAGGCGGGGCATCCGCATCCGGTGGTGCAGCGGCGCGATGGACGCCAAGATGTATTGGGCAAGGGCGGGCTCCCCGTAGGTCTGATTGACGCGGCTGTGTTTGAAGAGTTCGAATGCACGCTGGAGCCGGGCGACAGGCTGATTATCCTGTCAGATGGTGTGAGTGAATGCCCGGATCTGACGGGCAAACTGTTGGGTTCAGAAGGTGTTGCCCTGATGCTGGACCATTTGCGCGATCTGTCTGGAACGGCGTTTTTGGAATCTATGCTGTGGTACCTGAACGAGCATGCGGGCAGTCAGGACTTTCCGGATGATATCTCTGCAATTGTTTTCGAATATACCGGACAAAATCCGGGGTGAATTGAACCCGCAATGCCCCATGCGTTTAATGACGAAATCCGCCATAGCGCGCCACGAAATGCCGATCACCAGCATTGCCAAGCTTTTGGCCCGCCAATCGCGGGGACATCCACAGCGCGATGTGGCCTGCCTCGGTTGGGGCACTGATTTGGCGCACAGGTCTTGCGATATAGATGAAGCACAGTTTCTCGGCCCACATGTCGTATTCCGGCATAAAGGTAAACCGCCGGAACGCACCGATGCGGCGCGGCGCGGCGATGGTCCAGCCGGTTTCCTCGAACACCTCTCGATGTAGCGCGGCAATAGGTGATTCACCCGGATCAATCCCGCCACCGGGTAGCTGGAATTCCGGCCAGGGATCTGCTTGATGTGTCAGCAGTAAATCACCGCCGCGTGGCAGGATTGCATAGGCTCCGGGCCTGCGTTTATAAGTCTGTCCGTGTTGAGGCGTATCGCCGAACCGTCTGATCATGAACTTGTCCCATGCACTGTGGTACTGGCAGCCATTCCCTTGGACCCTGCCTTGTCCCGCCTATATACAGGCGATATGCCAATAGACGGCACGTAAGGAAACCCCATGACACTTGGATCAAAAATCGCCTGGGACGACTCGGTTTTGCCGTTTCAGCTGGATATGTCGGATATCCGTGGCCGGGTTGCCCGGTTGGACGGGGTGCTGGATGGTATCCTGAAGCAGCATAACTACCCGCCACAGGTCGAGGCGCTGGTGGCAGAAATGGCGCTGCTGACAGCGCTGATCGGGCAAACGGTCAAGTTGCGTTGGAAATTGCAGTTGCAGGTTCAATCCAAAGGCCCTGTGCGTATGATTGCCACCGATTACTATGGCCCCACGGCCGAGGGTGAACCGGCGCGGATTCGTGCCTATGCCAGCTATGATGCAGACCGTCTGACTGATGGTGCACCCTTCGATCAGGTCGGAACCGGCTATTTTGCCATCATGATCGACCAAGGCGAGGGGATGACCCCTTATCAGGGCATCACACCGCTTGCGGGCGGCTCTCTTGCCGCCTGCGCGGAGGCGTATTTTGCCCAGTCCGAGCAGATACCAACGCGCTTTGCCCTCAGCTTTGGGCAATCGACAGAGCGTGGCGTTCATGAATACTGGCGCGCCGGTGGTGTGATGTTGCAGCATATGCCCAAAGCATCACCCTTTGCGAAAGGTGTCGAGGCTACGGGCGAGGATGGTCTGCTGCATGCGCGTGATCTGGTCGATGGCGAGGATGGTGAAAACTGGAACCGCGCCAATCTGCTTTTGGATACGGTCGAGGAGTTGGAGCTTGTTGGCCCGCGCGTTGCCCCTACTGATCTGCTGGTGCGGCTGTTCCATGAAGAAGCGCCAAGGGTGTTTGATCCGCAGCCGGTGCGCTTTGGCTGTAGCTGTTCGGAAGACCGGGTGCGGCAAAGCCTGTCGATTTACTCGGCCAAGGATATTGCCACAATGACAACCGCTGATGGGCGTGTCACGGCAGATTGTCAGTATTGCGGTGCGCATTATGACATGGATCCGAAAACATTGGGCTTTGAAGCCAAAGGAACGGATGAGGATGGCGCATGACACGCTTGCCCATGTGATCCGCGCCTTGGATCATGACGGACGGCCCTCATCCGATTTTGATCTGAACCCTGATGTGATCCTGCCCGAGGGTCGGCGGTTGCGGCCAGCCGGGGTTCTTGTTCCGTTGATCGAGCGCTCTTTCGGCACGCAGGTGATCCTGACGAAACGGTCATCCGCCCTCAAGCATCATCCGGGGCAAATTGCCTTTCCGGGTGGCAAGCAGGACGAAGGCGATAGCGATGTCATCGCCGCCGCCCTGCGTGAGGCTGAGGAAGAGATCGCGCTGGATCGTTCCAATGTTGAGGTGCTGGGCACCCTGCCCGCGCATGAAACCGTCACGGGGTTCATCGTCACGCCGGTTCTGGCGCGGGTGCATGCCCCGTTCACGCCACGCCCAGAGCCGGGCGAGGTGGCCGAGGTGTTCGAGGTGCCGCTGGCCCATGTCACAGATTCCGCACGGTTCATCATCCAGTCACGGCGCTGGCGTGGTCAGAGGCGGCATTACTTTACGGTGCCATACGGCCCCTATTACATCTGGGGGGCAACTGCCCGTATTTTGCGCGCCTTGGCGGACAGGATGGATGGCTGATGCGGATCACTGCGGACTGGATCACGCGACCGGACACGCAAGCCGTTTGCGATATGCTGACAAAGGCAGGCTACAAAGCGTTGTTTGTCGGTGGATGTGTGCGCAATACCATCATTGACGCCCCTGTGACGGATATTGATATTGCCACCGATGCGCGGCCTGAAATGGTGATGGAACTGGCCAAGGATGCCGGTTTGCGTCCGGTGCCGACAGGCATTGATCATGGCACCGTGACGGTGATCGCGGGTGGTATCCCGCATGAGGTCACGACCTTTCGCCACGACGTGCAAACCGATGGACGCCGCGCCATTGTTGCCTTCTCCACAAAGGTTGAGGATGATGCCCGGCGGCGTGATTTCACCATGAACGCGCTTTATGCCGATCAGACGGGTCTGGTGCTTGATCCACTTGGTGGATTGCCGGACCTGCAGGCGCGACATGTCCGTTTTATCGACGAAGCCTCGGCGCGGATCGCTGAGGATTACTTGCGGATCCTGCGCTTTTTTCGCTTCCATGCTTGGTATGGTGATGCGGATGCAGGTCTTGATCCACATGCGCTGGCTGCGATTGCCCAAGCGACAGAAGGTCTGGCGCAACTGTCACGAGAGCGTGTCGGCGCGGAAATGCGCAAGTTATTGTTCGCGGCTGATCCCGCGCCCAGCGTTGCAGCCATGCGGACCTGCGGTGTGTTGACCCGTATCTTGCCCGGTGCCGAGGATAGGGCCCTTGCCCCGCTGGTCCATCTTGAGGGGCAAGCCGGAATTGCGCCCGATTGGCTGACCCGTCTTGCCGTTATGGCAGGGCCTGACGCGGCACCGCGGTTGCGCCTGAGCCGGGCCGAAGAGGTCCGCTTGTGCGTTTTGCGCGATGGCATGGAATCCATGCGCGGTCCTGGCGAGTTGGGCTATCGCAACGGGGCTGATGATGCATGCGCCATCCTGCTTTTGCGCGCGGCCGCTATGGGCACAGAATTGGATATTTCCGCATGCCGGGCGGCTGAAGCCGGGGCGCAGGCGGTGTTTCCGGTATCCGCCGCTGATCTGATGCCAGACATCACCGGACCGGCATTAGGCCGGGAACTGGGCCGCCTCAAGAACCGTTGGATTTCGTCAGGCTTTGCCCTGACACGTGATGATCTGCTCGCAAAGCGCTGATCTTGTCATGGTCCGGCATCGGTGAGGCACGGCACCAAAGACGGCTTTCTTGACCGATAGCCTTGCGGGCTAGGTTCAAGCCCAAGACATGACAGAACCAGAAAGACCTGAAATGCAATCTGCAACCTATATTGATCCGTTCCGCCCCGCAGAAGGGCCACCGCCCCAGACGCTGGGCGCGTTTTTCCGCTGGGCTTTGTCAGGATCATGGTCTGCATTGTGGTTGGCGGGCCTGCTATCGGCAGCGGCAGGCGCGTTGGAGGCGGGAACGGCGCTGATCCTTGGGATGGTGATTGATGGCGCGATTGCCAGCGGACCTGACGGATTCTTTTCGGCAACAAATGTTGTGATGATCTCGGTTATGATCGGGTTTTTTCTGATCTTGCGCCCATTGGCCTTTGGCCTGTCGTCAGCGGCCAATTCGATCATTGTGCAACCGAATGTGAACCCGCTTGTCCTTAGCCGGTTGCACCGCTGGACGCTGGGCCAATCGGTCAAGTTCTTTGATGATGATTTTGCTGGCCGCATCGCGCAAAAACAGATGCAGACCGCCCGCGCCGTCACGGATGTGGCGGTTGAGGTCATCAATGTTGTGGCCTTTGCCTTGGCGTCTTTGCTGGGGTCTATCTTCCTGTTGCTGGCGATCAATGCGCGGGTTGCGCTGGTGTTTGTGTTGTGGCTGATCGCCTATTTCCTGTTGATCCGTTGGTTCCTGCCCCGCATCCGCGCGCGTGCGGGCAGTCGTGCGGGGGCGCGCGCCATGGTGTCCGGTCAGGTTGTCGATACGATTACCAACATCAAAACGGTCAAGCTGTTCGCCCATGCCGATCACGAGGATCGCGCGGCGCTGGGCGCGATGCAGGCATTTCGGGACACGGCGCTGCATTTTGGCAAACTGGCCGCCGTATTCCGTGTGGCATTGATGACCTTGGCCGGTATTCTGCCCATTCTGTTGATCGGCGGCACGCTGATCTTTTGGTCCCAAGGCACCGCGACCGAGGGCGATATCGTTGCGGCGGGGGCAATATCCATCCGCATTGCGCAAATGACGGGTTGGGTCAGCTTTACGCTTATGGCGATTTACTCCAACATTGGCGAGATCGAGGATGGCATCAAGACGCTGACCCCGCGCATGCGGGTGGATAATGCAGCCACTGCCACCGACCTGACAGTCACAGAGGGGCGCATCCATTTTGAGGCATTGGGCTTTGCCTATGGGCGCGATGCGGGCGGGATCAGCAATATTGATCTTGAGGTGAAGCCGGGTGAGAAACTGGGCATTGTCGGTGCTTCGGGGGCGGGTAAATCAACCCTCGTGGCGTTGCTGTTGCGGCTTTATGATCCGGAACAGGGGCGTGTGACCATTGACGGGCAAGACCTGCGCGAGGTGACGCAGGAAAGCCTGCGCCGTCAGATCGGAATGGTCACGCAGGAAACCGCGATGTTCAACCGCTCTGCCCGCGATAACATCCTGTATGGCCGCCCCGATGCCACGATGGACGAGGTGATCGCCGCCGCAGAAAAAGCGGAAGCGCATGAATTCATCAAGGATATGCAAGATCACAAGGGGCGCCGTGGCTATGATGCGCATCTGGGCGAACGCGGTGTCAAACTGTCTGGCGGACAACGGCAGCGGATCGCGTTGGCGCGTGCTATCCTGAAGGATGCACCGATTCTGGTGCTGGATGAGGCGACAAGTGCGCTGGATAGTGAGGTCGAAGCCTCGATCCAGTCCGCGCTGGAAAAGGTGATGGTGGGCAAGACCGTGCTGGCCGTGGCGCACAGGCTCTCCACGATCAGCCAGATGGACAGGATTGTGGTGCTTGATCAGGGCCGCATCGCCGAACAGGGGTGCCATGATGATCTGCTGGCGGCGGGCGGGCTTTATGCGCGCTATTGGAACCGGCAATCGGGTGGGTTCATCGGGCTGAAGGATGCTGCAGAATAGGGCTTTATACAGCGCGCAGCGCAGGCTATGCCCCGCCCTATGACAGAGCATCGCATCATTCGTTTGGGTCATCAGGGCGATGGTATCGCCGCAGGCCCGGTTTATGCCCCGATGACCCTGCCGGGTGAGGTTGTGACCGGCATTCGCAATGGCGACAGGCTGAGCGATATCCGCATTGTCACACCGTCCCCGGCGCGCGTTGCGCCGCCATGCAGGCATTACAAGGCCTGTGGCGGGTGTCAGGTGATGCATGCGTCTGACGCCTTCGTGATGGAATGGAAAACGGATGTCGTGCGCGCCGCCCTTGCAGCACAGGGCATTGAGGCAGAGTTTCGCCCAACGCAGACCTCTCCTGCCGCTTCGCGCCGCCGTGCGTCTTTTTCTGTCAAGCGCACCAAGAAAGGCGCGATGGCCGGCTTTCATGCCCGCGCCTCGGATACCTTGATCGAAATACCTGATTGCCAGCTGGTGCTGCCAGAGTTGCTTGAGGCGCTACCCTTGGCCGAGGCGCTGGCCGTTGCCGGAAGCAGCCGCAAGGGCGAGTTGACGGTGCAGGTCACCCATAGCGAGGGCGGGCTGGATGTGGCGGTGACGGGCGGCAAGCCTCTTGATGGCCCGTTGCGCATCGCATTGGCTGCCGAGGTTGAAAACTACCGCCTTGCCCGTCTGGTCTGGGAAGATGAGCTGGTTGGGCTGCGTCAGCCCCCCGTTCAACGCTTTGGCCAAGCACGCGTTACCCCGCCAGCAGGGGCTTTCCTGCAAGCGACCGCCGCTGGTGAGGCGGCTTTGCTAAGCGCTGTGACAGAGGCCGTGCAGGACAGTGCAAGGATCGTTGATCTGTTTGCCGGCTGCGGCACTTTTGCGTTGCCGCTGGCGGAACAGGCCGAAATTCTGGCGGTTGAAAGTGATGCCGCCATGCTCAAGGCGCTGGATCAGGGCTGGCGACAGACGGAAGGCCTCAAGCGTGTCAGCACCGAGGCGCGTGATCTGTTCCGCCGCCCGCTTTTGCCGGATGAGCTGAAGCGCTTCGACGCAGCCGTCATAGACCCGCCCCGCGCCGGGGCCGAGGCACAGGTGATTGAGCTGGCAAAGACACGAATCAGTCGGATTGCTTTCGTGTCTTGCAACCCGGTGACCTTTGCACGTGATGCGAAAATACTGATTTGCGCAGGCTATCGCCTTGAATGGGTGCAAGTCGTTGACCAATTCCGCTGGTCAAGCCACGTAGAGCTTGCAGCCGCCTTTCTGGCCCCACATATCTGACGCCGCGCAGGACATTTCCAACCGGAGCAAATCATGACCTTTCGAACCCGTCTGGGTGACTGGCTGGCCAGCCCCCTTGTGACCAATTTTGTTATCGCCGTCATTCTTTTGAACGCGGTAACACTGGGGCTTGAGACATCGGATAATGCGATGGATATGGCGGGAACGCTGATCCTGACCATAGACCGGATTTGCCTGACGATCTTTGTGATCGAGATTGTTCTGAAACTGGTGGCGCATGGGCATCGGTTCTTTACATCGGCTTGGAACCTGTTTGATTTTGTCATTGTGGGTATCGCCCTTGTGCCCGGTGCGCAGGGCATGTCGGTGTTGCGGGCGCTGCGCATTCTGCGCGTCTTGCGCGTCATCTCTGTGGCGCCGCGCCTGCGCCGTGTGGTCGAGGGCTTTGTGACGGCCCTGCCCGGTATGGGAAGTGTCTTTTTGCTGATGGCGATCATCTTCTATATCGGCTCTGTTATGGCGACAAAGCTGTTCAGCGACACCTTTCCCGAATGGTTTGGCACCTTGGGAAGCAGCGCCTATTCCCTGTTCCAGATCATGACGCTGGAAAGTTGGTCCATGGGTATCGTCCGCCCGGTGATGGAGGTTTATCCCTATGCTTGGGCCTTCTTTGTGCCGTTCATTCTGATGACGACATTCGCCGTGGTGAACCTGATTGTTGGTCTGGTGGTCAACTCCATGCAGGACGCGCATCAGGAGGAAAGCAACCAGAAGACAGATGCCTATCGTGATGAAGTGCTGAACCGTCTGACCGCCATCGAAGAACAGATCCGCGCCCGCGACAAGGTGTAACGCTTTCGCTATCTGGGCGATTTCATCTATCTGAATGTCACGATTCCATGTAATTCTTGGGAAAAAACAAGAATGAGCAGACATGATAAACAGGCGTTTTATACTTTTGGCACTGCCTTTTGGGCTGGCTGCTTGCGCGCGTGAGCCAAGCAAGTTCAAGGTCTACAAAGGCCCCCCCGTGACGCGGGTTATTGTTTTCAAACAGGCAAGACGGATGCATCTGATGCATTTCGACAGGGCGCTTGCATCCTATGACATAGAACTGGGGTTCAATCCGGAAGGTCACAAGAATTTTGAGGGCGACGGACGGACTCCAGAAGGCGAATACCTGATTGACCGGCGCAATCCGAATAGCCGCTTCCATCTTTCGCTGGGGGTATCCTACCCGAATGAGGCTGATATCGCGCGGGCCAAAGCGGCTGGCAAAAGCCCCGGTGGCGATATCTTCATCCATGGTCGCCCAAGACGGTTTCAAAACGGTGAGCGGGACTGGACATGGGGATGTATCGCAGTCACGGATGAAGAGATGGAGATCATCTATGCAATGGTGCAAGACGGAACTCCAATATCCATCTTCCCGTAATTTACCTTGAATCGGCCCTGCTATCGCTTTGGCGGGCTGCAAAGAACAAAAACCCACGCTGATACCAGCCGGGGGTACCAAAGCATGCCAAGCAGGCGATCAGCCGCCCAGAACCATGGTCCACCAGATCTTGCCATTGGCTTCCTGATGCCATGAAAAGCCCATGTTGCGCGCCTCACGGTCAAGGATCACGCGGCGCGTATCCGGCTGTTCCATCCATGCGGCCAGCGTTTCAAGCTCTGTCTCATAGGTTTCCGATATCGTTTCCCCAATCAATTGCCCCGCGTATCCGGTGCGCCGCACGCGGTCGATCGGCGAAGACCCGTCAGACCCGAAATGCCACGGACGGTTCTGCACAGACATGTCCCGTGAATGGGTGGCGGCCGCTGCTGTCAACTGGGCGTCCAGTTGTAGCGGGGCTGCGCCCGAGGCTTGGCGCAACGAATTCACCGAATCAAGCATGCGGAACTGAATCTCTGACGCATCGCCAGCCGAAATACGGTAGACACGCGGCAGCGGTCTTCCATCTGGGCCCAGGGTTGGCGGCTGTTGCGGCGCTGCGCATCCTGCAAGAATCAGCGTGATCGAGGTTAGAAGTGCATAAATTCGGAACATCTGGGGTCTTTCATGGCTTATACTTCTGCTTTATCCCGATAGAGCAGCATATAAAACCCACTTTGGCGTGGTTGCGCTGAATGACGCTGGTTTGATTTGCGACTGCGTCCTTCAAGCAATAAAATATATATGATTGGCAGTATTATGTCTTGGAGTTGTGATATGACTAAAAAAAATACGCTTGCATTTAACAGGCGGTCTTTTCTTGCCGCCAGTGCAGCCGCCTTCGCCACGCCTGCCTTTGCGCAGACGATGAATCCGGATGACACTGTTGAGGTAGAGAGTGACCTGTCCCAGGTTGTCAGGCGCAATGCGTCAAGCTTCAGAACGCTGGATTGGCGGCCGTATTTCTCGGATCTGCGAAATGGTGCCGTTCTGGTTGATATTGATTCCCGCGCTTTGCATTATTGGTCAGAAGATGGTGTCACGTATAAACTCTATCCATCCAGTGTTCCGTTATCCGAAGACCTGACCAGACGCGGCCGTACATCCATTACCCGCAAGGTCGAGGGGCCAAGCTGGGCACCGACACCGGCGATGAAACAGCGCAATCCCGAATGGCCGGATTTTGTGCCGCCGGGCCCTGACAACCCGTTGGGGACGCATGCCCTGCACCTGAGTTGGACCTATTACCGGATCCACGGAACCCATGACACGCGCAAAATCGGCCGCAGATCGTCCAACGGATGTATCGGTCTGTACAACGAACATATTTCAGAACTATACGCCATGACCAAGGTTGGAACCCAAGTGTTGCTTATTTGACGACATTCTTTCGCAGCTGCCGCAAGCGGTTGCGAGTCGATTTGCATTTGCCTTGGATTGCTGCTTAAAAAAGTAGTACGAGGTACGTCTTGGGCGCTTGGCGTGTGCATGGCACAGGCCGGCCGAATATCTGGAGGTTAACATGAAGAAAATTGTACTCGCAGCTGCTGTAACTGCTGCCGCTTCGTCCGCTTACGCCGGTAGCCTGGCAGAGCCGATCATCGAAGCACCGGTGATTGTTGAAGAAACCGCCACGTCTTCCGGCGGTGGCATTCTGGTTCCCCTGCTGATTCTGGCAGTGGTCGCAGCTGCAGTCGCAAGCTGATTTGTTTGCAGTAAACATGTGAAAGGCGGTGGTCACCCACCGCCTTTTTCTATGTCCAAACGAAATTTTGGTCTGACCCTTCTGATTCCCAGCAAAAAACCCGCGTGCAGGCCGCCTTCACGCCACCAGCATGACAGCCGCCTGCAAAGTGCCCGCTCAGGGTTCAGCCCAGCAACCCGCACGCAGGGCGCGATAATTGCCAGCGGCCCGGCAGGACCGGAATGGCTTAGTCCAGCCACCCTTTCAGGTTATCTTCAATCACCGTACTCAGCGCGGCGATATGGGCATCATCATCATTCAGGCAAGGAATATAGGTGAAATGATCGCCACCTGCCTCTTCAAAGCTTTCTTTGATCTCTTCGTTGATCTCTTCCAGCGTTTCGATGCAATCGGCAGAAAAGGCCGGAGCGATCACAGCGATACGCTTTTTCCCATCTTCTTTTGCAAGGCGCGCCACTTCTTCTACCGTGTATGGCTTGAGCCATTCCTCCGGGCCGAACCGGGACTGGAACGTGGTGACAATCTGGGTTTTGTCCCAGCCCAGACGCTCCATCAGCAGGCGCGTGGTTTTCTGGCATTGGCAATGATAGGGATCACCTTCCAACAGGTATCTTTTGGGCACGCCATGGTAAGAACACACCAGAACCTCGGGCTTGTGTTCCTCAAGCGCATAGGCGCGTTCAACGGATTGGGCCAATGCCTCGATGTAGAGGGGATGCTCATAATACGGGTCAACAACACGCACTGTGGGTTGCCATTTTTCCTGCATCAAAACGCGAAAGAACTGGTCATTCGCCGTGGCCGAAGTTGCCCCCGCATAATGCGGATACAGCGGGAAAAACAAGATCTTACGGCAACCGGCATCCACCATCGCCCGCACCTTGGATTTGGTTGACGGGTTCCCGTAGCGCATGCAGAAATCCACCATCACCTGATCACCGTAGCGCGCTTTCATGCTTTCGGTGATCTTGGCCGTCTGGTCCTTTGTAATTGTCATCAAGGGGCTTTCCCCCTTGTCATGGTTCCAGATCGATTCGTAATTCTTGCCGCTGCTGAAGGGCCGCTTGCTCAGAATGATCAGCTGCAACAATGGCTGCCACAGCCAAGGGCTATAATCGATGACACGACGATCTGACAGAAACTCGTTCAGGTAGCGGCGCATCGACCAATAATCGTAATTGTCCGGCGTCCCAAGATTGGCCAGCAAAACGCCGACCTTACCCATCGCCACCTTCGGATGATCGGGTTGCGACATGGGCGGCCTTACGGCATCGGAATGGGTCGTTTCGGTCGCGGTGGCATCCAGCATCTGGGCCCTCGTTCATAGTGTTTTTTGAATGGGTCAGCAGGGGACATAAAGGTTCTGTACGGATCGTCAATCTTGCAGCTTCGATTCGACCGCTCCAAGCACATCGGCAAGCCGTGTCTGCGCAGATCCGGGGCGCAGCGGTTTGGGTTGGCTGTCATCCGGTGCCCAGCCGCTCAGAAAGATCATCTCGAAGGTTGCCGGGATACGGCCATCAGGCCCGCCATACCGCTCAACATAGATCTGCGCCGCCTCTTGGAATACGGCACGCCGCGTGGGTTTGCGCAACCGCGCGGTCAGGGCGTTGCCCTCGCCCATGCCCCGAACTTCGCGCATCAGAGCGAAAGGATCTGCATAGCTGACCGTCAGCGAAATGCTGTCTGCAACCGGCAGGGCAAGGCCCGCACGCTGCAACAGCCCCCCAAGATCACGGATTTCACCCATCGGCAGGATGCGCGGTGACAAGCCACCGGTTACGCGTATTTCAGCCTCGGCCAATGCGCTGCGCAACTCATGCAGGGTTTGCCCGCCGAACAGGGAAACCAGGCAGAGGCCATCAGGCCGCAGGGCATGCCGCGCCTGAATCAGTTGTCCAACGGGATCGGCCGACCAATGCAGGCACAGCCCATGGATCACCAGATCATGCGCTTCTTTCTCCAGCGCCAGAACCGGATCATCTGCGACAATACGCGCATCCGGTAGCAAGCTTTCCCACAGTTTCGGATGGCCTGTAACAACCGCAGGCTTTGTAAACGCCCTTTTAACCAATGTTAGGCGATCCTTGATCTCCGTCGCGGCCTCTTCTTGCAGGAACAAAGTGGGCGCTCGGGCCGCGCGTGTCCGGTTCCACATCAGCGTGGCACGGTCGGTTATCTGGGATGCATCATTCATGCGGGGGATATAGGTGGATGGCGGGCAAGTTTCAAACAGCCTTGCGCCTTGTCTATCCGCCACGCTGCCTCAGCTGCGGTGGCTTGGTTGAGCGTGAATTTGGCCTATGCGCCACATGCTGGCGCGACACTGCTTTTATCGGCGGTCTTGTCTGTGATCTCTGCGGCGTGCCCCTGCCGGGAGAGGCCCTGCCGCATGAGGTGGTGCATTGTGATGATTGCATGCGGATCGCCCGGCCTTGGGTGCGCGGACGATCGGCAATGCTTTACCGGCAGACAGGGCGCAGACTTGTGCTGGCTTTGAAACATGGGGATCGTCAGGATATCGCGCAGCCTGCCGCAAGCTGGATGGCGCGGGTCGCAACGCCGATCCTGTTGCCCGATATGCTGATCGCGCCGGTGCCTTTGCATTGGACACGCATGTTGCGCCGCCGCTATAACCAGTCGGCGCTGTTATCCGCAGCGGTGGCAAAACAAACCGGGCTGGCGCATTGCCCCGATCTTCTGACACGGCAGCGGCGCACAGCGTCCTTGCACGGTGCAGGGCGCGATGAACGCTTTTCCACACTCGATTCGGCCATCACTGTTACATCTGGAAGGCGGCATCGTCTGGTGGCGCGCAACATCCTGATCGTTGATGATGTGATGACATCCGGCGCCACTTTGGCTGCCTGCGCCGAGGCATGCTTAGCAGCAGGCGCTGCGCAAGTTTTCGTGCTGATACTGGCGCGCGTTGCAAAAGACGCCTAGATCTCGGACAGAGCAACCGTGATCAAAGGACATTCTCAACATGCGCCCTGTTGAAATCTATACTTCGCCGCTCTGCGGCTACTGCCACGCTGCAAAACGCCTTCTCACTCAGAAAGGTATCAGCTTTTCGGAAATTGATGTGCTGAGAAATCCTGATCGCAAACCAGAGATGATCCAGCGCGCCAATGGCGGGCGCACCGTGCCGCAAATCTTTGTCGGTGATGCCCATGTGGGTGGATGCGATGATCTGTTCGCGCTGGACCGCGCTGGCAAACTCGACGCCCTGCTGCAAGGTTGACAGCCTATGAAAGCCGCGCTGCTGCAATTAACCTCCGGGGATGATCCCGCCGCCAATCTGGCGATGGTGCGCAGCATGATGCGACAGGCGCAAGGTGCGGGGGCCGGTTTTGTGCTGACACCCGAAGTGACAAATTGTGTATCTACGGATCGGGCGCATCAGGCGGCGGTTCTGTCGCATCAATGTGATGACCCAACCTTGGCCGGATTGCAGCAAGAGGCGCGCGCATTGGGTATCTGGCTTTTGATCGGCTCTCTCGCGCTCAAAACCCGCGATCCGGACGGGCGCTTTGCGAACCGGTCTTTTCTGATCGCACCTGATGGAGAAATCCACGCCTCTTATGACAAGATCCATATGTTCGACGTGCAGGTGACAAAAACCGAAACCTACCGCGAATCATCCGGCTACCGCCCCGGCGACAAGGCTGTTCTGGCCGATGCAGGCTTTGCGCAGATCGGAATGACCATTTGCTATGATCTCCGCTTTCCCCATTTGTACCGGATGCTTGCACAAGCCGGCGCACAGGTTCTGACCATACCCGCCGCGTTTTCCCCCGTCACCGGTGCCGCCCACTGGGTGCCGCTGCTGCGCGCCCGCGCCATTGAAACAGGGTGTTACGTGTTGGCCCCCGCCCAGACCGGGCTGCACCCGTCAACAACCGGCAGCACGCGTCAAACCTATGGGCACAGCATGGCCGTCTCGCCATGGGGCGAAGTGCTCGCTGATGCCGGAACAGCGCCCGGCATCACATACGTTGATCTCGACATGGACGCCGTGGCACAGGCAAGGGCGCGTGTGCCTGCCCTGACCCATGATCGAAAGTTCGCCCCGCCCCATGTCTGACAGCAGCAATTCCCTTGCCGTGGCCCTGTTCAGCGAGATTCTGACCGCCGATCAGCTGGTGCGCAACAGGCTGTCGAAAGTCTTGCCCAAGGGGATGGAAATCTCCCACTTCTCGGTCTTGAACCATCTTGCCCGTTCGGGCGCAGAACGAAGCCCGGCGCAACTGGCCAAAAGTTTTCATGTCACACGCGGTGCGATGACCAACACATTGGGCAAGCTGGAATGGTCCGGCTACATCCATATTCGCCCGGATTGGGACGATGCCCGCCGCAAAATGGTGGCGATCAGCCCTGCGGGCCGCCGCGCCCGCGACGCGGCACTGGATGCGATCTCGCCGATGATTGCTGAACTGATCTCGGAACTCGGCGATGAGAAAGTCCGCGCCGCCATCCCTATCCTGAGAGAGCTGCGCCTGAAGCTGGAAGAGGACTGAACGTGCCCTTCATTGTTCTTCAAATACTCAATCCACCGCTTGATACCGGGCCGAATCATGCAGGTTTCACGCTGGCCGTGACGTAATTCACACTCAGATCCCGGTCAGACAGTGACCAGCCCCATGTGATCGGATTGAACACAAACCCCTTGCGATCCACCGGATCAAGACCGGATTTCTGCAGCAGATCGAACAATTCATCCGGCGTGATGAACTTGTTCCATTCATGCGTGCCCTTGGGCAGCCAGCGCATGACATATTCCGCGCCGACAATCGCCATCGCAAAGCTTTTCGGGTTGCGGTTGATTGTCGAACAGATGTGAAGACCGCCCGGTTTCAGCAATTGGCGGCATGCGGTCAGATAGGTCAGCGGATCGGCAACATGCTCGACAACTTCCATATTCAGCACCACATCAAACTGCTCGCCTGCAGCGGCCATAGCCTCGGCGGTGGTATGACGGTAGTCAATATCCAGCCCTGATTGTTCCGCATGGATCTGGGCCACGGGAATGTTGCGCGGGGCGGCATCGGCCCCCACAACATCCGCACCCAGCCGCGCCATGGGTTCGGACAGCAGGCCACCACCGCAGCCGATATCCAGCAGGCGCAACCCTTTGAACGGCGCAGCCTCGGACAGATTGCGCCCGAATTCCCCGGCGATCTGGCGTGTGATATAATCCAGCCGACATGGATTGAGCATATGTAGCGGCTTGAACTTGCCCTTCGGGTCCCACCATTCTGCTGCCATAGCCTCAAATTTGGCAACTTCCGCAGGATCAACAGTGGTCTGACCGGCTTGCATTCTCATCTCCATGTGCTCTTTTAAGTCCATTGCATATATAGGGTTATCATGGACAAATACTTGGGCCAAAAAAGCGCAGTTCACTATCTTCACCCGCCGGTCGACCCGTTTGATCAGCGGATGATCGATGTGGGCGATGGCCACACTGTGTATATGGAGCAATCCGGCAATCCTCAAGGAAGGCCGGTTGTTGTGCTGCATGGTGGTCCCGGCGGTGGATGCAGCCCGGCGATGCGGCGTTATTTTGATCCAAAAATCTACCGTGTGATCCTGTTTGATCAACGCGGTTGCGGGCGTTCGCGGCCACATGCATCAGTCAAACACAACACAACATGGCATCTGGTGCGCGATATTGAACGGATACGGACTGATCTGGATATCGACCAATGGATCGTTTTCGGTGGCAGCTGGGGTGCCACGCTGGCGCTGATCTATGCGCAGGAACACCCTGAATGCGTGTCCGGCCTTGTCCTGCGCGGTGTGTTTTTGGCAACCCAGGCGGAGTTGCGGTGGTTTTATGGTGGTGGTGCCGGAAAATTCTGGCCCGAGACATGGGCGCGTTTTGTCGATCTGATCCCCGAAGAGGAACATGATGATCTGATAGCCGCTTATCACCGGCGGCTGTTTTCCGGCGATCTGATGCAGGAAACGAAATACGGCAAAGCATGGTCATCATGGGAGAATGCGCTTGCGTCCTTCCATTCCAACGGGGTGGGCGGCGAAAGCCCCGGTGAATATGCCCGCGCCTTTGCCCGGCTGGAAAACCATTACTTCACCAACGCGGCATTTCTGGAATATGATGGCCAGATACTGGACCGTGTTGACCGTATCGCGCATATACCGGGTGCCATTGTCCAAGGCCGCTACGATATGATCTGCCCGCCGCAGGCCGCGTGGAACCTTGCCGCGCGCTGGCCGAATGTTGAATTGCATATGGTGCGACATGCGGGCCACGCCCTGTCCGAGCCGGGGATCAGCGCGGAACTGGTGCGTGTCATGGATCGCATCGCCGAAGGCTAGCGGCAGACAATGGGTCTTTGCCCCCTTGCAGACTCGGGCCATGCGGCGTATATTCCTTGTAACAGCGGCGCGCTGGGGTCCAATCCCACCGTACCACCGGGAAAGATCAACGGGCCGCGCGCCCGTTTTTTTTGTGCCTGAAAGGCAAGCCTGACCGATGAATAATGACCTGATCGCCAAAGCCGCCATTGATCGCCGTCTGGCCGAGATCATCACCCCCGTGATCGAGGATCTGGGGTTTGAACTGGTGCGCGTGCGTCTGATGGGTGGCAAAACCTCGACCTTGCAGATCATGGCGGAACGTCCCGAAGGTGGAATCTCTGTCGATGAATGCGCCGAGATCAGCACAGCCATCAGCGCGACACTGGATGTCGAAGACCCTATCGTTGATGAATATACGCTTGAAGTCTCCAGCCCCGGGATTGACCGGCCCCTGACCCGCCTCAAGGATTTCGAAACATTCGAAGGCTATGAAGCGCGTATCGAAACAGACGAGCTGATCGATGGTCGCCGCCGCTTCAAGGGTGAATTGGCGGGTATTGAGGGCGACGAGGTTCTGATCAACATCGAGGAAGGCACTGTCGGTCTGAAATTTGACTGGCTGTCCGATGCAAAGTTGATCCTGACCGATGAATTGATTCGCGAGATGCTGCGCCAGCGCAAGGCGGCAGGCTTTGTCGATGAAGAGCAATTTGACGACATCGTAACAGACACTGACACCGGTTCCGAGGAGGACTGAGACCATGGCAATCACTTCCGCCAACCAGCTGGAGCTTTTGCAGACCGCAGAGGCTGTTGCCCGTGAAAAGATGATCGACCCCGGCCTGGTGGTCGAGGCGATGGAGGAATCCCTCGCCCGTGCGGCCAAGTCGCGCTACGGCTCGGAGATGGACATCCGCGTGTCGATCGACCGCAAGACCGGCCGCGCCCGTTTCACCCGCGTGCGCACTGTTGTCGCCGATGACGAGCTTGAGAATTATCAGGCCGAGATGACGGTTGAGCAGGCCAAGCAATACATGGCTGATCCGCAGATCGGGCAAGAGTTCATCGAAGAGGTGCCGCCTGTCGATATGGGCCGGATCGCCGCGCAATCTGCCAAGCAGGTGATTTTGCAAAAAGTCCGCGAAGCAGAGCGTGATCGCCAGTATGAAGAGTTCAAAGATCGTCAGGGCACAATCATCAACGGATTGGTCAAGCGCGAAGAATACGGCAATGTCATCGTCGATGTGGGCCGTGGCGAGGCGATCCTGCGCCGGAACGAGAAAATAGGCCGCGAATCATATCGCCCGAATGATCGTATCCGCTGCTACATCAAGGATGTGCGCCGCGAACAGCGGGGGCCGCAAATCTTTCTCAGCCGGACAGATCCGCAATTCATGGCAGAACTGTTCAAGATGGAAGTGCCGGAAATTTATGATGGCATCATCGAGATCAAGGCTGTGGCCCGTGATCCCGGTAGCCGCGCCAAGATTGCCGTGATCTCCTATGACAACTCCATTGATCCGGTCGGTGCCTGCGTTGGTATGCGCGGCAGCCGGGTGCAAGCGGTGGTGAATGAACTTCAGGGTGAAAAGATCGATATCATCCCGTGGAACGAAGATCAGGCAACTTTCCTTGTCAACGCGCTGCAGCCTGCGGAAGTATCCAAGGTTGTGATTGATGAAGAGGCTGGAAAGATCGAAGTCGTCGTGCCGGATGAGCAGCTCAGCCTTGCGATTGGTCGCCGTGGTCAGAACGTGCGTCTGGCCAGCCAGTTGACCGCGCTGGATATCGACATCCTGACAGAGGCCGAGGAATCCTCGCGTCGCCAGAAGGAGTTTGAAGAGCGCACCAAACTGTTCATGGACACGCTGGATCTGGACGAATTCTTTGCGCAGCTTCTGGTGGCCGAAGGGTTCACCAATCTTGAAGAGGTCGCCTATGTCGATCTGGACGAGTTGCTGGTGATCGATGGTGTCGATGAAAGCACCGCAAGCGAATTGCAGATGCGCGCCCGCGACACGATCGAGGCTGCGGCCAAGGCGGCCATGGATCACGCCCGCGAACTGGGTGTTGAGGATAGTCTGGTTGAATTTGAGGGCCTTACACCCCAAATGATCGAGGCGCTGGCCGAAGATGGTGTGAAAACACTGGAAGATTTCGCAACCTGCGCGGATTGGGAGCTGGCCGGCGGCTGGACTACCGTGAAAGGCGAGCGTGTCAAGGATGAGGGCCTGCTTGAAAAGTTCGACATGTCGTTGGACGAGGCGCAGAACCTGATCATGACAGCGCGCGTCATGCTGGGTTGGGTTGATCCGACCGAACTGTCCGATGAAGATGGTGACGCCGAAGAACAGGAGGCGGAAGCCTGATTCAGGGCTTTCGGTAAAAGACATGACCCGTGGTGGACAAATCAAGGAACGGCCGGATGGACCGGAACGCAAATGTATTGCCACGGGTGAGGTGCAGCCAAAGTTTGGGTTGATCCGTTTCGTTGTGGGGCCGGATGGTCAGGTGTTTCCGGATATCATGGGCAAATTGCCCGGCCGGGGGATCTATGTTTCCGCGGAGCGGTCTGCGCTTGAAAAGGCTGTAAAGAAAGGGCTGTTTGCCCGCGCGGCAAAGCAGGCTGTCATCGTACCTGACGACCTGATCAGTCAGGTGGAAACACAACTGGTGCGCCGTGTGGTTGATCTGATCTCACTGGCGCGCAAGGGCGGCGAAGCCGTCAGCGGCTATGAAAAGGTCAAGGACTGGTTGGTCAAGGACTATGCCCAAGTGCTGATACAGGCCAGCGATGGATCGGAACGGGGCAAGTCGAAACTAAGCACGCCGTCCGATGGCACTTTCATAGGTTGGCTGACGGCGGACGAGCTGGGCTTGGCCTTTGGGCGACAAACTGTAATACACGTTGTGCTTGCCGCTGGAGGTTTGGCCCCGCGTGTTGTAGAGGAGGCGGCAAGACTGAAAGGTCTGCGCGCCCCGGACGGCGGCAAGACCGTCAAAAAGGATAGAAGAGCCATATGAACGACAACGACGGTAAAAAGACATTGGGTGTACGTGGTCCCGGCGCGCGTCCGGGTAATGTGAAGCAAAGCTTCAGCCATGGGCGCACAAAGAATGTCGTCGTGGAAACCAAGCGCAAGCGCGTTGTGGTGCCAAAACCGGCTGCGGGAAAGTCCGCATCTGGCGGCGCGGCACCGAATCCGGCGCTGGGCGATCCCGCAAAGCGGCCCGCTGGTATCTCCGACGCTGAGATGGAGCGCCGCCTGAAGGCGCTTCAGGCAGCCAAAGCCCGCGAAGGCGAAGAGGCGCTGAAACGCGAAGCCGAAGAAAAGGCCCGCGAAGAAGAGCGCGCACGCCGCCGCGAGGAGATCGAGGCGAAAGAACGCGAAGAGCGTCAGCGCGAAGAAGCATTGAAGGCAAAGGCCGAGGAAGAGCAGCGCAAGGCGCGCGAAGCGGAAGATGCCGCAAAACGCGCCGCCGCTGCCGCCGCAGCCCCAGCCGAGGACGCGCCTGTCAGCCGGACAGCGGCCAAGGCCCCTGTTGTCGCACCGCGCAAAAAAGAACGCGAGCCAGATCCGACAGATCGTGATGCACGCGCCGCCAAGGCACGCGAAGACAGCCGCCGTTCCGGCAAACTGACGCTGAATCAGGCGCTGTCTGGTGGCGAAGGCGGGCGCACCAAATCCATGGCCGCCATGAAGCGCAAGCAAGAGCGTGCGCGCCAAAAGGCGATGGGCGGCAATGTCGAGCGTGAAAAGATTGTGCGTGATGTGCAACTGCCAGAAACCATTGTGGTGTCGGAACTGGCAAACCGTATGGCAGAACGTGTGGGGGCTGTTGTAAAGGCCCTGATGCAGAATGGCCTGATGGTCACGCAGAACGAAACGATTGATGCGGATACGGCTGAACTGATCATCGAGGAATTTGGCCACCGGTCTGTCCGCGTGTCTGATTCTGATGTGGAAGATGTGATTGCCTCGGTTGCGGACAGCGCGGAAAGCCTGCAGCCGCGCCCGCCGGTCATTACGATCATGGGTCACGTCGATCACGGTAAGACCAGCCTTTTGGATGCGATCCGCAACGCGAAGGTTGTGGCATCGGAAGCAGGTGGAATCACCCAGCATATTGGCGCTTATCAGGTTAAAACCGACAAAGGCTCATTGCTGACCTTCCTTGATACGCCGGGCCATGCCGCCTTTACCTCCATGCGGGCACGCGGCGCGCATGTGACGGATATCGTTGTTCTGGTCGTTGCGGCCGATGATGCGGTCATGCCGCAAACCGTCGAAGCGATCGCGCATGCCAAAGCGGCCAAGGTGCCGATGATCGTGGCGATCAACAAGATCGACAAGCCAGAAGCAAACCCGACCAAAGTGCGGACGGACCTGTTGCAGCACGAAGTGGTCGTCGAGGCGATGTCGGGCGATGTGCAGGATGTTGAAGTGTCAGCCCTGACCGGGCTTGGTCTGGATGATCTGCTTGAAGCGATTGCGCTGCAAGCTGAGATTCTGGAGCTGAAGGCGAACCCCAACCGGTTTGCCGAAGGTGCCGTGATCGAGGCAAAGCTGGACGTGGGCCGTGGGCCTGTGGCCACCGTTCTGGTGCAGAAAGGCACGCTGAAGCAGGGCGATATCTTCGTTGTTGGCGAACAGTGGGGCAAAGTCCGCGCATTGATCGATGATAAGGGTGAACGGATCACAGAGGCCGGGCCATCGGTGCCGGTTGAGGTTCTGGGCCTGAATGGCACGCCTGAAGCGGGTGACGTGCTGAACGTGGTCGAAACCGAGGCGCAGGCGCGCGAAATCGCGGAATACCGCGAAGCGGCAGCCAAGGAAAAACGCGCCGCGGTCGGTGCTGCGACCACACTGGATCAGTTGATGGCAAAGGCCAAAGCGGATCAGACCGTGGCAGAGCTGCCTATTCTGGTCAAAGCTGATGTGCAGGGTTCTGCCGAAGCGATCGTTCAGGCGATGGAGAAGATCGGCAATGAAGAGGTGCGCGTCCGCGTTCTGCATTCAGGTGTTGGTGCCATCACTGAAACCGATGTTGGTCTGGCAGAGGCATCCGGCGCGCCGATCATGGGCTTTAATGTCCGTGCAAATGCGTCAGCCCGGAACACAGCGAACCAGAAGGGCGTTGAGATCCGTTACTATTCCGTCATTTACGATCTGGTTGATGACGTTAAGAAGGCTGCAAGCGGTCTGCTGAGCAATGAAATCCGTGAAAAGTTTATTGGCTATGCGCAGATCAAGGAAGTCTTCAAAGTGTCTGGGGTTGGCAAGGTTGCCGGTTGTCTGGTGACAGAAGGTGTTGCGCGCCGCTCTGCGGGTGTGCGCCTGCTGCGCGATGATGTTGTGATCCACGAAGGCAACCTCAAGACGCTCAAGCGCTTCAAGGATGAGGTGAAAGATGTCACCTCTGGTCAGGAATGCGGCATGGCATTCGAGAATTACGAGGATATCCGCCCCGGCGATGTGATCGAAATATTCGAACGCGAAGAGGTTGTGCGCAATCTTGCGTAATCCCCTTGCGGGTGCTTTGCGGCACAAAGAACACTAAAAAAGGGGCTGCTTTCGCGGCCCCTTTGTTTTAGCAACCTACGGCTCAGGCGGCTTGTTGAATAACCGGACGACCGGTAAATTCACGCGAACCGACACGCACTTGAATACGCCCATCCGCAAGGGTTTTGATATAAATCCCTTGGACAGACACACAGCTTCCCAGAATAATAGTTCGTAGCATCCACATCCTCCCAAGAATGCACATCATCAGACTACCTCAGCTTGGTTAACAATGCGTAGAAGAATTTTGCAGATATTTCAGAAATCCAGGGTTTTTGAAAGTATCTTTAGTTCAAAGGTATAGGTTCTTCCTGCCTGATCTATTTTTGTGACCGAACAGGCCACAACAATTTAAAGCCAATCCCGCAAAATGGGAATCAACGGGATATCGGCGGGTGGCATAGGAAATGATCTTAGATCGTTAGCACGCACCCATTTCAATGTCTGGCCTTCACGCGGTGTCACGATTCCATTCCACTTGCGGCAGGCGAAAAGGGGCATCAAAAGGTGGAAATCATCGTAGCTGTGGCTGGCAAAGGTTAAAGGGGCCAAGCAACTTTCCCAAGTGTCGATGCCCAACTCTTCGTGTAATTCCCGGATCAGGGCAACTTCGGGCGTTTCACCGGCTTCAACTTTACCGCCGGGAAACTCCCACAGACCAGCCATGGATTTGCCTTCAGGCCGCTGCGCCAGCAAGACCCGCCCGTCTTTGTCTATCAGCGCAACCGCTGAGACCAGAACAACTTTCACATCGGTCACGCGTCAAGACCTGTAATCGGCGTTGATGTCGATATAGCCATGGGTCAGGTCGCAGGTCCAAACGGTTGCGGCCCCCTGACCCAGCCCCAGATCAACGCCGATCCGGACGGTTTGCCCTTTCATATAGGCTGCCGCCGCCGCCTCGTCATAGCTGGGCGAGACCCAGCCGTCCTGCGCCACCAGAATATCGCCGAACCGGATGGTCAGCAGATCACGATCAGCCGCCGCCCCTGATTTGCCTATGGCCATGACAACGCGTCCCCAGTTCGGGTCTTCGCCGGCGATGGCGGTTTTGATCAGGGGTGAATTTGCAATCGCCATTGCATGTGTTTTGGCATCCGCATGCGATGCAGCGCCTGTCACTGCAATTTCCACAAACTTGGTGGCCCCTTCACCATCGCGGACAACCTGATGCGCCAGATCCAGCATCACGCCATGCAGGGCATCCTTGAATATCGCTGTGGTGCCATCGACCTTGACGCCAGATGCGCCCGTGGCGGCCAGCAGCAGCGTGTCAGAGGTTGAGGTGTCGCTGTCCACAGTGATGCAATTGAACGTCACATCGGTGAGGTCCGCCAGAATGGCCTGAAGATCGGACCGGTCTGCTGCAGCATCGGTGAAAATATAGACCAGCATCGTCGCCATATCCGGCGCGATCATGCCGGAGCCTTTGGCGATGCCGGCAATCTTGACAGTTTTGCCGCCAATCAGAACCTCGGCAGAGGCGCCTTTTGGAAACGTATCTGTTGTCATGATTGCGCGCGCGGCTGACGCTATCGCGCCTTTGTCCAGCGCGCCTGCCAGTTCCTGCAGCTTTGCCGTTATCCGTTCGTGCGGCAAGGGTTCCCCGATCACCCCTGTTGATGATGAAAAAACCCGGCTTTCCGGCAGGCCAAGCACCGCCGCAACCCCGCTTGTGACCGCATGCGTCGATGCGACGCCATTCTTTCCGGTGAACGCATTGGAATTGCCGGAATTTACAATAATCGCGGCGCCTTGCTGACTGTCAGAACCGATCTTGGCCTGACAGTCCAGCACTGGCGCTGACCGGGTGGCGGAGCGGGTGAACACGCCTGCAACCGTGCTACCGGGCACAAGCTGCGCCAACATGACATCCGTGCGCCCCTGATACCGTACCCCGGCTTGGGCCGCAGCAAATGTCACCCCTTCGATCACTGGCAGGTCTGGAAAAGAGTCAGGTGCCAGCGGTGACACTTTGGTGATGTTGCCCATCGGATCATTTCTCCAACAGATCAAGGTTCTTGATCAGGGAAGGATCAAGCCCCTCACCGGGCCGTTCGACCGTTGCGGCGGCTGTCAGCTCCTCCAGCCGTGTTTGCACGGCGGCGCGTTCGACCTGCGGACGCAGTTCATCTATGACCTGCTCCAACGTGGGAACGTCGCGCAGACGCGTGTCATTCATCTTGACCACATGCCAGCCAAACTGCGTCTGCACCGGATCAGAGACTTCCCCCACCGCAAGCGCGATAACCGCCGCTTCAAAATCGGGCACCATCATGCCAGAGGCGAACCAGCCAAGTTCGCCCCCATTCGCGGCTGATGAATCGCTGGATGCTTCTTGCGCCAGATCTTCAAACGCTTCTCCGGCATTCAGCCGTTCGATCAGCGCTGCCGCTTCTTCCTCACTCTCGACCAGGATATGTGACGCATTCCATTCACGTGACGGTTCAGCGCTGGCGTATGTTTCGTTATACGCATTGCGCAGCGCTTCATCCGTGACGGCACCTGCCAGAATGTCATCCACTACCGCCGCCGCCAACAGCGCGCGGCGTTCATTTTCGAGCGAGATTTTCACGCGTGTTGGCACGTCGTCACCGATCGTTTGCGCCAGAACAGATTGCTGGATCAGCTGATCCAGAATGCCGGTGAACAGCACATCATCAGGCAGGGAAAGATATTGCTGCGGCAACGTGGTTCGCGCCATGATCATCTGGCCCAATGTGATCTCTGCGCCATTTACCGTTGCGATCACGCTGTTTGCATCCGGGGTATCCTGCGCCGTAGCCGGGCCCACAGCCCAGAGCGCAAAAACGGCGGCTGACAGGGAAGTGAAGCGAATTCTTGTAGGTTTGAGCATGGATTCGTCCTTTGTAGCGGGCGCATCCGGCCCCCGGCGTTGACACTTATCAAGCCGCCCCTTACATCGCCTTGAGGTCAGGTTTGGCTGTCTTTTCCCGCCTCTTCTTATGTGTTGCGGAAAGAGCGGGCAAGCAGATGGCTTGCACAACTCTGTCAATGAGCGGAACGGAACGGATATGCTGGGACTCGGAACTCTTGCCAAGAAGGTGTTCGGCACACCCAATGACCGCAAGATCAAATCGGTGCGTCCGCTTGTCGACAAAATCAATGCGCTGGAGCCGGAATATCAGGCGCTGTCCGATCAGGGCCTGAAAGACAAAACCGCAGAGTTCAAAGACAGGATCGCCAAGGGCGAGGCGCTTGACGATATTCTGCCAGAAGCTTTTGCCAACTGCCGTGAAGCGGCCCGCCGCGCGCTGGGCCTTCGCGGGTTTGATACGCAGTTGATGGGCGGGATTTTCCTGCATCAGGGCAATATCGCAGAGATGAAAACCGGCGAGGGGAAAACCCTTGTTGCGACCTTCCCCGCCTATCTCAACGCATTGACGGGCAAGGGCGTTCATATCGTGACCGTGAACGATTACCTTGCCCGCCGCGATGCGGATTGGATGAGCAAGGTCTACGGTGCCTTGGGCATGACAACAGGCGTTGTCTATCCCCAGCAGCCCGAAGCCGAGAAAAAAGCCGCCTATAACGCCGATATCACCTATGCCACCAATAACGAGCTTGGGTTTGACTATCTGCGCGACAATATGAAATCCAGCCTCGACCAGATGAACCAGCGGGATCATTATTTCGCCATCGTCGATGAGGTTGACAGCATTCTGATCGATGAGGCCCGTACCCCGTTGATCATCTCGGGGCCATCACAAGACCGGTCTGATCTGTATCAGGCGGTGGATCAGTTGATCCCCGCATTGAACGAGGATCATTTCACCCTTGATGAGAAAACCCGCAACGTGACCTTTACGGACGAAGGGAACGAGGCGCTGGAACAGATGCTGCACGAGCGCGGCTTACTGGCCGAGGATCAATCGCTGTATGATCCGGAAAGCACCACCATCGTGCACCACGTTAACCAAGGTTTGCGCGCGCATAAGCTGTTCACAAAGGACAAGGATTACATTGTCCGCGACGATGACGTTGTGCTGATTGATGAATTCACTGGCCGCATGATGTCTGGCCGCCGTTTGTCAGATGGTCTGCATCAGGCGATCGAGGCGAAAGAAGGCTGCAAGATCCAGCCGGAGAACGTGACGCTCGCGCAGGTGACGTTCCAAAACTATTTCCGGCTATATGACAAACTGGCCGGTATGACGGGCACCGCATTGACGGAAGCTGACGAATTTGCCGAAATCTACAGTCTTGGTGTGGTCGAAGTGCCGACAAACCGGCCCATTGCCCGCCTTGATGAGGATGATGCCGTCTATCGCACTGCCCGCGAAAAGTTCGAGGCGATTGTCGAAACCATCCGCGAGGCGAACGCCAAGGGCCAACCTGTTCTGGTGGGCACCACCTCGATCGATAAGTCCGAATTTTTGTCCAAGCTGCTGACGGATGCCGATATTCCGCACAACGTTCTCAACGCGCGCCAGCATGACAAGGAAGCGCAGATTGTTGCGGATGCCGGAAAGTTCGGCGCTGTCACGATTGCGACGAATATGGCGGGACGCGGTACTGATATCAAACTGGGCGGCAACGTGGATTTCAAGGTGATGGAGGCGCTGGCCGCTGATCCTGACGCCAATCCAGACGAGCTGCGCACGCGGATTGAAGCGGAACATGCCGATGAGGAGGCGCGCGTCAAAGCGGCGGGCGGCCTGTTTGTTCTGGCAACCGAGCGTCATGAAAGCCGCCGTATCGATAACCAGCTGCGTGGCCGCTCGGGCCGTCAGGGTGACCCCGGACGGTCTTCCTTCTTCCTCAGCCTTGAGGATGATCTGATGCGGATTTTCGGCTCTGAGCGTCTGGATAAGGTGCTGTCCAGCCTTGGGATGAAAGAAGGCGAGGCAATTGTTCACCCATGGGTCAATAAATCCCTTGAGCGGGCGCAGGCCAAGGTTGAAGGGCGCAACTTTGACATCCGCAAGCAGTTGTTGAAATTTGACGATGTCATGAACGAACAGCGCAAAGTCATCTTTGGCCAGCGCCGCGAGATCATGGAAGCCAAAGACCTGTCCGACACGATCTCTGACATGCGCAGCCAGGTTATTGATGATCTGGTTGAAAAACACATGCCACCCAAGACCTATGCCGATCAATGGGATGTTGATGGTCTGCACGCGGCATGCGTTGAGAATCTGGGCATCGACGTTCCCGTGGTTGAATGGGCCGCAGAAGACGGCGTTGATGACGAACAGATCACCGAACGTCTGGAAGACGCGACCGCGAAATATATGGATGAAAAGGTTGCGGCTTTCGGCGCGGACAACATGCGCCAGATCGAAAAGCAGATCCTGCTACAGACAATTGATGCGAAATGGCGCGAACATTTGCTGATGCTGGAGCATTTGCGCTCTGTCGTCAGCTTTCGTGGCTATGCCCAACGTGATCCGCTGAACGAATACAAGAACGAGGCGTTTCAGCTGTTCGAATCAATGCTGGATAGCTTGCGCGAGGACGTGACACGCAAACTGGCCCAAATTCGTCCCCTGACAGAAGAAGAGCAGCAGGAAATGGTGCGCCAATACGCGGCGCAACAGGCCGCATTGGCCGCACAGATGAAGGCTGATCAGGATGGCACAGCAACGCCGCCTTTGGCCGCAGATGCCAGCGGTGTGGCGATTGAGGGCTTTGACGAGGCGGATCAATCGACATGGGGCAACCCCGGCCGCAATGATTCGTGCCCCTGTGGTTCTGGAAAAAAGTTCAAGCATTGCCACGGGCGTCTTGTATAGCATGACACAAGCTTGCCGCATTTGATTGTGGAAAATCGTCAAAATTCCGCTTGTTAGCGATGATTTTGGCATCTGGCCCGAAACAGACCAGATATTGGACACACTGATGCCAGCTTGATTTGGCATCACTGCCGCATTCGTTAATAGTTTGTGGAGGGTGCCATGTATAGATTTCAGAACACGATCCTGACATGCGCAACCGTGGCGGCTGCATTATCTATTGGATATGTGATGCAGTCCTTGCCAGTTGCTGATTTGCGCTATGGCCCACAGTCAGCGCCGGTGTCTGACATCGCACAACAAGAGCAGTTTGTCCCCGGCCCATTTTCCGGCATCACGGATCTGGAACTGACCTCGATCACATACACATCGGCCCGCGCAACGCGCATGTCACCGGAACATGCCTCTCCTGTCATGCCGCGCACCCCGCCCGAGTTGATTGACCTTCCGGTTGATCGGATGGACCGTTTGACCGATCAACTGGTTTTGGCATCAGCCCCGGTTGATCCGGCTTCCCGCCCATTGGCAACACCATCCTGTGTGGCCACGTTGATGGCGCGCCCCTTGGCGGCAGCGATGGTTGACCTGTCGCTTGACGCGCCATGCGTTCCGGATACACGGGTGACATTGCACCACAATGGCATGATGATCACGGAACAGACAGACGCCAACGGCGCATTGTCTGTCACATTGCCCGCTTTGTCGGAACAGGCGATCTATATGGCGTCTTTCCAGAACGGGTTGACAGCCATGGCCAAGGCCGAGCTTTCATCGATCGAGATGTATGACCGCGTTGTGATCCAGTGGCAAGGACCGGGGCAGATGCAGGTGCATGCGTTGGAATTTGGCGCAGATTACGGCGAGGCTGGTCATGTCTGGTCTGAAGCGCCGCGCGATATGGCGCAGGCGGCCTTGGGTCAGGGTGGTTTCGTCACAGTGCATGGCCGCACGATGCCCGATCAGGATTTGCGCGCGCAGGTCTACACTTTCCCTTCTGGTACAGCGGATCTGTCCGGTGTCATCGGGCTGAGTGTCGAAGCTGAAATCACAGCAGACACTTGTGACCGCACGATGGAGGCGCAAGCCATCCAGATTCTGGGTGGTGGCAACCTGAACGTCACCGATCTGATCATCGATATGCCGGGTTGTGATGCTCAGGGTGACTTTCTTGTGTTGAAAAACGTGCTGCAAGACCTGAAGATCGCGCGTAATTAACGCGCAATCAATCGGGGCAGTTCAATGTATAGTGGTCGTGCGGCGCAACTGACCGCACTTTTTTCTTTTGTTGCTCGGCATGTTGCTGTCTTTCTGCTGGCTCTCTGTCTGCCGATACAGCTTTGGGCGCAGGACATGACGCTGACCTCGCGTGATGGGGCGGTGGAATTGTCCGGCATGTTTCTGGGCTTTGATGGTGAATATTACCGTATTGATACGGTCTATGGTGAATTGACTGTCGATGCGAGCGGTGTGCTCTGTGATGGTCCGGGCTGCCCCAGTCTTGAGGATTATGTCGCGCGGCTGTCGATATCCGGTGCGGCCAGCATGGTGGATATTCTGATGCCCGCGCTGGTTGAAGGTTTTGCCCTGCATGAGGGGTATGGGGTGCGGCGCGAAACGCTGGATCGTAGCCACTTTGAATATGTTTTGATGGATCAGCAAACTGGTCGGGACATCGGGCGGTTCAGATTTCGGACGACAAGTTCGGATGAAGGTTTTGCCGATCTGCTGGCCAATGAGGCGGACATTGCAATGTCTTTGCGTGAAATCCGCGCAGATGAGGCGCTGCGCGCGCGGGAAGCTGGGTTTGGTGATCTGCGTGCGCGCGGTCGGTTTCGCGTGCTGGCATTGGATGCGCTGATCCCGATTGTGGCAGAAAGCGCGGTCATTGATCGCATCGCAACGCAGGATCTGGCACGAATTTTTGCAGGCCAGATCACAAACTGGGATGCGCTGGGTGGACCGGATGCACCGATAAGTTTGTATCTGCGCAATAGGGGTTCAGGATTGGCGCAGGCGACCGAGGACAAATTGCTAAAGCCGCTCGGCCTGACCATATCAGATGCGGTTGAGCAGCATGATTCCGATCTTGGCCTGACATTGGCAGTATCTGCTGATCCGTTCGGAATTGGGCTGTCCAGTGCGGCCAATACAGGTGCAGTAAGGCGGCTGGGGCTAACGGGAGATTGCGGCCTCGCACTCAGAGCTACGCGGCAAACCGTCAAGACCGAGGATTATCCGCTGACCGCGCCGATGTTTCTGTATATGCCTGCGCGCCGCTTGCCGCGTCTGGCGCGGGAGTTCCTGTTCTACACACAAAGCGCCCCTGCCCAAATGGTCATTCGCCGCGCTGGTTTCATAGATCTGGCCCCCGAAGCAATCCCGATCGCTGCGCAGGGGGAACGGTTTGTAAATGCTATCTCTCAGGCGGGTGAGGAAACCTCTCTGGCGGAATTGCAACGGATGGTAGGCGTTCTTGGGCCGATGCAGAGATTAAGCACCACCTTCCGGTTCGAGGCAGGATCAGCCCGTCTTGATGCGCAATCGCGGTCAAACGTGGATCAACTGGCGCGGCGGCTGGAAGACGGGGCGTATGATGGACGAACTCTCATGTTTGTGGGCTTTAGTGATGGGCAAGGGGCTGCCTCATCCAATCAGGTGATTGCGCAGCGCCGCGCCGATACTGTGCGCCAAGCCGTCATCGCCGCCGCTGAAACGGCTGATCTTGCGCAAGTTGATCTGGCCACTGACAGTTTCGGCGAGGCGCTACCGATGGCGTGTGATGACAGCTCATGGGGACGACAGGTTAATCGCCGGGTAGAGGTTTGGCTGCGTTAGAGCCTTCATAACTGGCGGCGCTACAACAAGCCTGCGGACCGAAAGCTTAGCTCGCGGGATCGGCCAATCACCAGATGATCATGCAATGTGAGGCCCAAAGCCTCAGCCGCGATCTGGATCTGTCGTGTCATGGCGATATCCGCCTCTGACGGGGTTGGGTCACCTGAGGGGTGATTATGCACAAGGATTAACGCAGAAGCGTTCAATTCCAAGGCGCGCTTGACCACCTCGCGTGGATAGACAGGCACGTGATCCACGGTCCCTTGGGCCTGTGCTTCATCCGCAACAAGGATGTTCTTCCGGTCCAGATACAAAACCCGAAACTGCTCTGTATCACGATGCGCCATTGTTGTATGGCAATAATCCAGAACAGCGTCCCAACTGGAAATGACATGCCGCTGCAAAATCCGGGAGCGCGCCAGACGCTGTGCTGCGGCCTCAACAATTTTGAGTTCGGTTATCACAGCCTCGCCTACGCCTTTCACCTTCGCCAGTTGCGGTGCCGAAGCTGAAAGCACGCGGTTGAAATCACCAAACACTGTCAGCAGGTGGTTGGCGAGCGGTTTGACATCCTGACGTGGAATCGCGCGGAACAAGACCAGTTCCAACATTTCATAGTCCTGTATCGCGCTGGCCCCACCCGCAACAAACCGCCCCCGCAGCCGTTTTCGATGCTCCGTGATATAGGAGGGAAGCTTTCCATTGGGAAGCTTTTCAACTGTCTGCACCTCATCACTCTCGAAAAGAGGCATGGGGGATTCGGAAAAGGCAGCACTTTTTATCATCAGACCAAACTGCCGCTAAGTCTTTGAGAAATGGTTAATATTGTCTGGAATAGTCTGCGGTTTTGCATTTTGCGCAAAAGAAAGGGCGCGCTATCTGCTGATACGCGCCCTTTCTTCAAGGTGATAAAGCACGCGGCTTTACCCTTTCATACTGTCCCAGAAAGTTTTCACCGTTGAGAAAAAGCTTTTGCTTTCCGGGTTGTTATCTTCTGACAGGTCTTCAAACTCCCGCAGAATCTCTTTCTGCCGGCTGGTCAGGTTGACAGGTGTCTCCACGGCCAGTTCGATGAACATATCACCTGCAGGACCACCGCGAAGCGCCGGCATCCCTTTTGATCGCAGGCGCATCTGCCGTCCTGATTGGCTACCTGCGGGGATTTTCACCCGGCTACGGCCACCATCAATGGTCGGAACCTCGATATCACCCCCCAAAGCAGCGGCTGCCATAGACACAGGCACGCGGCAGAACAGGTTGGTGTTTTCCCGCTCGAACAGATCATGCTTGATCACCTCGAGGAAAATATAAAGATCCCCGGACGGACCACCCCGCAGACCGGCCTCACCTTCTCCGGCAAGGCGAATACGGGTTCCGGTTTCGACGCCCGCAGGAATATTCACCGAAAGCGCACGGTCTTTTTGCACACGCCCTTGACCAGCGCAGACCTTGCAAGGGTTTTTGATGATCTGGCCCAAGCCGCCACAGGTGGGGCATGTCCGTTCAACAGTGAAAAACCCCTGTTGCGCGCGTACCTTGCCCATGCCTGAACAGGTGGGGCAAGTTTGTGGTTCCGCCCCGCCTTCCGCGCCTGATCCGCTACAGGAGGAGCAGGCAACAGAGGTTGGCACATTGATCGTTTTATGAAGGCCGGAATATGCCTCTTCCAAGGTGACGCGCAGATTATAACGCAGATCGGCACCGCGTGCAGCGCGCCCGCGCCCACCGCCACGGCCACCCATGAAGTCCCCGAACAGGTCGTCAAACACGTCCGAAAAGGCGCTGGCAAAATCACCCTGATTGCCGCCATAGGCCCCGGGACGTGCGCCGCTATTGCCCATGCCACCCTCAAATGCGGCATGGCCGTACCGATCATAGGCCGCCTTCTTCTCGGCGTCCTTCAGAACTTCATAAGCCTCGTTTGCTTCCTTGAACTGGGATTCGGCTTCAGGGTTGTCAGCGTTTCTGTCTGGATGAAGCTCTTTCGCTTTGCTGCGATAAGCTTTCTTGATCTCATCAGCAGAGGCGCCCCGCGCAAGGCCGAGCACATCGTAGTAATCACGTTTTGCCATTGGGGATCCCCCTCAAGTGGACCTGAAAGGGCCGATCCGGACAGGACCGGCCCCAAGGTACCGCGAGACGCTTAACCGCGTTTGTTATCGTCAAGATCCTCGAAGTCGGCATCAACGATATCATCATCGTTATTGCCGCGCGGACCATCTGACGGCATCCCATCGTCATCCTCACTATCCTGGCTGGCTTTGTAAATCGCCTCACCCAGCTTCATGGCCGCCTCGGTCACGTTCTGGATGCCAGACTTGATCTTGGATGCGTTGTCGGTTTCCAACTCATCCTTGAGGGCCGCAATGGCCAGTTCGATGGCTTCAACCGTCGTTGGATCAACCTTGTCACCATGCTCTTCCACAGACTTCTCGGTCGAGTGGATCAGGCTTTCAGCTTGGTTCTTGGCCTCCACCAGCTCGCGGCGTTCTTTATCCGCCTCGGCGTTTTCCTCCGCGTCTTTGACCATCTTCTCGATGTCTTCATCGCTCAGACCGCCAGACGCCTGGATCGTGATCTTCTGCTCTTTATTGGTGCCCTTGTCGCGCGCAGATACAGACACGATACCGTTTGCATCGATGTCAAAGGTCACTTCAATCTGCGGCATGCCGCGTGGCGCGGGCGGGATATTTTCCAGATTGAACTGGCCCAGCATCTTGTTATCCGCGGCCATCTCACGCTCACCCTGGAACACGCGGATCGTCACAGCGTTCTGGTTATCCTCGGCGGTCGAAAAGACCTGACTTTTCTTGGTCGGGATTGTTGTGTTGCGGTCAATCAGACGGGTAAACACACCACCCAGCGTTTCAATACCCAAAGACAGCGGCGTGACATCAAGCAGAACAACATCCTTGACGTCACCCTGCAGAACGCCTGCCTGAATGGCCGCACCCAGCGCCACAACCTCGTCAGGGTTCACACCTTTATGTGGTTCTTTGCCAAAAAACTTGGTCACTTCTTCCACAACCTTGGGCATGCGGGTCATACCGCCGACCAGAACAACCTCATCAATATCCGATGTGGTCAGACCCGCGTCTTTCAATGCGGCCAGGCATGGCTTCATCGATGCTTTGATCAGATCGCCAACAAGGCTTTCCAGCTTTGCGCGCGACAGCTTCATCACCATGTGCAGCGGCTGTCCGGTTGCGCTGTTCATCGAGATGAACGGCTGGTTGATCTCGGTCTGGCTGGACGAGGACAGTTCGATCTTGGCCTTTTCGGCCGCTTCCTTCAGGCGCTGCAACGCCATCTTGTCCTGGGTCAGGTCAACGCCGTGCTCTTTTTTGAACTCATCCGCAAGGTAGTTGACGATCCGCATATCGAAATCTTCACCACCAAGGAACGTATCCCCGTTGGTGGATTTCACCTCGAACAGGCCATCGTCAATCTCAAGGATGGTCACGTCAAATGTACCACCGCCAAGGTCATAGACCGCGATGATCTGGCTTTCTTTCTTGTCCAGACCGTAGGCCAGTGCCGCAGCAGTCGGTTCGTTGATGATGCGCAACACTTCCAGACCGGCGATCTTGCCCGCGTCTTTGGTGGCCTGACGCTGTGCATCGTTGAAATATGCGGGAACAGTGATGACAGCCTGTGTCACCTCCTCACCAAGATAGGACTCGGCGGTTTCCTTCATCTTGCCCAGAATGAACGCAGAAATTTGCGAGGGGCTGTATTTCTCGCCGCGGGCTTTGACCCATGCGTCGCCATTGCCGCCGTCAATCACTGCGAAAGGCAGGTTCTTTTTGTCTTTGGCCAGATCAGCATCGTCATTGCGGCGTCCGACCAGACGTTTGACACCAAAAATCGTGTTTTCGGGGTTGGTGACCGCCTGACGTTTGGCGGGCTGGCCGACAAGACGTTCACTTTCAGTAAAGGCAACAATGGAGGGGGTTGTGCGCGCGCCCTCTGCGTTTTCGATCACGCGAGGCTGGCTGCCATCCATGATAGCGATACAGCTATTGGTTGTTCCGAGGTCAATACCAATGACTTTAGACATGTTTTTCGATCCCTTCTTACTTCAAGGCGATTGCACGAGGTCAAGACCCGTAGCGGCATCTGAACCCCGATCCTGTATGCAACGAACGGCCCCTGTCAGGGGGTCGCCCATCACGCTTCTGAGCGTATATAAGGAGGGGTCATAGACGCTGCAAGCACCGGACCGGTAGCGATTTCAGGAATCTGGTATGAAAATTCGTGCTGGCCACCCTTTGATGGAGAAAAGATGATTCAACCTTCGATAAAGATGCGCGGGTTTGATGTTTTCCAGACTTTGCTCGCGCCGCAAGAGCAAAAGGCGGTGCTGGAGGATCTGCGGACGGTCATTCGCAAGGCGCCGTTGTTTTCCCCCGTGACATCAGCAGGCAAGCCGATGTCGGTACGGATGACATCGGCCGGGCGGTTGGGCTGGGTGACTGACAGGGGCGGCTACCGGTATCAGGACCACCATCCTGACGGCAGACCATGGCCAGACATTCCCGACAGTGTTCTGGCTCTTTGGTGGCGACTGGTCAGTGACCAGCGCCCGCCGGATTGTTGCCTGATCAATTTCTATGCAGAAGCCGCCCGCATGGGGCTGCACCGGGATGCAGATGAAGGGGATTTTTCATGGCCGGTTCTATCCATTTCCCTTGGGGATGACGCGTTGTTTCGCGTTGGCGGCACAGAGAGGTCAGATACCACATCCTCCATATGGCTGAAATCAGGTGATGTGGTGCGCATGGGGGGCGCGGCGCGGCTGGCATATCACGGGGTGGACCGGATCCGCTTTGGCTCATCGCGCCTGTTGCCGCGCGGTGGCCGCGTTAATGTCACCTTGCGGGCCGTCGGGTGATCACCGTCGCGCGCTCCAACTGGCGGATGCATGGCGGCGGGTATAAAACTCGCCCATCAGTCCGATCATCAACAGCACCAGTCCGGCAATGATTGCATATTCATAGGACGTGTAGCGCGGTGTGTAGTTCAGGAACACAAAGCCGCGTGATTGGTCAATGGCGTGGAACAAGGGGTTCCAATCAAACAGTGATAGCATGAATGCGGGTAAGGTGTTGGCAACAAACATCTTACCGGATGCGATCATATTCACCCTTTGGTAAACTGTGGTGGAGATGCTGACAAAGGTCGGAAACCACGGCTTCAGCGCCAACAAGACCACACCGATTGCCAGACCAGTAAACCATGCAACCAGCAGCATCCCGAAGGCGGGAATGGGTTGATCTATCACCACGGGATTGAACACAGCGTGATAGATGAACAAGATAACAGCAAGCGACAGCACCTGAATATAAAGTGTGCCAAGGGCCGCTGCGGCAATTGCGATGATCGTGTTCAGCGGCGCGTGTTTCATCATGGGGGAGGCAGGGCCCTCAGACCCGACAACAGACCCAAGCGTCTTGGTGTGGGTCAGAAACAAAAAGATGCCTGACATGATATAGAGCAGAAAATCCCCGCGTAGCGCCGCGCTGCGCAAACCGAGAACCGTGAACATCACGTAAAACGCAACCACAAAAACAACCGCTTGCAGCATGTTCATCAGAATCGCAATAACGGCGTTGCCATGTGTTTTGCGGATGTTTCGGACGATGCTATGGTAAACAAGCTCCGCAATCGTGACTGCTGCGCCAAGACTTGTCTGTCGAAAGCTGGACTGCTGAAACATATCCCGACTACTGCCTGCTGGTTCCGGAAACGGTCACGCACCCATGCAGAGCGCTTGCCGATCCCTTTCAGGTTCAGCATAAAGGCAACGCATTAACAGAACAACACCAACCCCCAGCGAGTGCGACTATTTCAGGAGAATGTGTTTGGATTACCAGAAGCTGACAAATGTGATGCGGCGTCTTGCCATCGAGGCAGGCACAGAGATCATGAAAATTTACGAGGCTGATGATTTTGAAGTCAAAGTGAAATCAGATTCCAGCCCGGTAACAGAAGCAGATGAGGCCGCAGACGCCATCATTTCTGCAGGCCTGCGGTCAGAATTTCCGCAGATCATGCTGGTCACCGAGGAACAGTCAGCCTCGCACCTGCTGCAAGGCAACACCTTCCTGATCGTTGATCCGCTGGACGGCACCAAGGAATTCGTCAACCGCCGTGGTGATTTTACCGTAAACATCGCTTTGGTCGAAAACGGTGTGCCAACGCGCGGTGTGGTCTATGCTCCGGCGAAAAGCCGGATGTTCTTTACTGATGCCACCGGCAGCGCGGTTGAAGAAACAGGCGCATTCGATCCTGACAGGATGGGCCATCTGGTTCCGCTTCATGTTGCGGCATCCGACAATCAGGCCTTGATGGTTGTTGCGTCAAAATCCCATCGTGATCAGGCAACGGATGATTACATTTCAAAATACGCGGTCAAGGATATGAAAAGCGCGGGTTCGTCCCTCAAATTCTGTCTTGTCGCCACAGGGGAGGCAGACCTGTATCCCCGTGTCGGTCGCACGATGGAGTGGGATACAGCCGCCGGTCATGCTGTGCTGACAGGCGCAGGTGGTCTTGTGGTGCGCTTTGATGATCATACGCCGTTGACCTATGGCAAACCCGGCTATGAAAATCCGTTCTTTATTGCCTATGCCCCCAGTGTAGAGTTGAAAAAAACCTGATGTCTGTTCTCATCGTCATCCCGGCCCGCTATGCCTCAACCCGCTACCCCGGCAAGCCCTTGGTCGGCTTGAAAGGGGCAAATGGGCAGGAACAGAGCCTGATAGAACGCTCTTGGCGCGCCGCGATGCAGGTGAGCGGTGTTGATCATGTGGTTGTCGCAACCGATGACAACCGAATCCGCGATGCTGCAAATGCTTTTGGCGCCGAGGTGGTGATGACATCCACAGAATGTCAGAACGGCACTGAACGCTGCGCCCAAGCACATGCCGCCTTGGGCGGGGGGTATGACATCGTGGTCAACCTGCAGGGCGATGCGCCCCTGACACCGCATTGGTTTGTCGAAGAGCTGGTCGCTGGCCTGCTTGCGGACCCTCAGGCGCAGGTGGCAACACCTGTCCTGCGGTGTGACGGGCGCGCATTGAACGGGTTTCTGACTGATCGCAAGGCTGGGCGTGTCGGCGGAACAACGGCTGTTTTCAGCAAGAACAGACACGCATTATACTTTTCAAAAGAAGTGGTGCCCTTCACATCGCACCGCTATGAAAATGCCGAAGACACGCCCGTATTTCATCATGTCGGGGTCTATGCCTATAGGCCGGGCGCATTGTCTGATTATGTCGGTTGGTCGCCCGGCCCGCTTGAAGCGCTTGAGGGCTTGGAGCAATTGCGGTTCCTTGAGAATAACCGCCCGATCCTTTGCGTGGAGGTGAATGCCCAAGGGAGACAATTCTGGGAACTGAACAACCCCGAAGATGTTGCCAGATTAGAGACTATGATGGCGGAAATGGGAATGGAATGACGCAGACATCTGTCAGCGTCGTTATCGTCAGCCGCGGGCGCCCTGCTGCACTGTCACTTTGCCTGAGGGCCGTTGCCCGTCTGACCCACCCCGCCTTTGAGGTGATTGTCGTTGCTGATCCTGACGGGCTGTCTGCGGTTGAGGGGCTTGAATTCTCTCATATGATCAAGACGGTTCCGTTTGACGAGGCCAATATCTCGGCGGCGCGCAACCGCGGTGTGGCACAGGCGGCGGGGCAGGTTGTGGCTTTTCTGGATGATGATGCTGTGCCGGAACCGCGTTGGCTGCATCATCTTGTGTCAGCCTTTGACGATCCTGATGTGGCCGCAGCCGGCGGATATGTGCGCGGCCGCAACGGCATTTCGTTTCAATGGCGCGGTCGCATTCTGGATCAAACCGGGCAGGCGCAGAATGTGGCTCTGAATAGCCTCAATCCTACAAAATTAACGCCTCCACCGGGGTGGGCGGTTAAAACTGAAGGGACCAATATGGCGGTCCGCCGGGATGTTCTGGCGCAGGTGGGCGGCTTTGACCCCGCCTTTCGCTTCTATATGGACGAGACCGATTTGAACATGCGCTTGGCCAGACTGGGCCATGCAACAGCCATCGTTCCGCTGGCGCAAGTGCATCACGGGTTTGCCGCAAGCGCCTATCGCCGCCCGGATCGCGGGGTTCTGGATCTGCAGCAGATTGCCGCCTCTACTGCCGTCTTTTTGCGCAAGCACTGCCCTGCGCATCGCCATGCCTCTCTCCTACAGGCCGCATTCAAGGAGCAACGCACCCGAA
>JBLRWJ010000001.1:0-21997 GCA_047921315.1 Rhodobacterales bacterium | reverse complement strand
GCGCATCGCCATGCCTCTCTCCTACAGGCCGCATTCAAGGAGCAACGCACCCGAATCCTCGATCAGATGATCACTGGTTTGCAAGAACCGCGTGATATCAGGCGGCTGATCAAAGGCTGGCATGCGGGCCTGTCGGATGGCTGGGCGCGGCCCCTGACACATCCGCTACCATTGCCCCCTGCGCAACAGGGTTTTCTGCCATTTCAGAGCCTAAGCAAGGGTGATGATCTGATCATCAGCGGCTATCGCTTTCAGGCCGGAGCACTGAGGGCGCAGGCTGCCCGTGCCGCCGCAGAGGGTAAAACTGTTTCATTGTTTTTGTTGTCACTCAGCACGCTTTATCACAAGGTAAGGTATCACCCGGACGGGTATTGGGAACAAACGGGGGGTGTCTGGGGAAAAAGCGATCGGACAGATCCTGTGTTTCTGCCATGGCGGCGCGCCAAACGGGTTACGCATGAAAAACAAAGGATCGGCGCTGCACGCTTTCAGACAGGCGCACAACACTGACAGAGAAATTTTGCTCAATCCAAAAGCTTTGCCTTATTTTCTTACCTTTTTGGGTGATCTTGTTTATCAGAAAGCCATACTGCCCGAACTTGGTGTGATTGTAATGTGCCCGGGCTTCATACAAGGATTTAACGATGCGAAAGAAAGTCACCAAAGCCATTTTTCCCGTTGCCGGGATGGGAACACGCTTCCTGCCTGCGACCAAATCGGTGCCAAAGGAAATTATGACTTTGGTAGACCGTCCCCTGATTCAATATGCGATCGACGAGGCGCGCGCAGCAGGGATCAAGGAGTTCATTTTCGTGACCTCGCGCGGCAAAGGCGCGCTGGAGGATTATTTTGATCACGCCCCCCAGCTGGAGGCGGAATTGCGCAAAAAGGGCAAGACCGAACTGCTGGAAATTCTGAAGTCCACCAATATGGACAGTGGGGCTATCGCCTATATCCGCCAGCATAAGGCGCTTGGTCTGGGGCACGCGGTCTGGTGTGCGCGCCGCCTGATCGCTGATGAACCTTTTGCGGTGATCTTGCCGGATGATGTGATTGCAGCTGAAAAGCCATGCTTGCAGCAGATGGTGGAATCCTACGCCGAAACAGGCGGAAATATCGTTGCAGCGATGGAAGTTGCGCCCGAGAAGGCGTCATCCTATGGCATTCTCGATGTTGACGAAGACATGGGGTCAGTCGTCTCTGTCAAAGGGATGGTTGAAAAACCCGCCGCCGGAACGCAACCATCCAATCTGGCGGTGATCGGTCGCTATATTCTGACCCCGAATGTTCTGACAAACCTGAACCGGATGAAAACCGGTGCCGGTGGAGAGATACAGTTAACCGATGCGATTGCGCAGGAGATCGAAGAGGGGCGCAAGGTTTACGGCTACAGGTTCCGCGGTCAGCGTTTTGATTGCGGGTCCAAGGCGGGGTTTCTGCAGGCAACTGTCTCGTTCGGCCTGTCACGCGATGATCTGCGCGATGATCTTGCCCGATATCTCCGTGAGGTCGTATCGCAGGAATTAGCGGCAGAATAACCTGCTGGAGGGTATGCCGGTGAGGTCTGTTTTGGTCACTGGGGGTGCGGGCTATATCGGCTCGCACGCCTGTAAAGCATTGAAGCAAGCGGGCTATCAGCCCGTGACATTTGACAATCTCAGCACAGGGTGGCGGGACGCAGTCAAGTTTGGGCCCTTTGAACAAGGAGATCTGCGTGACCGTGCGCGGCTTGATGAGGTTTTTGCGGCCTATCGCCCGGCCGCCGTGATGCATTTTGCGGCTCTCAGTCAGGTTGGTGAAAGCATGTCTGATCCGGGCAAATATTGGGCCAACAACGTCACGGGATCGCTGTGTTTGATCCAAGCCGCTGTTGCCGCAGGGTGTCTTGATTTTGTGTTTTCGTCCACATGCGCGACCTATGGTGAACAGGACAATGTGGTTCTGGATGAGAATACAGCACAATATCCCATCAATGCCTATGGTGCCAGCAAGCGCGCGATAGAGGATATTTTGCGCGATTTTGGCACGGCATTTGGCCTGAAACATGTGATATTTAGGTATTTCAACGTGGCAGGTGCCGATGCCGAGGCTGAAATCGGAGAATTTCATCAGCCCGAAACGCATCTGATTCCTGTCATGCTGGATGCGATTGCGGGCAAGCGGGCAGCGTTAACTATTCACGGTACGGATTACCCAACCCCGGATGGCACCTGTATCCGCGATTACGTCCATGTATGCGATCTGGTGGATGCTCATGTTCTTGGCTTGAAATGGCTGGAACAGGGTCACCCCAGCCGCGTGTTCAACCTTGGCACCGGCAAAGGATTTTCAGTCAAAGAAGTGATCGAACAGTCCCGTGCGGTGACCAATCGTGATGTCCCTCATGTGAATGGCCCGCGCCGTGCCGGGGATTGCACCAAGCTTGTTTCCGGCTCATCGCGCGCATTGCAGGAATTGGGCTGGAACCCGACCCGTTCAACCCTCAAGGTGATGATCTCGGATGCGTGGCGTTGGCATCAAACGGGCCATTACAGTGGCTGATCCCCCTCCGGCGCGATTACTTGATTTATCGCGCCTTGCAAGCAGGGCGGGGCGCGTTCACACTGGAATAGACCGGGTTGAGCTGGCCTATCTGCGCGCCTTTTTGGCAGAAACAGTGCCTGTTTTTGGTCTGGTCAAAACCGCATGGGGTTTTGTGCTGCTTGATAAAGGCGGCTGCCACGGCTTTCTGGATCGGTTGGAAGGCTGCACTGCTTGGGGGCCGGTTGATCGCCTGTCGCGTTTGCGGTCCGGTCTGCCAGTGACGCGCCAGCAAGCCGAGGCTGACTTGCGGCGCTTGTGCATCGCCCGATGTTTGCCGTTGGGTCTGCGGCGCATGCTGCTGCATCATTTGCCGCCACGCAGCAGCTATGTGAATGTGGGCCATAGCAACCTGTCTGATCAGGTCTTGAATGCAGTGCGGCGGGCCTTGAACGGACAGATCGCCGTGATGATCCATGACACTATTCCACTGGATTTTCCGCATTTCCAGCGCGCAGGCTCTGTGGCGCGCTTTGGCGGTCTGCTCAGGCAAGTGCAGCGTTATGCGGGTCTTGTCTTGTGCAATTCAGCCCGGACGCAGGCGGATGTGATCCGCCACTTGTCACCTTGGGGAAGGGTGCCTGATACGGTTGTCGCGCATTTGGGGGTGGATATTCATCACCCGGATATGCAGGCCACCCTGCCCGCCGGTTTTGATGAAAACAGACCCTGTTTCGTCACGATCGGCACAATAGAGCCGCGTAAAAACCACATGTTCCTGTTCGATCTATGGGCTGACCTGCATGCAGACGGTCCCGATGCCCAGATGCCGCAGCTTCTGATTTGCGGCACCCGTGGCTGGAACAATGATGCGGTCTTTGCCCGGCTGGACAATGATCCGATGATGGGACGACATATTTTTGAAATGCCAGATCTGACCGATGGGCAGATGGCTGCGCTGCTGATGCGGGCACATGCTGCGCTGTTTCCAAGCCACGCAGAAGGCTTTGGCCTGCCGCCAGCCGAGGCACTGGCCCTTGGCGTGCCTGTAATTTGCAATACCCTTGAAATATATCGCGAAATTCTGTGTGATTATCCCGTTTACGCAAGCGTGGAGGACAGGTATCTTTGGCGGCAAGAAATACGAAAACTGGCATCAGGCCAGGTTGACGGGCAGTTAAGGCATACAGGTTTCAAACCGTTCAGCTGGCAAGCGCATTTCAACGGCATATTAAACCGTTTGTGATTGATTGGCAGACGTAAAGGGAAAATCTGCTGAGGTAGGAAAGGCACGGATTGGGCGTTTGGCAGTCATATCGTCTGCGGCTTCAGCGCAAGCGCTGGTTGCTACGTGCGTGGCGCAAACGGCGAGAGTTGCGGCCCGTTGCTGACCGGACTGCGGCGATCAAGCCCGGTGATATCCTTTTGTTTTCTACCCTGCGGAACGAGCAGATCCGCCTGCCATATTTCTTGCAGTATTATCGCGACATGGGCGTTAACCATTTTTTGATGGTGGATAATGACAGCACCGATGGGTCACTGGATTATCTGGCAGATCAACCGGACATATCGCTTTGGCATACGCGGCACAGCTATAAGCGGGCGCGTTTTGGCGTTGATTGGCTGAACAGGCTGCAGTCGCGCTATGCGGATGGCCATTGGTCGCTTGTTGTCGATTCGGATGAATTTCTGATTTATCCGTTTTGCGATACGCGGCCATTGCGGGCGCTGACAGATTGGCTGGATGCGTCCTCGATCAAGTCATTCTCGGCGATGTTGTTGGATATGTATCCCAAGGGCCCTCTTGATGCGCAACCTTATCGGGCGGGCCAAGACCCGATCGAAATTGCCAATTGGTTTGATGCGGGTAATTACACCGTGTCGCGCAACAAACGCTTTGGAAATCTATGGATTCAGGGCGGCCCGCGCGCGCGGGTATTTTTTGCTGATAAGCCAGAAAAAGCCCCTGCTTTGAACAAGATACCCTTGGTCAAATGGGACAAGCGATATGCCTATGTCAGTTCAACCCATTCTTTGCTGCCGCGCGGGTTGAACCTTGTCTATGATGAATGGGGTGGGGAAAAGGCCAGCGGTGCCCTGCTTCATGCCAAGTTTCTGGATACATTTTCGGCCAAGGCCGCAGAAGAGCTGACGCGAAAACAACATTATGCCGCCTCGGTTGAATACAGGGCCTATGCGGAAAGCCTGCAATCCAACCCGGAGCTTTGGTGCAAATGGTCTGAGAAATACATCAACTGGCGGCAGCTTGAGATTTTGGGCCTGATGTCCAAGGGGAACTGGGCATGACCGTCGGCATCGTGATGCTGGTTCATACAGCGCTGGGCCGCGCTGAACAGGTGGCGCGCCATTGGGCTGCTGCGGGTTGTCCTGTGGTGATCCATGTTGATAGATCAGTCTCTAAAAAGACATATAATGCCTTTGTCGCGGCGCTGTCCGATGTCCCTTGCATACGGTTTTGTAAGCGGCATCGCTGCGAATGGGGCACGTGGGGCATCGTTGCCGCATCGCAAGCAGCCGCGGAGATGATGCTGAGCCAGTTTGCCGATGTGCGCCATGTCTATCTGGCCTCTGGCTCTTGTTTGCCGCTCAGGCCGGTGCAGGAATTGAAGGATTACCTTGCAGCCCGCCCGCGGACGGATTTCATCGAAAGCGCCACAACGGCTGATGTGCCATGGACTGTGGGGGGGCTGGATCGGGAACGGTTCACGCTCATGTTTCCTTTCTCGTGGAAACGCCAACGCTATCTGTTCGACAGTTTTGTAAGGCTGCAACGCAAATTGGGCCTGAAGCGCAACATGCCCAACGGGCTGGTGCCGCATATGGGCAGCCAATGGTGGTGCCTGACCCGGCAGACCTTGTCAGCGATCCTGCAAGACCCTGAAAGGGAAACCTATGATCGGTTTTTCCGTAAGGTCTGGATTCCCGATGAAAGCTATTTTCAGTCTCTTTCTAGGCTCTATTCCAGCCAGATCGAAAGCAGATCCTTAACGCTGAGCAAATTTGATTTTCAGGGAAAGCCCCATATTTTTTATGATGATCATCTGCAACTTCTGCGCCGGTCTGATTGCTTTGTGGCGCGCAAGGTCTGGCCCCATGCCAACCGCCTCTACGAGGTGTTTTTGACCGATGCCGCAGGCGCCATGAAGCGGACAGAGCCGAACCCCGGCAAGATTGACCGCATTTTTGCCAAGGCCGTTGACCGCAGAACGCGGGGCCGCGCCGGGCTATATATGCAAAGCCGTTTTCCCAATGAGGGTTGGGAAAATGGCGTAACATCCGGCCCTTATTCTGTGTTTGAAGGGTTTTCCGATCTGTTCGAGGATTTTGAGGATTGGTTGGCCAAGACCACAGGCGCGCGGGTCCATGGCCATCTTTTCGCAAGAGAACGTGTTGAATTTGCCGGACGGCATCGTGTGATGAACGGTGGCCTGTCTGACAGCGCAAAGCTGCGCGATTACAATCCGCGGGCATTTCTGTGCAATCTGATCTGGAATACCCGCGGTGAACGGCAATGTTTTCAATTCGGGCCGGCGGATGTGCAAGACATAGGCTGGGATATTGCCAAAGACCCGAACGCCCAGATCTCGGTGATTTCGGGCGCTTGGGCGGTGCCGCTGTTCCGTTCCAACCGGAATTTTGCGGATATTCGCAAAGATGCGGCCGCGCTGCAACGGATCGAAAGCGAACATCTGCGTGCTCTGCGTTCTCCCTATGTCAAGGCGAGGGTGCGGATCTGGACCATGGCTGAATTTATCGAAGCCCCGATGGAACCTTTGCAGACCATTCTGGATGAGATCGGTAATCGCGGGTTGCGCCGTTTATCACAGGTGCCGAAAATGACAGATCTGGACGGTTTTGGCCAATTCCTGCAGAACCTGAAAAACCAGGGGATGCACCCGTATCTGATGGGTGATTTCCCTGTCACGCGTGATTTGCAGCCTGTACCGCAATCCCCGCGCAAACCCTATCTGGTGCGCTGATCATGCAGGGTCGGTTTGATTACTTCATCGTTTTTGCGGAAATGCGCACTGGGTCCAACTTTCTTGAGACGAACCTGAATGCCTATCCCGGCCTGATCTGCCATGGCGAGGCGTTCAATCCGCATTTTATCGGCTATCCAAACCGGACCGATATATTGGGGATCACGCAACCGATGCGGGATCAGAACCCCGCCCGCTTGATCGAAGCGGTCAAGCACGGCACGCCGGATCTTGGCGGGTTTCGGTTCTTTCATGATCATGATCCGCGGGTTTTGGACATCGCGCTGGCGGATCCGCGCTGCGCCAAGATCGTGCTGACCCGCAATCCCGTTGAAAGCTACGTGTCGTGGAAGATCGCGCAAGCCACGGGACAGTGGAAGCTGACCAATGTCAAGAAACGCAAGGATGCGCGTGCTGTCTTTGATAAGGTCGAGTTTGAGGCACATCTGGCCGCTTTGCAGGACTTCCAGATCAAACTGTTGCACGCGCTGCAGATTACCGGGCAAACGGCGTTTTATGTCGCCTATGAAGATCTGCAGGATGTTGCCGTCATGAACGGGTTGGCCCGCTTTCTTGGGGTTGATCACCAGTTGGACAGTCTTGATGACAGTCTGAAAAAGCAAAATCCCGAAGCCTTGTCCGACAAGGTGCAGAACTTTGAACAGATGGGCGATGCACTTGCCCGGCTGGACAGGTTCAACCTGACGCGGACGCCGAATTTTGAACCGCGACGCGGGGCGGTGGTGCCCGGCTATGTTGCCGCAGCGCGTGCGCCATTGCTCTACCTTCCGATGCGTTCCGGTCCAGAAGATCAGGTGTTGGCGTGGCTGGCGGCGCTGGATCAGGTGGCCCCGGCTGCGTTGCCCGGTAAATTCAACCAGAAAACCCTGCGCCAATGGATGCGGGGCAATCCCGGCCATCGCAGCTTCACGGTGCTGCGTCATCCGGTTGCGCGCGCCCATGCGGTGTTCTGCGCGCGGATTTTGTCAACTGGTCCCGGCCATTATGCCGAAATCCGCAAGATTTTGCGCAAATCCTATGGGTTGCCCATCCCGAAAGAGGCGCCTGACAGCCGCTATGACATCCAAGCGCATCGCGCGGCGTTTATCGCGTTTCTGGAATTTCTGAAGGCCAATCTGACGGGGCAAACGATGCTGCGCGTTGATGCGGGATGGGCCACGCAGATGCAGGTTTTGCAAGGCTATGCGCAGTTCACCCTGCCTGACATGATCCTGCGGGAATCTGAGGCAGAGGTATACCTGCCCGCGCTGGCCCAACAACTGGGCTATGACGATCCCCCGGTTTGGCAGGATGCACCGCAAGATCAGCCATTTGCCTTGTCCGCGATCTATGACCGCGACATCGAGGATCTGGTCAGCACTGTCTATCAACGCGACTATATCGCATTTGGATTTTCTGAATGGGCGGCTGGCGCGCAATAGCGCCCGCATCAGGCCGCTTGGACGGCGGGGGCCTCTGTCAGGATTGTGTAAAGCGTGCTTGGGTCTGTGTTTGCCCGCAACTTGGTGCAAACAGATGGCTCGCGCAGTGTTCTTGACACCAAGGCAAGCGCTTTCAAGTGTTCAACGCCTGCATCCTCAGGGGCGAAAAGAGCAAAGATAATATCCACAGGCGCACGATCGACAGCATCAAAGTCGATCGGTTTTTCCAGAAGGATGAAGGCACCCTGAACAAATTCCAGCCCTTCAATGCGGGCATGGGGCAAGGCAACGCCATGTCCCACGCCCGTTGGGCCCAGAGTTTCGCGTTCCATCAACGCCTCTACCGCGGTTGCAGCGTTGATTTTATAGACAGAGGCCGCAACCTCGCCCAGATCATGAAGAAGGCGCTTCTTGCTGGTGGCGGAAGATATAACCTTCACGGCCTCCGGTTTAAGGATCGTCGAAATCTTCATGATGCTCAGTGCTCCGGTTGCGGGGTCGCCTGCAACGCTTATCTCGGATCAATCCAGCCGATGTTCCCATCGTCCCGGCGATAGACCACATTTACCCCGTTCTTTCCCTCGTTTCGGAAAACCAAAACCGGGGCCCCTGCCAGTTCCATCTGCATCACCGCCTGACCAACAGAAAGCGAAGGGATCTTCGTTTCCATTTCAGCAATGATCATCGGTTGCAGTGTGGCAGGTTCCGAATCTTCGTCGTTTCCTTCAGAAGCGAGGATATAAGTGGACGCGCCCATGAGTTCAACCGGCTCTGTCCGTTCGCGGTGATGATCCTTCAGCCTGCGCTTGTATCGCCGCAACTGCTTGTCCATCTTTTCGTTGCAGGCATCAAAGGCGGCGTAGATTTCTGTTGCATGGGCCTTGGCGGCGGCTGTCAGGCCACTGGATAGGTGAACTGTCGCCTCGCAGACAAATTCATGCGCGGATTTTGAGAAAACGATGTTTGCATCGGTGGGGCGCTGGGCATATTTTGTCATCACAATGCCCATTTCATCCTTCACATGGGTTTGAAGGGCCTCACCGATATCGATTTGCTTGCCACTGATCTGATAGCGCATCATGTCTCCTTTGCGTGACATATCGGGAATGATCCGCAGCTAACACACCGCGGCCACATCACGCCCGAATGCTGGATTGCGACCGCCGCCCAATGTGCCACGGTTCCGCCAAAAAGGCAGAGCGATGATATGAACCGTGAAAGCACGAACGATTGTCATTCTGCTATTGGAGAGGATGGAATGGGTATCTGTCAATCACTAGAACACCTGCGGCACAGCGCGACTGGTTCCGGACTGTTTCCGAAAAAGCGCTTTGATCAGGAAATGCGGAAGCTGTCGCCCAGATATACACGGCGCACATTCTCGTTGCGCACCACGTCATCGGGTGTGCCGGACATCAGAACCTTGCCATCGTGCAGGATATAGGCACGATCCACAATCTCCAGCGTTTCGCGCACATTGTGATCCGTGATCAGCACGCCGATGCCGCGTTTCTTCAGGTCAGATACCAGATGACGGATATCGCCAACGCTGATCGGATCGACCCCGGCAAAAGGCTCGTCCAACAAAAGATACTTTGGATCAGCGGCCAGACAGCGCGCAATCTCAACGCGGCGCCGTTCACCACCTGACAGGGCAAGGGCAGGGGCGCGGCGCAGATGTTCGATCGAAAACTCTGACAGCAATTCTTCCAGCCGCTCGCGCCGTTTGTGGCTATCCTTTACCGTGATGTCGAGAATGGCACTGATGTTATCCTCGACCGAGAGACCACGGAAAATAGACATTTCCTGCGGCAGATACCCGATGCCCAGTTTGGCGCGGCGATACATCGGCAGGTTGGTCACATCACGGCCATCCAGAATGACCTCGCCGCCTTCGGGATAAACAAGGCCGGCAATGGCGTAGAATGTGGTTGATTTACCTGATCCGTTCGGACCCAGCAGGGCCACCACCTCGCCGCGGTTCAGGTCCATGCTGAACTCCCGGATCACGACCCGCTTTTTGTAACTTTTGCGCAGGTTCCTGACCCGCAGACCCGAATCGCCCTTGGTGACGGTCAGTTGGGGTTTTGCCATGCTCAATCCGCCCCGCGCAGGATTGTTCTGACGCGTCCGTCCATCTGTGCGGTGCCATCTTCCAGATTGACGGTCATTTGGTCCGATGTCAGCGCGCTGGCACCTTGGGTCAAAAGAACATCCCCCTGCATGACCACCAAACCGTCATCCACATTGTAATCCGCGCGCGCCGCCTCTGCCGCATCAGGGCCGCTGACCAAGGTCACACCGCCTGTCGCCTCCAGCCGTGCGATACGCCCGGGCTGGGCATCGGTTGCCTGCGCATAGACCACCAGCACCCGCGGCGCGGCAAGGCGCATATCGCCCTGAATGATCACCACATTGCCCGTAAATATCGCCGTTCCATCGGTTTGACTCACCGACAGGCTATCGGCGGTCACTTCGACAGGCAGCGATGTGTCCTGTTGAATGGTCCCGAATGCCAGATTGGTGGTTTGCGCCTGTCCGGGATGCGTCATGCCAAAGGTGGCCCACCCAAAGGTGATCAAGGCGATGAGAATGGGCCGGTATCTGGACATTGCGTTACGGATTTCCCTGAGTTTGTGGATCGTATATCAATTTTACACCATTTGTGAAAAGCAAATGGACGTCACCGGTCTCGGTATCGGTTGTCATCGTCATTTTTCCCGCATCCAGATGTCCGGGCGGGCCATTCCCTGTGATGCGCCCTGCGGATTCTGCCGCAATCTGCCGCATCTGCGTGATCAGTTTCTCGGTCTCGATCCGGTAGCCGGTGGAACTGGTCAGAACCACATCCCCCTCAAGGATCGCAAGCCCGTCAGCATCGTTCACATTGCCAAAGCGTGACACGATATCGATCTGCCCGCCCTCAGCCAGATTCATCCGCACATCCAGAGCATTGGCAAGAACACGGTCGGTCTGTTCCGGATCAATCTGGGCGCTGCTGGCCACAAAGACAACGCGATGCCCCTCTTGGGTGACGCCGGAAAAATTCGGCTCGGTGATCTGTTGATGGCCTGTCCGGCTTTCCAGATCTGCCCGGCTCTGCGGGATTGATTGTGTCGGATCAATGTTGCGCGATACCAGAAACAGCGTGGACAGCAGGCCAAGTGCCATCAGTGGCAAAAGAATCTTCAGCCAGTTGATGATGCGGGACCGCAGACTGTCGCGCATCGCCATGGATCAGCCCAGCCCTACGCGCAGGCAGTCATGGATATGGATCAGCCCCACGGCCTTGCCCGGTTTGGACGGATCAATCACAAACAGACAGGTAATCTTGCGTTCATTCATCACGCCCACAGCCGCCTCGGCCAGCGCCTCGGGGCTGACAGTGCGCGGATCGCGGGTCATCACGTCATTTGCCGTCAAAGACAAAAGACCGTCCATATGGCGGCGCAGGTCGCCATCGGTGATGATCCCGGATAACAGCCCGTCCTGATCGGTGACACCGACAACGCCAAAGCCCTTGCGGCTGATTTCGATCAGCGTATCGCTCATCGGGGAAGAGCCGGCGACCAGCGGCAACGCTTCCCCATGATGCATCAGATCACGCACGCGGCTGAGTTGCGCACCCAGTTTGCCGCCGGGATGGAAATTGCGAAAATCCTCAGGCTGGAACTGGCGGTGCTCCATCAAGGCCACGGCCAGCGCATCGCCCAGCGCCAATGTCATTGTCGTTGATGTGGTCGGCACAACGCCTGTGCCGCAGGCCTCATCGGCGCGGGGCAGGGTGATCGCCACATCTGATTGCTTGAGCAGGGTCGAGTTTGCGCGGCTGGCCACACCGATCATCGGGATGGAAAAGCGGCGGGAATACGCGATCATATCGGCGAGTTCGGGCGTCTCGCCGGAATTTGACAGCATCAGCAACACATCATTCGCGGTCAGCATACCCAGATCACCATGGCTTGCCTCGGCGGGATGGACAAACTGGGCAGGGGTGCCTGTGCTGGCCAGCGTGGCGGCAATCTTTCGCGCCACATGCCCAGATTTGCCCATGCCAGACACAATGATCCGGCCTTTCGCACCCAGCATCATGTCAACGGCCAAGGCAAATTCATTGCCCAACCCGTCAGCCAATTGCCGCAGCCCGTCAGCCTCGGTGCGGATCACGCGGCGGGCGATCTCTAGGAATGTCTGTGCGTTATCCATCAATGTGCAAAGATATCCATGTCAGGCCAACCGCCCAGATCCAGCTTGGCACGCATTGGCAAGAAATCAAAACAGGCTTGTGCCATCTCATCGCGGCCTTCGCGCTGCAGCATCACGTCCAATGCTTCCTTCAGCCTGTGAAGATACAAGACATCAGATGCCGCATAATCCATCTGCGCTTTGGACAGATCAGCGGCCCCCCAATCGCTTTGCTGCTGCTGTTTTGATACATCAACACCAACCAGATCCTGCAACAGATATTTCAGCCCATGACGGTCTGTGAATGTGCGGACAAGTTTGCTGGCGATCTTGGTGCAATAGACCGGCTGCGCCAATGCACCAAAGGCATGATACATTGCTGCAATATCAAAGCGGCCAAAATGGAACAGCTTCAGAACATCGGGGTTTTCCAGCAATGCCGCCAGATTTGGGGCCTCGGTCTGGCCCTTTTGAATCTGGACGATATGCGCATGCCCGTCACCACCAGACAGTTGCACCACGCAGAGCCTGTCCCGATGCGGATTGAGGCCCATCGTTTCGCAATCAATGGCCACAACCGGCCCAAGGTTCAGGCCGTCAGGCAGGTCGTTCTGATAAAGATGATTTGTCACTCTCGTTCCTTCGCGGTGCGAATAATGCCCGGCATAAACCAACCGTATCCAGACAATCCATGGCGCATCACAACAGGCGCTCTAATGCACCAGCAAAAACCAGTATGTCAGGCCGGTGTCAAGCATTCTGGGTGCGCGCGCCGATCTTCTGCTTGACCTCCCGCTCCGGTAGCCGCGATGCTGCCGCAAAGACACCAGAACGGGGCCGGGATTTTGGCATTCACCTTGCGACAGTTGCAGTTTTTTATCGCAGCGGCGGAACAAGGGTCTGTCACAGGGGCGGCGCGGGTTCTGTCAATCTCGCAATCCTCCGTGACCGAGGCGATCCGCGCGTTGGAGGATGATCTGGGCGTGACCCTGTTTGAGCGGCAGGCGCGCGGGCTGGAGATCACACATCTGGGCAGCCAGTTCTTGCGCCATGCGCAGCAAATCCTTGCCGATGTATCCAATGCGCGGCAGGCGTTTCGTGGGCAGTCCGTTCAGGAAGGCGGGCGGCTGGCGCTGGGCGTAACATCGCTGGTGGCGGGATATGTCCTGTCGGATATCCTGTCCCGCTTTCGTCGCGCGCACCCAAAGGTAGAGCTGAATGTGATCGAAGACAGCGGCGAATACCTGCAGCATCTGCTGATCGGGGGGGAGTTGGATGTTGCGGTGCTGCTGACATCTTCGGTGCATGATCGCATGGCGTTGAACGTGGAAACACTGCTGGTATCGCCCTATCGCCTGTGGCTTCCGCTTGGCCATCCCTTGGGGCAGGCCGATGCCATCGCATTGGAGCATCTGTCCGAAGCGCCGCTGATTCAGTTGATGGTGGATGAGATCGAGGAAAGTATGCGCCAGTTGATGGCGGCGCTGGCGGTAAAGCCCACAATTGCGTTTCGCACGCGTTCGGTAGAGGCGGTGCGCAGTCTGGTGGCCACTGGCGCAGGTCTTGCGATCCTTCCGGGGCTTGTCTATCGGCCTTGGTCGCTTGAGGGGGACCGAATCGAGATCCGCGATGTCTCGGGTGATCTGCCGACAGTGCAGGTTGGCCTTGCTTGGCGGCGTGGTGCCCCGCTCAGCCAGCCTGCCCGGAATTTCATCAGAGTGGCGCAATCCACCTTGCCCGGTCGTTAACCGGCTTCTGCCAAGTTCCTGAAAAAACATGCGTTAAGATTCTTGCAGGCTGAGGTATCGGAAAAACCGATGGATAGGTTCTGCATTTTGATATTGCGAAGATCGGTGCCCCCCATACGCTGACGCCAAACAGCAAGCAGGCCCCATCAATGGGCCGCGACATAGGGAGCACTGACATGAACTACCTCAGACTGATGGGAACAACCGCGCTGGCCGCTATGATGGGAATGACCCCGGTCATGGCGCAGATCACCGAATTGGGCACGCCTGAGGGCAAGCTGAACATCGTGGCTTGGCCCGGCTATATCGAGCGCGGTGAAACCATGGCAGATTTCAACTGGGTCACCAGCTTTGAAGAGGCCACAGGTTGCATGGTGCAGGTGAAAACGGCCAATACCTCGGATGAGATGGTGGCCCTGATGAATGAGGGCGGGTTCGATCTGGTCACAGCATCGGGCGATGCGTCATTGCGTCTGGTCGCCGGACAACGCGTGCAGCCCATCAATCTTTCGCTTGTCCCCTCGTGGGACACTGTCGATGACCGCCTGAAAGAAGCGCCTTGGTATGTGGTGGATGGCGTGCATTACGGTGTGCCCTATCAGTGGGGTCCGAACGTCCTGATGTACAACACCGAAGTGTTCGGCGACAGCCCGCCCACATCGTGGAACGTGGTGTTCGAGGAAATGGACCTGCCCGATGGCCAGACCAACAAAGGCCGCGTGCAGGCCTATGATGGCCCCATCCACATTGCCGATGCCGCGCAATATCTGATGTATCACCAGCCGGAACTGGGCATCACCTCTCCCTATGAGCTTAATCAGGAACAATATGAGGCCGCCCTTGATGTGCTGCGCGTGCAACGCACCCTGACAGCGCGGTATTGGCATGATGCCTTCATCCAGATGGATGATTTCCGCAATGAAGGTATGGCCGCATCCGGCACTTGGCCGTTTCAGGTGAACCTGCTGCAGGCCGATGGCGTGCCTGTTGCCAGCACGATCCCGCAAGAAGGCGCGACCGGCTGGGCCGATACCACGATGCTGCATGTGAACGCCGAAAACACCACATGTGCCTATCTGTGGATCGAACATACATTGTCATCCAACCTGCAGGCCGATCTGTCTGTCTGGTTCGGGGCCAACCCGGTGGTGCCAGCCGCCTGCACCGACGGGCGCGGGATGCAGACCGCTGAGGGCTGCACCCGAAACGGCTTTGACGATTTTGACCGGATCCGCTTTTGGACAACGCCGGTCACCCGCTGCGAAAGTCAGGATGAATGCGTGCCTTACTACCGCTGGGTGTCTGATTACATCGGTGTGATCGGCGGCCGCTGACGCGCCCAACCTTCTGACCCCTCCCTGAAATGGCACCCCCGCTTTTGCGGGGGTAGCCCCCCTGATGACCCTGGACAGACCCATGACCGCAGCAGTCGAGTTTTCAAATGTATCACGCCATTTCGGATCGGTCCGGGCGGTCGATGATGTGGATTTGCGGATCGCGGAGGGGACATTTTTCGCGATGCTTGGCCCTTCGGGATCAGGCAAGACAACCTGCCTGCGCCTGATTTCCGGGTTCGAGCAACCGACTGGCGGCACAATCCGTATCTTCGGGCAGGATTGCAGCGCTATTCCCCCGAACCGGCGCAATGTGAACACCGTGTTTCAGGATTACGCCCTGTTTCCGCATATGAATGTGCGCGACAACGTTGCTTATGGCCTGATGGTGCGCGGTGTGGGCAAGCGCACCCGCCTGTCGCGGGCGGATGAGCTGCTGTCGCTGGTCAAGCTGGACAGTTACGGCAACCGCAAACCCGCAGAGCTTTCTGGCGGGCAACGGCAACGCGTGGCGCTGGCGCGCGCCTTGATCAATGAACCGCGCGTGCTGCTGCTGGACGAGCCGCTGGGCGCGCTGGATCTGAAACTGCGCGAAGCGATGCAGGATGAGTTGAAGGCCCTGCAACAACGGCTTGGCATTACCTTTGTGTTCGTGACCCATGATCAGGGCGAGGCATTGTCGATGGCAGATCAGGTCGCGGTATTCTCTGAAGGGAAAATTGCGCAGATCGGCACGCCAAACGATATTTACGAGCGCCCGCGGACAAGGTTTGTGGCTGATTTTGTCGGCTCTTCCAATGTGTTGAGCGCGGATATGGCCGCAAGCTTCGGGGCACCCGCATATCCGGTCAGCCTGCGCCCTGAAGCGGTGCGGATCGACGCGGCCAGCGCGCGTGTGAGCGGGCACGTCATCGCCCTGCGCTATCTGGGGGCCGGCACACGTGTTGTTGTGGCCGTGCCGGGAGGCGAAATCTCGTTGTTTCTGACCAAGGGCGCAACGGTGCCGGAACAGGGCAGCGAAGTAGGCCTAAGCTGGGATGCGCAAGCCATGCACGTGATGGAGCAGGGCTGATGACTGTGGCACCTGATCCTGTCATGGCAACCACCCGCGTACCAACCGGGGCGATTTTGCCAGAGCGTGGCTTGGGCGACCGTATATCGGCGCTTTTCTGGCGGTATCCCAATATCCTTTTGGTGACATTGCTGGCCTTGCCGCTTCTTTGGCTTGTTGTGGTCTATCTTGGCTCTTTGCTGGCGCTTTTGCTGCAAAGCTTTTACTCGATTGACGAATTTTCCGGTCAGATCAGGCGTGAATTCACATTATCCACCTACGCAGAGCTGTTCCGCCCGTCCAATATGGACATCATCATCCGCACCGTCACCATGTCCGCCGCAGTGACGCTTGGCGCCGTGATCATCGCCTTTCCGATAGCCTATTACGCAGCCCGCTATGCGCGCGGGCATTGGAAGGCGCTGTTCTATCTGGGGGTGATGCTGCCGCTTTGGTCATCATATCTGGTCAAGGTCTATGCATGGAAACTGATCCTTGCCCGTGAGGGGATCATCACATGGGCAACAGACGGGATCGGCGCATCGGCTATCCTGAACGGTATACTGGCTTTGCCCGTCATCGGGGGAAGTTCGCTTTCCACCAGCTATATCGGCACTTGGCTGGTGTTCCTTTATGTCTGGCTGCCGTTCATGATCCTGCCGATGCAGGCCGCGCTGGAGCGGGTGCCGCAATCGATGCTTGAGGCGTCGGCAGATCTGGGCGCAAGCCGCTGGCAGACCATGCGCACTGTCATTTTCCCGCTGGCCTTGCCGGGTATCATCGCGGGGTCGATCTTTACCTTCTCGCTGACGATGGGTGATTACATCATCCCGCAGATTGTCGGATCATCGCGCCGCTTTATCGGGCAAGCCGTGTATCAGCTACAGGGCACAGCCGGAAATATCCCGCTGGCCGCTGCCTTTGCCGTGGTCCCCATCCTGATCATGCTGGTCTATCTGACCATTGCGCGGCGCAAGGGGGCTTTCGATGCGCTCTGATAACCGTCCGCCACTGCTATTGACCGTATCGGCCATCGGGGGGCTTTTGTTCCTGCACCTGCCGATCCTGTTGATCTTTCTTTACGCCTTTACCACGGATGAACGCACCTACCAGTTTCCGCCACCGGGCCTGACCACGCAATGGTTTGCCGTGGCGTGGAACCGTGCCGATGTCTGGCCGCCGCTTTACCTGTCGCTCAGGGTGGCCGCGCTTTCGACGGTGATGGCGCTGATTCTCGGCACGCTATGCGCGGCTGCGATGGCGCGCTCACGGTTCTTTGGGCGTGACCAGATCAGCCTGTTGATCATCCTGCCCATTGCCTTGCCGGGGATCATCACAGGCATGTCGCTGCGATCTGCCTTCTCGATCATGGAAATTCCGTTTTCAACATGGACGATCCTGCTCGGCCACGCGACTTTTTGCATCGTGATCGTGTTCAACAATGCGGTGGCGCGATTCCGGCGGTTGTCCGGGTCCATCGTAGAGGCGTCAATGGATCTGGGGGCAAATGGCTTTCAGACGTTCCGCTACATCATCCTGCCTAATCTGGGATCAGCCTTGCTGGCAGGCGGGATGCTGGCCTTTGCCTTGTCTTTTGACGAGGTGATCGTGACCACCTTCACCGCAGGGCAGCAAAGCACCCTGCCGATCTGGATGCTGAATGAACTGGTGCGGCCAAGGCAGCGCCCCGTCACCAATGTTGTCGCGATCGTGGTTTTCGTCACCACCTTCGTCCCGATCCTCATCGCCTACTATCTGACACGCGGCGGATCCGAGACCGCCGGATCAGGCAAATGACCAGAAAATGACCCAAGGGAGGTGACCACATGGGCAAGATTGAAACAGACCTGCTGATCGGTGATCGGTTTGAACCCGGGCAGGACGCCGCAGAACAGATCCTTGATCCCCGGACAGGTGGTCTGATCCTTGAAGTGGCCGAGGCGAGCACAGCACAGGTGGATCGTGCTGTCGCGGCGGCGCGCAAGGCCTTTGAGGGCTGGTCGCGCACCACGCCTGCAGAACGCTCTGCCGCTTTGTTGCGCATCGCTGACCGGGTCGAGGCAGAGGCCGAAGGCTTTGCCACCCTCGAGGCGCTGAATTGCGGCAAGCCGATCAACGCGGCCCGCAACGATGAAATTCCCGCAATCGTGGATTGCTACCGTTTCTTTGCGGGTGCAGTCCGCTGCCAGACGGGCGCCATCGCGGGCGAGTATATGGAGGGCCATACCAGCATGATCCGGCGCGATCCTATCGGTGTTGTCGCCTCGATCGCGCCTTGGAATTACCCGTTGATGATGATGGCATGGAAGTTGGCCCCGGCCATTGCGGGCGGCAACACGGTGGTGTTCAAACCGTCAGAACAGACACCGCTGACCGCGCTGAAGATGGCCAGAATTCTTGCCGAGGAACTCCCCGAAGGGGTGGTGAATATCCTGCCGGGGCGGGGGCACACTGTGGGTAATTATCTGATTAACCATCCCCAAGTGGATATGATCAGTCTGACCGGTGATGTGGCGACTGGCAAGAAAATGCTGGATGCCGCCGCCAAAACGGTCAAGCGCACCCATCTGGAGCTGGGCGGCAAGGCGCCTGTGATCGTGTTTGACGATGCCGATGTATCCGAAGTGGTCGAAGGGCTGCGCGCATTCGGGTTTTACAACGCCGGTCAGGATTGCACCGCCGCCTGCCGGATTTACGCGGGTAAAAAGGTTTACGACAAGCTGGTTGCGGATCTGTCGGATGCCGTAGCCTCGATCCAGCTTGGCAATGAGGATGATACCACCAACGAGATCGGGCCGCTGATCAGCCTGCGTCAGCGTGATCGTGTTGCCAGTTTTGTGAACCGCGCACGCGAGATGAACCATATCCAGATCACCACAGGCGGCGAGGCGATGGATCAGGGGTTCTACTACCGCCCCACAGTTGTTGCCGGAGCAACCCAAGCCGATGAAATTGTCCGCCGTGAGGTGTTTGGCCCCGTCGTGTCCATCACCCCGTTTTCTGATGTGGATGAGGCTGTGACATGGGCAAATGACAGTGATTATGGCTTAGCGTCTTCCGTTTGGACGCGCGATGTAGGCCGCGCAATGGCAACTGCAGCGCGCCTGCGTTATGGCTGCACATGGATCAACACGCATTTTATGTTGGTGAACGAAATGCCCCATGGCGGGATCAAGCAATCAGGCTACGGCAAGGACATGTCTGCCTATTCATTGGAAGATTACACCTTTGTGCGCCATGTGATGATAAAACACGGCTGATACATCCTTTGCCCTGCATTCACAGATCCAAGCATCCTCAGCTTGGGTGAGTGCCGGGCGAAAATAAAGACAAACCGCTAGGCCCCAACAAAACCGTGTATCAAACGCCTTGGCCCGGAAGCCGAACGCCACCAAGCAAGAGCAAAAAGGTGATCCCAGGACAATCAGCGGCGCATGTTCATCAACAACCCCAGCGCAACAGATGCGGAGCCGACATAGCTTTGCTGAGTGATATCAGCACGGAGCAAAAAACGCTGGATCAGTTTGTCTTGCACATCAGGTTCCGTAAGGTCGCTGAGAGAGGAAATCCCAAGCTGCCTGCGGGCCCTATCCTGAAAGACACCAAGCTGTCGGTCCAGATCAAGGCTGCCAAAGCTGCTTGGAAGTCCAAGTGCTGTTTCAAAGATCTTCCGTAGCGGCGGACGCCCCATGATGCGAAACCACTTTGTCCTTTCAGTGTCTGTGCTGGCGGCCAATTCCGGTAAATCGCGACTTGCCGTCAGGGCAAGCCGCAATGGTTCACTTTGTGTACCGACGGCCAATTCAAACTGTTGTCGTCGATATCGTGCCGTAATATCTGGCCCAAAATCCGACAACTTGCTGCTAGGAACCGCCAAATCGCCAAAGCCAAATGCGCGGGACATCTCGCGGTAACGATCATCACCCAGTTTATTGGCCAAAGAATCCGGTTGGATAACGCCGCCTTCCAAAACTTTACGGATGAAAAACCGGTTGTTTATGTCGTCCTGCAGTCCAAATGCACCCAAGGCTACGCGCAACAAACGTCTGTCGGCAACAAGCTCTTCAGCGGAGTTTACTGACCCGATGCGCGCCTCAAAATACGCAGTGTCGCGTAAAAGCTGTGGCCCTTTCGCAAAAACAACGGTCTGCTGATCAAAGGTCCGCTGTAAAAAACGCCAGCCAGCCAGACCGGATTGCGGAATGACAGGCTGGAAGCTCATGCCCGGCCCACCGCAAGCAAACGTTCTTCTCTTGGAAGAAGGGCTCTAAGTGCTTTGAGGCAAGCGTAATGTTGACCGGCGATCACTGCTTCTGTGGCAATGGCCAGTTGAGACCGACTGTCGGCATCGGTCAGTATATGGCTCAATTCCTCGATCCTGCGCAGAAGGGGAAGGTGTTGCTCTGCCGGATCCGCATCGCCTGATAGGACTAGCTGAACCAGGTAGCAGATCCGCCGGACAGGGGTTGTTACTTGTTCGGGATGGATTGCATCACGCAGCCGCAAAACATTGGCATTGGGTGTCATGATCGACAGCCTGCTGCGTCTATCACCGTTCTGAATCACGGCACCATTGATCAGAACGCGCTCATTTGGGCCAAGTTTTAGAACAAGACCGCTCATGCTACCTGTCCTTGTCCACGCAAACCACGCATGATTGCAGTATTGATCTCTAGCAGGGGCTCAACTCCTGCTGTTCCTGAAAGGACCTTTCCAGTGTGCCCAAGTGTAAATTCAGCCAAGAAGAATATTCTGGCACGCAAATCTTGTGGCAAGGCATTATCCTGATCTGCGACATCCACCGCAAAACTTGACCAGAGTTGCCTATTCTCATGCAGGGCGGCAACAAGCTCTGGAAATCCATTCGCGCCCTTTGATGCGGCAGATTTTAACCTGTGAGTGATGCGGGCCACCACTTCATACTCGGTTCCCCTCGGAGTTCGAGTGGGAGCGGTGATTTTTCGATAGGCGCTTTGGGCTTGAATGTGATGGTTCACGTCCATTCCTTCCTTAGGATTATTGGGTCAGAAAGAAAGCACGGGGATGCAATATGGCACCCCCGTGCCAGACGCGTTTACCGGAACAGTGACAAGATCGACTGTGGTGCCTGGTTTGCAATGGAAAGCGACTGGATACCCAGCTGCTGCTGCACCTGCAGGGCTTGCAAACGTGCGGAAGCTTCTTCCATGTCGGCATCCACAAGCGCGCCAATACCCGACCGCAGGGCATCGCTCATCTGGCTGACAAATGCGGCTTGGGTGTCAACCCGCCCTTGCGCAGAACCAAAGTTTGCCGCGGAGGTGATGGCGGTTTCGATCATGAATTCGATCGAAGCAAGTGCTGAGGCCGCGCCGGCATCGGAGCCCACGTTGATTGCGTTCAGGGCTTCCAATCCGCCGCCGATTGTCGTTGAAGAACCTGCACCAGCTTGCGGATTGAACACACTGACGACAAGAGAGTCTGTTGCATCTGTTACGGTAGATGCAATTGCCAGAGACCCCCCGTTTGCATTGATGCTCAACACGGATTCGTCAAGACCGTTCTCAGCCGCATAGATCTTGTAAGCGTTTGCCAACCCTTTGGCTACGTCAGCCGCTGTATCACCCTCGCGGGAGATATAACGGATCTCGGTTGCTTCGGTGATGTTGGCAGGGGCCGCTGCTGCAGTTGTACGATATGTTGCCTGATCAAAAGTGCTGTCATCGGCATCCGTGCC